>NZ_CP022708.1:1017500-1075000 GCF_025340265.1 Novosphingobium sp. 9 | reverse complement strand
AGAGACTGCGGAAGCGATACGCATGGCGTTCGCCCAACGCGTCTGGGGCATGGCAGGCCCGTCATGGCAGTGTAGCGCCAGCTTCGGGGCGACCGCGGTGCATCCCGGTGAGACCCTCGCCACGGCCCCCGCCGCGCGACGAGCTATTGTACGCGGCAAAACGCAACGGTCGCAATCAGGTCGTGGCGGACGCCCTTCCTTCGGCCCCGGACGATGCCGGGGCCATCACTGGCGGTCAGGTGCTTGAGATCACGCGATTTCGTTGACCGGGGTCACGGCGTGCCCGTCACGGAACCAGCCGCAGATATTGGCGATCACGAGATCGGACATCGCGCTGCGCGTGTGCGTGCTGGCAGAACCGATATGCGGCAGCAGAACGGTATTCTCCGCAGCGATCAGCGCGGCGGGCACCACCGGTTCGTGCTCGAATACGTCGAGCCCGGCGGCCAGAATGGTGCCGTTTTCCAGCGCGGCGATCAGCGCGGCCTCGTCCACCACTGACCCTCGTGCGACATTGATCAGGATGCCGTTGGGGCCGAGCTTTTCCAGAAGATCGGCATCGACGATATGGTGCGTCTCGGGCGTCGCCGGAACGATCACGATCAGCACGTCCACCGCCTGCGCCAGTGCTGAGGGGCTGTCGCAGTATTCATAGGCAACGCCCTCTCGCCGGCGGCGGCTGTGATAGGCGATTTCGACCTCGAAGCCAGCAAGGCGCCGGGCGATGGCAAGACCGATGTTGCCAAGGCCCAGAATACCGACCTTGCGGCCGCGCAGGCTGGTGGACAGCGGAAATGCCGACTGCAGCCAGCGTCCGTCCCGCACGTAGCGGTCCGCTTGCGGGATCTTGCGAACGGTTGCCAGCAGCAGGCCCAGTGTCAGGTCCGCCACTTCATCGTCGAGCACGCTGGGGGTGTTGGTCACGACAACGCCGTGCCGGGTCGCAGCAGGAACGTCGATCCTGTCGTAGCCCACGCCGAAATTCGCGACGATCTCAAGCTCGGGCAATTGCGAGAGCAGCGCCTCGTCCATGCGGGTAGGACCGTTGGCGATGACCCCGCGTATGCGCGCCCCCACCTCGGCCAGCAACGCGTCGGGATCGGCGGCTTCCCACAGCTTGTGGACCACGAAGCCTTCCAGATCGCGCGAGTGCTCCGATGCGGGAAGCGGGTTGGTCAGCAGCAGCTCGATGTGGGGCATTTCGTTCTCCGCTAAGGTGTTAGATGCACGTTTCTAACACGAAGATCGGTAACGACCAGCCCCGCCTGAGGGCGGGCAGCACCTGATGCCAAGGCACTGGTTAAAAACGCAAGGTTCGCTAAAAGATCGGCATGCGCACGCTCTACCCCCCGATCGAACCTTTCGCCTCCGGCCACCTCGACGTTGGCGATGGCCACAAGGTCTATTGGGAACGCAGCGGAACGCCCGGCGCCAAGCCTGCGGTCTTTCTGCATGGCGGGCCGGGCGGGGGTATCTCGCCCGACCATCGCCGCCTGTTCGACCCTTCGCGCTATGACGTGCTGCTGTTCGACCAGCGCGGATGTGGCAGGTCCACCCCGCACGCGGAACTCGATGCCAACACCACCTGGCACCTTGTTGCCGATATAGAGCGGTTGCGCGCGATGATGGGCGTGGAGCAATGGCTGGTGTTCGGCGGTAGCTGGGGATCGACGCTGGCGCTCGCCTACGCCCAGAGCCATGCGGAGCGGGTGAGCGAACTGGTGCTGCGCGGCATCTTCACGATCCGGCAGAGCGAGATCGACTGGTATTATCAGCATGGCGCCAGCCGCATCTATCCCGACAAGTGGGAGCGTTTCGTTGCGCCGATCGCAGAGGGGGAGCGCGGCAACATGGTCGCCGCCTATCGCGCGCTGCTGACGGGCGAGGATCGCGCGGCCCGCCTTGCGGCCGCCCGCGCCTGGAGCGTGTGGGAAGGCGAAACGATCCGCCTGCTGCCGGACCCCGCCTTGTCCGCCACCCATGACGGGGACGATTTCGCGCTGGCTTTCGCCCGGATCGAAAACCACTACTTCGTCCATGGCGGTTGGCTGGACGAGGGCCAACTGATCCGCGAGGCGGGCAAGTTGGCGAACATTCCGGGCGTCATCGTCCAGGGCCGCTACGACATGGCCTGCCCGGCGGAGACCGCCTGGGCGCTCCACCGCGCATGGCCCGAGGCACGCTTCGAGATGATCGAAGGCGCAGGCCACGCCTATAACGAGCCGGGCATACTGGATGCACTGATCCGCGCCACCGATGAGTTCGCGCGCTAGAGTTGATCGTCGCCCTCTGAATGCCGATCAACCCTAAGGCGGCGTGGACAAATTCCGCATCACGAAGGTTGTCCTGTAAAGCCCTTGGGGAGGCGCGAGGACGCAGGAAGAGTGGGCCTCTTTCAAGGCCGAGCAAGGCTGCTAGGCCTTAACAGGATACCCCCTTTGGGGCTGGAGGCAAAACCGCCATTTCAGTGACGGCTCGGCGCGCAATATTCTCGATATTTCGCTACCTCGACTTCTTGAACTGGCGGTTTTTGCCTCCAGCCGTGGTGATGTGGAATTTATCCGCACCGCCTAGAATCAATCTTGAGGTGGCTAACGACTTTTATTGCCGTTCAGCCACCGATCTTTTTGGTCCTCGAGAGCGTACTGATCGCTTCCCCATCATCTTTGGGCGGCCCAAGACAAGTCGCTTGCGAAGCTATTTTTTGGTAGGCCGGGTCTGACTGGTGTACGTTCCGTTAATCGCCCTATCATGACAGTTTAGATGAGTTGTTGTTGTAGAATATTGGCCGCATTGTAACAATGAAAGGCGGTCACCTTGCCGTCTTTCATATGGAATACGTCGCAACACGGTACGTCGATTCTCTTGCCGGTGGCGAGCATAGGGCCGGCGGGCGTCACTAAGGTGCCTTGATGCTCGCCACGAATAGCCAGTTCGACAACGACAAGATCATCGGTCGCAGCGATATGGAAAATCTCCCGGTGCACGTCTGGAAAGGCCTCAACCATTCCACTGGCGACCAGGGCGATGTCCTCGCCGTGAAAGTCTATCCCGGCAGGGACATTGCGCGCATAGCCGTCTGACGCAAAGCAGGCCAGGAAGCCGGGGATATCCAGACTGTTGCCTTCAGCCGCAGCATAGAGTTTTTCGATGGTCTGAATATTGCGTGTCATCCAGAGTTTCCTTCCTTGCGAGAGGCTGGCACCAGCCCTGTCCAGGCAACGTTCGAAATCCAGATAGACATTAAGTTACAATAAGGGCAGTACCTACCTAAAGGTAAGTGTGAAATCGTACGTGGACATGATGGATAGCCCCTGCGGTCTTGACGTTTCGCTGAAGGTGATGGGCGGCAAGTGGAAGCCGTTGATCCTCTATCACCTCCAAGGCGGCCCAACCCGGTTTTCCCAGGTGAAGCAGCGCGTCGCGGGCATTAGCGAGAAAGTTCTCATTCAGCAGCTGCGAGAACTGGTCGCGATGAATGTACTCATCCGCCGGGACCACCAGTGTGTGCCGCCGATGGTGGATTACGCGCTGACGCCGTTTGGCGAGACCTTGGTCGAGGCGCTGCGGCCCCTGTGCGAATGGGGAACGACAAATCGCGCGCATGTGGCGGCAACGCTGGAAGCGGGGACGACCTCGACCTCAGGCTGAACTTTTGTGCACGGCCTGGACCGATAGGGGCGCGAATCTGGCCGTCATGCCATTGGCGGTTACTCCCATCCGGCACTTATACCAGGACCTGTGGAATCTGACTCATGGAAGGTATCCGGCCGGGGCATGACGTGATTCACCATCGCAAACGGTTGGAGTTTTGCGATGGCAGCGCCGGTCAGACTTCGAGGTAATTTCAGTTCTGCGCAGGTTCGGGTCTTTGCTTGCCACGCCAAGGATGCAGACCAAGTCCGCCGTCTTCTGGCGATTGCGACGATCCTGGACGGCGGAAGTCGAAGTGACGCAGCCAAGGTTGGCGGGGTCACGCTGCAGATTGTCAGGGACTGGGCGCTGCGCTTCAACGCGCAGGGCCCTGATGGTCTGGAAACCCGCAAGGCGCCGGGGCCAGATACCATCTTGGACGACTGTCATCGGCGCGCGTTGGCAGATGCCTTTGAGGCTGGCTCCATTCCCACCGTTCATAGCGTTGTTCGTTGGCGGACCATCGACCTCGTCCAATGGCTATGGGATTACTTCGAAATCTCGATCAGCAAGCAGGCGCTGGGGCATGAACTTCGGACCATGGGCTATCGCAAACTCTCGGCCCGACCAGGCCATCAGGGGCAACGCCCTGAAGATATTGCCGCTTTTAAAAAGCCTTCCCCGCCCGTCTGGCGCAAATCCAAAGACGCCTGCCCAAAGGCACAGCAATAGAATTCTGGTGGCAAGACGAGACCCGGATCGGTCAAAAAACGCAGATCACACGGCGCTGGGCCAAGAGCGGAACAAGCCCTGTCGCGCTCCGTGATCTGCGCCGGGCATCGGCATGGATCTTTGGAGCGATTTGTCCCGCAGAAGGCAAAGGCGCCGCATTGGTCATGCCTCGTTGCAACGGCGAAGCAATGAACATGCATCTCGCCGAGACGTAGTCCAGCGCAGCTAAATCAGCAGCCAGGTCGCACCCGGCGCTCACGCCGTGCTCATGCTCGATCAGGCCGGGTGGCACATGTCCGGCAAACTCGACATCCCGGCCAACATCACCCTCTTGCCTCTGCCGCCCAAATGTTCTGAACTCAATCCGGTCGAGAACGTGCGGCAGTTCGTGCGCGACAATTGGCTGTCGAACCGCATCTTCTCCTCATACGACAACGTCGTGGACCACTGCTGCCACGCCCGGAACCGCCTCATCGATCAGCCATGGCGCATCATGTCCATCGGCTTGCGCCAGTGGGCGCATGGGGCATGATCAGAGGGGCTTGGTATTAGCCGACTGTCACGATCGAATATTCAAGCCGCACGTCATCAAGCATGCGTTCGATCACAGCGCGTTGTGTATCAGTACCACCAAGTCTGACATCCCAGTTGCAATGGGGATAGGTCTTTGTGTCTCGCACGATGATCTTGCCTAGCGCTTGCCGCCAAGTCTGCGAGGAGCCACCTTTTTCCCGGACGAGGCGAGCTATAAGCAGGTATTCGAGGTCAGATGCTGTCATGCCCTCCGTTTAGCCGCGGTAGGCGGTTAATCAAACAGAGCGTCGCACCCCGGCTTGATTGATCAACACCAGGTGTCGAGGCTCCCACTCCGGAGCGCCAATCTGCCCAGCATGGCCATTAGGGTCAGGACCCATTACTCGCACCGTCGAGGCGCCCGAATGGCGAACATATCGGGCCAAATCGCTCGCCGGAAAGGCTGGTTGCCTTTCCAAGGACGGTTTGGTTCGAGATGGAAGCCATTCGGGCGTCCCGTAGGGATTTGACCAAAATGGCCCCGCACTTCGTCGGGAAGTCTTGAAATATCGACATATTCCTGCGCTTTCCCTTCTCGTGCCGAGCCATTTTGCTTCAAACCTCGATGGTGGGAGTAATGGGTCCTGACCCTAAGCAGCCAATTTTCGCTTCTAGGTCCGATCGGTCTGGGCCTCCTTCCACTCTGCAGCCCGGACTTCAACTCGATCGAGAAGGCCTTCTTCCGACTCAAGGCCCTGCTCAAGAAAATCTGCAAGGGGAGGGCTGCGACTTTTGGAGATTCATCGTCGAATCTGCCGGTATTTGATAATTGGCAGAATGCACTAAGTAATATTGAAATTATATATGTATATATAATTTCAATTAATGAGGTGTTTCGGATGTCTTCACATGTCGCTGCGCAATCGCTTCCAGCCGATCCTGATCCCGCTGATGGAGAGGATCAGCCCCGGCAGCGACATCGCCCAGATCAGCCATTGGCGGAAAGTATCGTGCCTTGTGAGCCAACTGGCATCCCAGCGGTGCAGGAAATCGTAGAGCCAGCGATATGTGCGGTGGCGGGAGTCCAGGCGTTCGAGAATCTCCCCGGTTGCAGGGTCCAGTTCCAGCCAGGTCCTTGCAGGATCGTCGAATTTCAGGCGCAGGACGGGGAGTTGCGGGAGGCCTTCAAGCGAGTACCAATAGGCATCGGGCGCGCGCAGCCATTGCGCTTCCACCGGCTTCCCGTCCGGCACAAGTTCCGACGCAAGCCTTTCGATCTGCACGATTTTACCCGATTCAACAGCGCGATTGTCCAGCGTCAGAACCGTGCGCGTGCCATCGGGGTGAAACGCACTGAAGCGGGGTAGAGAAGCCTTGAACGTCAGTTCAACGCCGCTCATCCCGTTCGAGTCCTGCCGCCAGCGGGCGAGCGGGACACGCGGCAGGGGAGCGTTGCCGCCGCCATACCGGAACAGCGCATCAGGTGCTGTTTCGCTTCCGCTGAACACTCGCCCCGGATCGACCGAAAGCCAGCCGCTGAAGATCCATGTCAGCAGGAACAGGCCGCCCAGCATCCCTGCCGCGTGGTGCCACAGCATCCACCCGCGATAGGGGGTGACGCGCCCGCCCTTGTAGCGTCGCTGTCCCAGCCGGGTGCGCAGTACGCCTACCCAGATGCCGGTGAGCGCGGCGGCGATGCAGGGGCCGGAGACCCACATCACCACCTGCCGCCACAGCGCATTGTCCTGCCGCAGCAGCGTGGGATAGATCCAGTGCGGGATCGCGCCGAGCCAGTTCCAGAACCGCTGATGCGCAGTGGTGCGCTGGACCACCGCGCCGCTGGTCGAGGAGATGTAGAGCTGCGTGCCTGCCGCATCGGCAAGGCTGACCTTCCACAGCGGTCGGTGCCGGTCGAACCCGCTCGCGACCGTCCACTGATCACGCGCGATCTCCTCGACATCGCGTGTCTTCGCATGCCCGAAACGCGCCGCCACGCGCGCGGCATAGGCGGCATCGACCGGTGCGGGCACGCGCCCTCGTATTGCCGGGGGTGTGCGCAATGTCCCGTCCCAACCCTCGATCCGCCACACCGGTATGCCGTCGCGCATTTCCAGCCGCAGCGACTGCGGCATGGTCATGACGGGCGGCGGCACATCGATCAGCCGCGCGTCGATCGGCTGAGCGCCTGCGGCCTTCTGCGACGCCGAAAGGCTGGGTAGGGGACGTAGAGCATCACCAGCCCCGAGGCGAACCACATCGCAAACAGCAGGCAGGCGGCAATGCCGATCCAGCGATGGATCAGCATTACCCACCGCCGCACCGCCTTGTCGGTGACGAGGCCGCGAACTGCGCCGGTCTTCCTTCCGAAAGACCGGCGCACGAGGGGATCAGAAGCCCGCACGAAGCGTCACGTCCACCGAGCGCGGACGCCCCAGAATCCACTGCTCGTCGTTGTAGCTCGTCATCGCGTACGCCTTGTCGAGCAGGTTGTAGACGCGCAGGTCCAGCGCCAGCTTGGGCGTCAGTGCCCAGGACAGCGTCGTATCGACGGTGGCGTAACCGGGAATGCGGAAGGCGTTCGCATTGTCCGAATAGGTCCGCCCGACATAGCGCAGGCCCGCGCGGGCCTGAAGCTGGCGTGTGGCATTCCAGCGCAGCCACAGGTTGGCCATGCGTTCGGGCACGTTGGGCGGCGTGTTCCCGGTGTAGCTGACCCCGCCCGAAACGAAATCGTCGAAGCGGGCATCCAGCACCGAGCCGTTGGCATCGATCCCGAAGCCGCGCGGCAGGTCCAGCGAGACCGACGCCTCGATCCCCTTTGCCGAACGCTGGCCGACCTGCTCGATCGGGCTGGTCAGCGTCTGCTGGGCCAGCAGGTGCTTCTTGACGATGCGATAGGCGGCCAGCGTCGCGGTGCCGTGGCCGTTCAGGAAGCTGGCCTTGGCACCCACTTCCACCTGATCGCCGGTGGCATTGCTGAAGGCGACCTGATCGGTGGAATAGGTCGTCAGCGTTCCCAAAGGATCGACACCGGTGGCGTACTGGGCATAGAGCGAGACGGTGGAGATCGGCTGATAGACGCTGCCCACGCGCCATGTGGTGTTGTGCAGCCGCTTGTCGAGCACGAAGGTATCGCTGCGGCTGCCGTCATTCGTATAGGCAATCGTCCAGCGCTTCACCTGATCGTGTTCATAGCGCACGCCGCCGACCACTGAGAGATGCTCACCAGCGCCAGCCGGTCCTCGGCGAAGATCGCGTATTCGTTGGTGCGGGTGCGATAGCGCGGCGCGATACCCTGTGTGTCGAGGAACTGACCGGGATCGAAAGCGTAGGGATCGACCTCGCTCACCTGCACGTCCGATCCGAAATCGTTGCCGTGGGTGAAGCCGATGGTGTTGACGTCGAACCCTGTAACCAGCGTGTTCGACAGGCCTGCCGTCAGCGGGGTTTGCAGCGTCATGCTGCCCTGATCGCCCCACTGGGTCTGGTCATGGTCGATGCCGAAATTGTCGGTGCGATAGATCGTGCCCGGTGTCGCGGCCTGTGCATTGTAGCCATTGGGGCAGAAGCCGTCGGCGCCGACCCAGCAGTAGCTTTCCAGATCCTGCCAGTGCCGCTTCGTCGTCAGGCGATAAGCGGTGTTGGAGAAGGTCAGCGTGTTGGACGGGTGCCAGTCCACCCGCAGGGTGGTGCGGTTGTCGTGGAACCACACGCTGGCATCGTCCACGTTGTAGTTGCGATGGCGGATTGCGGTATCGAGCTTGCCGTCGATCAGCGGGGTGCCGAAGTATTTGGAGGGATGATTGTCGCCCCAGTCGTCACGCAGGGTCACGGTCAGGCGGTCGCTCGGTGCCCAGCGCAGCGCGCCAGACAGCGCGAGGCTGTGCGATCCGCCGCGATCGACATAGCCGTCCGAGCGGCGATAGCTGGCATCGACGCGGTAGGACAGTTGATCCGCGAGTGGCCCGCCGATCCCGGCGGCGGCGTGGAAGGTGTTCTGCGAGCCATAGCCGATCTCGGCCTGGCCCTCGGTCTTCTGCGCATCGGGCGCGCGCATCACTACGTTGACTGCACCGCCCAGCGCGGCCTGCCCATAGAGCACCGAGGCGGGGCCGGAGAGCACGTCGATCTGCTGGACCATCCACGGATCGGTGGGGAAAGTGATGGTGCCCGCGCCGGGATAGAGGCGCACGCCGTCCACCAGTTGCAGGACCGAGCCCTGACCGCTGAAGCCGCGCGCGGCGAGCGCGGTGCCGCCGTTACCGAGATTGGCGACGCTGGTGATGCCCGGCGCGCGCGATTCAGCCTCGGCGATCGACATGTCGCCACGGGCGCGTACGGTGTCCCCATCGAGCACGGCAATGCTGGCGGGGGTCTGCAACGGGGTGAGGTTCAACCGGCTGCCGGTGCCGTTGGGCGTGGTCAGCGTGGTGCGGTCCTTCGCACCCAGAACGAGGATATTTTCGGCAGAAGTATCCTGCGGCTCGGTTTGCGCGAGCGCCGGCAGCGTCGCGCCGAAAGCAGGCAGCAGAACAGCGCCCGAAAGCGCGAGACGGGTCTTGGAAAACAGCATTGGATAGTCCCCGGCGTCTGGCGAACCGGCAGGAACCCTCCGCGCGCACGGCAGCGACAAAGTCGGCACCCACGACGGCGACAGCCGTGCCCGCCGGACGCCCCTTTGCGACCGGCACGACCGTCCATGCGGTTCCTACCGCACACGTGTCGTCGCTCAGACGGATAGTACCGTGCCCTGGCCATCCCCTGGACCCAGGCAAGAGCGACCGAACGCCGGCAGGTCTCCTGGCTCGCGGGTCATCGCTCGAAACACGGCCTTCCCGGGCCTCGCAGGATTTAGCGTCCGGCCCAGTGGCTGGCGGCTCGGGGGTATGTCGCCCGTCCGCGCATGTGCATCTCGCTCACCGCTTACAGTTGCAGGGACAGCCCCGGATTCGGATGGCCGGGGCCATCCTCACCGCGTTCCCTATTAAGCCCCTTTCGGGGCACCGGCGCGATCATGCCTGCGGATGAACCGCAGGCGCTCGCTTGCTAGATCGTGGGGATCGGTCTGGCAACCGGCATTGTGCAATCCACCGATGCAGCGCTTTCCTTCTTCGCGATCCGCAGGGGGCAGCGCCGAACAGCCAGGCGCACGGCATAAAGGTTGGCAGGGTTGAGGCTGGCAGTTCTGTTTTCCAGCCCTGATCTTACGAACAGTCGGAGTCTTCCGGACATTTCGGAGGGCTCCGTTTCGTCTGGAATGACCGCTGTGTCCATGAAGGCCCGCGCAGTTTTTCCGCGACACGCGCGAGGGAAGTGATAGGCGTGAATGACGTCTTCACGCCTGCAAGAATTAATCGAGATCGTTGATGAGTTCCGCCCCTAGAGCTTCCGGCATGCACGGTTTGGCGAATCCGGCTCGTTTTTTGCGTCTGGCGCGGGTTTTGCTGCCGGTGTGCCTGATCGGCGGTGTCGTGCTGGCGGGCGGGGCGTTGGTGTTCGGGCTGTTTTGTGTTCCGCCGGAGCGGCTTCAGGGGGACACGGTGCGGATCATTTTCCTGCATGTGCCTGCGGCGTGGCTGGGCATGGCGGGGTGGTCGGGGATTGCGGCGGGGAGTTTTTCGCAGGTCGTATGGCGCCATCCGCTGGCACCGGTGGCGGCGCGGGCCTGCGCGGTGCCGGGGGCGGTGTTTACCGCCGTGTGTCTGGCGACGGGCTCGTTGTGGGGGCGTCCGGCGTGGGGTGCCTGGTGGGTGTGGGACGGTCGGCTGACCAGTATGCTGGTGCTGCTGCTGCTTTACCTTGCGTGGATTGCGCTGGCGCGGGCGAGCGATGAGGCGTCGGTGGGCGGTGAGCCGCCGCTGGCGCCTGCCCTGTTCGGGCTGGTGGGCACGGTGAACCTGCCGATCATCCACTATTCGGTGATCTGGTGGAACAGCCAGCATCAGCCGCCCAGCATCACGCTGGGCAAGTCGGCCATCGCGCCGATCTTTCTCTATCCGCTGTTCGCAGCGACGCTGGGCTTCACACTGATCTTTGCAGCCTGCGTGCTGGCGCGGATGCGCGCGATCCTGGCGGACCGGCAGGCCGATGCGCGCCTGCGCCGCATGGCGCTGGGCGAGGAGGCGGCCTGATGCGCGCGGCCTTCGATGCTTGGCCCTATGTGATCGCCGCCTATGGCGTGGCGCTGGGCGCGACGATCGCGCTGGTCGCCTGGTCGCTGTGGACGATGAAGCGGGCCGAGGCGCGCCGCGACAAGATCAAGCGCCGTCGCTGATGCGGGTATCGGCTCTGAAGGCGCGCAACCAGCGCATGGTGCTGGTGTTGCTGGCGATCGCGGCGCTGCTGGGGGCAGGGCTGCTGGCGGCCTGGGCGCTGCGCAGCGAGGCGAGCTATTTCTATCTTCCGGCAGAGATCCTTGCCCATCCGCCCAAGCCCGATCAGGAGGTTCGCCTTGGCGGCATGGTGCGGCGCGGCTCGCTGCACACGCTGGCCGATGGCGTGACGGTGGCCTTCGATGTGACCGACGGCAAGGTGCGGGTACCCGTGCGCTTCACCGGCATCGTGCCTTCGCTGTTCGTCGAGGGATCGGGCGTCGTGGCGCAAGGGCATATGGAGGCGGGAGCAGCAGGTCATGACCTGTTCGTGGCGACGCAACTGCTGGCCAAGCATGACGAGAAGTACGTGCCGCGCGAGATGGCGAGCATGAGCGCGAAGGAGGCACACGACCTCGTGGAACACACGCAATGATCGCCGAACTGGGCCTTGCTGCCCTGTGGATGGCCGCCGCGCTGGCGCTGCTGCAACTGCTGGCGGGCGTGCTGTCGGCGCGGGGCGGTGACAATGAGGAGAGTGCAGCCTTCGGCGCGCTCGCCCGTCCGGCAGCGGTCGTGCAGGGGGTGCTGGTGCTGGCGGCCTTTGCCTGCCTTGCCTGGTGCTTCGTTCAGACGGACCTCTCGGTGGCGCTGGTCGCCAGCGATTCGAGCGCGGACAAGCCGCTGATCTTCCGGCTTGCCTCGACCTGGGGCAACCACGAGGGCTCGATGCTGCTGTGGGTCTCGGTGATGGGCCTTGCCGGCGCGCTGGTCGCGCTGCTGGAGCATCGCCTGCCCGAACGCACGATGCGCATGACGCTGGCGGCGCAGGCCTTCGTCAGCCTTGGCTTCTATGCCTTCCTGCTGCTGGCCTCGAACCCGTTCGCCCGGCTCGATCCGGCGCCGCCTGCGGGCATGGGGCTCAACCCGCTGTTGCAGGACATGGGCCTCGCGTTCCATCCGCCCACGCTGTACCTCGGTTATGTCGGGCTCTCGATCGCCTTCAGCTTTGCGGTGGGCGCGTTGGCGAGCGGGGAGGCGGGGCGCGCCTTTGCCGTGGCGATGCGGCCCTGGGTGCTGGGCGCGTGGATCTTCCTGACGCTGGGCATCACCTTCGGCTCGTACTGGGCCTATTACGAGCTGGGCTGGGGCGGCTGGTGGTTCTGGGACCCGGTGGAGAACGCCTCGCTGATGCCATGGCTCGCGGCGACCGCGCTGTTCCACTCGGTGAATGTGCTGGCCTCGCGCGATGCGCTGCGGGTGTGGACGGTGATGCTGGGGGTGATCGCCTTCTCGATGTCGATGATCGGCACGTTCCTGGTGCGCTCGGGCATCCTGACCAGCGTCCATGCCTTTGCCGTCGATCCGACGCGCGGCACCTTCATCCTCGCCTTGCTGGCGCTCTATATCGGCGGCGCGCTGCTGCTGTTCGCCCTGCGCGCCGTGCGCATCCACGAAGGTGCGCGCTTCGAGCCGGTGAGCCGCGAGGGCGCGCTGGTGCTCAACAATGTGCTCTTGACGGCGATCCTGGCGATCGTGCTGTTCGGTACGCTCTATCCGCTGGTGGCCGAGGCCATGGGCGAGCGGGTCTCGGTGGGGCCGCCCTACTTCAACCCGGTCTCGGCACTGTTCGCGGTGCCGATGCTGGTGGTGCTGATGGTCGGGCCGCTGCTGCGCTGGCGCCGCGACACATTGCCGCGCGTGCTGCCGCTGCTGACCGGCGCGGCGATCATGATCGCGCTGGCCGTCATCGCCGTGCTGGTGTGGGGCGGGGCGAGCGTGCTGCCGTTCCTCGTGCTGGTGCTGGGGGCAGGGCTTGCCGTGGCTTCGTGGATGCCGCTGGTCTCGCGTCGCCGCCTGAAGGCGCCGCTGCCGCTGTGGGGCATGGTGATCGCGCACTTCGGGATCGGCGTCGCGCTGATCGGCATGGGCTGCGAGAGCACCTGGACCATCGAGCGTCTCGTTGCCCTGAAGCCCGGACAGAGTACGCAAGTAGGCCCGTGGAGCGTGCGGCTTGCCGCCATTGAGCCGCAGGCCGGGCCGAACTGGACCGCGCTGGAGGCCGAACTCGACGCACGCTATCGCGGCGGGGCGCCTGTTCACCTCCAACCGCAGGCGCGCATGTTCTGGGCGCCACCACAAGGCACCAGCGAGACGGCGCTCCATACCCGTTGGAACGGGCAGCTCTATACCGTGCTGGGTGAGCAGACCGACGATGGCCGCTGGCAGCTGCGGCTGTGGTGGAAGCCGTTCGTGTCGCTGATCTGGCTGGGCGGGGTGCTGGTCGCGCTCGGCGGTCTGCTGGCCTTGGCCGGACGCGTGGGGAGCGGATGGCGGCGCGGCCGGATCGTGCGACGGATCGAGGAACGCCGGGAAGAGATGGGGCGATGACGACGCCTTCGACACCCTCCGCGCGCGTCTCGAACTGGGTGATCTGGCTGCCGCTGGCGCTGTTCGCAGGCGTTGCCGCGCTGGCGCTGGCAGCGCTGCTGCGGCCGCAGGACACGGCGGTGCGCAGCGCGATGGTCGGCAAGCCGCTGCCCGCTTTCTCGCTGCCCGCAGGCTTACCTAAAGGGCCGAGTGCCGGAACCGGCCTCGACAGCCGCGCGCTCGCCGATGGCCATGTCCATGTGGTGAACGTCTTCGCCTCGTGGTGCCTGCCGTGCCGGGTGGAGGCGCCGCAACTGGCGGCCCTGCGTGCCGCAGGCGTGTCGCTCGTCGGCATCGCGGTGCGCGACGAGCCTGGCGATCTGGCGAAGTTCCTGGCTACCAACGGCAACCCGTTCGAGACGATCGGGCGCGACGACAGCGGGCAGGTGCAGCTTGCGCTCGGCTCTTCGGGCGTACCGGAAAGCTACATCGTCGATGGGCACGGGGTGATCCGCTACCAGCATATCGGCGAGATCCGGACAGAGGACATGCCGGGTCTGCTGGCACAGATCCGCGAGGCCGGGCGATGAGGCGGACACTTGCCCTGATGGCGATCACCGCAGCGCTCGGACTGGCTGCGCCCTCACTGGCGCAGGAGCTTCAGGGCACCGCGCCCTATGCCTGGCGCCAGCTCGACGACCCGCAGCAGGAGGCCAGGGCCAGGGCGCTGATGGCAACCTTGCGCTGCCTGCAGTGTCAGGGGCAGTCGATCGCCGATTCCGATGCGCCGATCGCAGGCGCGATGCGATCGCTGGTGCGTGAGCGGATCGCGCAAGGACAGACGCCCGCGCAGATCCGCAGCTGGCTGATCGGGCGCTATGGCGATTACGTCAGCTATGCCCCGCCGCTCGATGGTGCGGGCTGGCCGCTCTATGCGCTGCCGGTGGTGCTGGTGGTTCTGGGCACACTGATAGCCCGCACGCGTCTGGGCAGGAGAGCATCATGATCTGGCTGGCGGTTCTGATCCTTGCAGGCGCGATCTTCGCCCTTGCGGTCTGGCGCCTGCGGGTGCCGCGCAGTGCATACGGCGCGCTGGCGGCAGCGCTGGCGGTGGGGCTTGCAGGCTATGCCGTGCAGGGCCGACCCGACCTGCCAGACCGTCCTACCGATCCCGTGCAAGCCGATGCCGACAATCCGGGACTGCTGGTCGATCTGCGCCGCAAGGTGACGAACAGTACGATCCCGCCGCTCAACCGCTGGGTGATCGTCTCCGACGCGCTGGCCCGCAACGGCGACTATGTGAGCGCAGCGGGCATCCTGCGAGGCGCCATCGAGGAAGACCCGAAGAACAGCGAGGCCTGGCTGGCGCTGGGCAATGCCCTGCTGATGCACGCCCACGGCTTCCCTCACCGGCCGCCTTCTACGCCTATCGCCGCGCAGGACAGGCCGATCCCAAGGCGCCCGGCCCACCGTTCTTCACAGCCCTCGCCCTCGCAACCTCGGGAAAACTGCCGCAAGCCGCAAAGATCTGGGCCGATCTCCTCACCCACGCACCCCACGACGCCGCCTGGAAACCCCTCGTCCAGCTCCAGCTCGCCCACATCGAAAGCAGCCTTACGACACAGCCCCCCACGCAACCCGAAAGCTGACAAGGGCGCACATCGTGCATCTTGGGACAAGGGTGACTCCGAAAGTTCCCACATATGCAGGTCTTTCCGGCGATGCCGGAAACGTTTCCTGCAGCGGGGCGAATGGACTGGAGTGTAGCCGGAGTGATCGCGTGCCTCTGAGAAGGCTGGCCTTGGCGCTGAAACCCGGCGCGGCGGTGCACCTGATTGCTGTGAATGGAATAAGAAAATTCAGTATGTTGCGTATTCTGGTGAGGTTGGTGAAGCCGATGGCCGGAACATTGAAGGTCAAAGGTCAGATCGGGCTGCTCGACGGCAAGACTATGCTCGATAGTAATCTTTCCGCGCCCCGGTCGCTGACATTCTGGAGGCGATTGGACAATGCCCCTCCAGCAATGATGAGTCTGCACTGATATGTATGGGGTTCGATGTCCTGCGTGACGTGTCTATCGGTTATCTTTCACTGGGCAGGCACGTCGCACCTGCTGAACTTGCACAGACTATGCTAGCGGAGCTTTTGCGCAGGCGGACCGCTGCCGACCAGGTCGGGACCGAGAAGGCGCGGCAGGTCAAAGCCAGGTTCGCCGCCATGGCCAGCCACTATCTGTTCGAGCCCGATTTCTGCAATCCGCCTTCTGGCTGAGAGAAAGGGCAGGTTGAGAAGAGCGTTCAGAACGCTCGACGCCGGTTGTGGCAACCGATGCCCAGCTTCCGCGATCTGGCTGAGTTGAACGCTTGGCTGGAAGAGCAATGCATTGCCCAAAAGACCTTGAACCGGTCCGGCCAACTGACAGAACGCCTGCTACGCCTTGACCTGCTCATCCTCGATGAGCTGGGCGACCTGCCCTTCAGCCCATCGGGTGGCGCCATGCTATTCCATCAGCACAGCAAGCTGTACGAGCGCACCAGCGTCGTCATCACCACCAACCTGAGCTTCAGCGAATGGGCTGGCGTGTTTGGCGATGCCAAGATGACCACTGCGCTGCTCGATCGGCTAAGTCACCACTGCCACATCCTGGAAACCGAAACCAATCGCTTCCGCGCCAGCACCGCTGCTCTCATATCCATATTCGACGCGAACCTACTTTTTCATGCTTCGCTTAAACCCCAGAGCAATGTCTGCCGGGCATGGGCGATACGTGGCTCACGCAAGGCGCTGGGTGCCCAAATCAGGAAATACTGCTGAAGGATATGGCCGACCGGCGCGCGTATCTGCGCCAGTTCGCCCCGATCCAGATAACGCCGGCATAGATACTCCGGCATCACTGACCACCCGAAGCCATCCCGCAATATGCGACACAATCCGCGCAGGTCCTGCCCGGCAATGGCGGGCGGGGGCAGCTTGATGGCCTGCATGCCGTTATGGCGCAGCCAGTCGTCGAGGACCGGACGTTCCACACCATAGGCGACTGCCGGTTCCCGACCGAGCGCTGCTCCGAGATTGTCCGCCGCGTTGAGCCTGTCCGCCACGGCAGGTGCAGCGACCGCCATCATGGCGACATCCCGAACGTGCTCGCCGCGCAGGCGTCGATCATGGACTGGATAGGCGGCAATGCCCAGGTCGCATTGGCCGTCGAGGACCATTTCCTCGATCCGTGAGCGATTGCCCCATGCAGGCGAATGCGCATGCCGCGATCCAGCAGCGGGCGGAACAATGGGCCTACGACTTCGGCGAGGAAGTCCAGATGTCCGGCGATCTGAATGGCGCCTGCCAGTTCCTCGGAGCGTGCCCGCACGGCAGCAAGCGCGGCTTCCGCAATATCCAGACTGTCACCCAGTTGTGCTGCCAGTTCTTCTGCCGCGACAGTTGGCAACACCCCGGTTGCGGTGCGCTCGAACAACTGGCGACCGATCGTCGCCTCCAGCCCTGCAAGATGTTGCGATGCAGCGGGTTGGGTAATCCCCAGCGAACGCGCAGCGGCGCTGATGGAGCGCTGTCGATAGACTTCGATAAACGTGTGCAGACGCTGGAGCATCATAAATGGCCCATAATTAATTTTATGGGCACTGGTCGTAAGGCTTTGAGGCCCTGCGGGCAACACAGGTCTATACGCCTGATCACGGCGCTGAGGCGCGGCACAGGCTGGAGATAGGCCATGATCAGCAAAATACTTTACGAAACCGAAGCAACCGCCACCGGTGGACGCGATGGACGCGCACGTACCACCGATGGCGCGCTCAACGTCTGGCTGGATATGCCGGTCGAACTGGGCGGAAAGGGCCATGGGAACAACCCGGAGCAGCTCTTCGCTGCCGGCTATGCGGCCTGCTTCCTGTCCGCGATGAAGGCTATCGCCCACGCTCCGCACCCTGCGGTTCCGCACGATGCGAACGTGACGGCTCGTGTGGCTATTGGCCCGCGCGAAGGGGGCGGGTTCGGTCTTGCCATCGATCTCGCGATCAGCCTGCCGGGCATTGAAGCGGACGCCGGAGAAGCTCTCATCTCTGCCGCGCATGCCGTCTGCCCGTATTCGAATGCCGTTCGCGGCAACATCGACGTCACGCTCGAACTGCGCTGACGTCGCCTTTCTCTACGTTGCAAAGGAACCGTCATGCCCCAAGGCACCGATAGCGTTACGCTGAACGGCATCGTCCAGTCGATGCGCCAGACCATGATCCAGACCGGCCCGGCAGATGCCGCGCTGCGGCGGGATCGCCTGACCCGCTCCATGCGCCTGATCCTCGATAACCGCGATGCGCTTGCAACTGCGATGAGCGCGGATTTTGGCCATCGTAGCCTCTACCAGACGCTTGCAGCCGACGCTGCCACAACCGCCAAGTCACTGGCGTATGCTTCGCAGAACGTGGATGTCTGGATGCAGGCCGAAGCGGTCGGCACCGGCATGGATGGGGTCACTGCCTCGATCGTGCCGCAGCCGCTGGGGGTGGTCGGTGTGATCGCCCCGTGGAATTTTCCGATCAATCTGTCTTTCGGCCCGCTGGCGGGCGTTTTTGCAGCCGGAAATGTGGCCTTGCTAAAGCCGTCCGAATTGACGCCGCGCACGTCTGAACTGATCGCGGAACTGGTCGGCAGGTATTTCTCGCCGATGGAACTGGGTGTGGTGCTCGGCGATGCAAGCGTTGGCACGGCGTTTTCCGCCCTGCCTTTCGATCATCTGGTCTTTACCGGCAGCACAACCGTAGGTCGGCACGTGATGCGTGCGGCCGCCGAAAACCTTGTTCCGGTAACGCTGGAACTGGGCGGCAAAAGCCCGGTGGTCATCGACCGTGACGCGGATATTGCCATGGCGGCCGAGCGCACGCTTACGGTGAAGACTTTCAACGCAGGTCAAATCTGCCTCTCGCCCGACTATGTGATGCTGGCCAAAGACCGGATCGGGGCTTTCGTTGAGGCAGCCCGCACGTTCATGCAATCGGCGTTCCCTACCGTTCAGAGCAACGCCGATTATACGTCGATTGTCAGCGAGCGTCATTTCGACCGCCTCATTGCAATGATCGCAGATGCCGAAGCCAAAGGCGCACAGGTCATTTCGCTGGCACCGTCAGGCGAACCTGGGCACGATCGCACGACGCGCAAGATCGCGCCGACGCTCATCATAGGCGGCAGGGACGATATGATGGCGATGCAGGAGGAAATCTTCGGTCCAGTCCTGCCGATCCGAACCACGACGGACCTGGCTGAGGCGCTGGCGTATATCAACGCCCATCCGCGTCCGCTGGCGGCGTATTACTTTGGCCACGATGCTGATCGGCAACAGCAGTTCGCCCGCGGCACGACCTCCGGCGCGCTGGTCATCAACGATGTCATGACCCACGCCTCGATCGAGAGCCTACCTTTCGGCGGTGTTGGAGCCTCCGGTATCGGGGCCTATCATGGCGTTCATGGCTTCCGTCGCTTCAGCCACGCCCGCCCGGTTGTATGGCAGGCCCCGGAGGGTGCCAGCGGTCTGCGCCTTCGTGCGCCCTATGCCGAAAAGTTGCCGGTGCTTCAGGCCATGCTCTCAAACTGAGCTTCAATTTCAGGAGAATAATCATGAAGATACTGATGGTTCTGACGTCTCATGACGCGTTGGGCGACACCGGCAAGAAGACCGGTTTCTGGCTGGAGGAATTCGCGGCCCCTTACTATACTTTCAAGGATGCCGGCGCGCAGATCACCGTGGCGTCACCGGCGGGCGGGCAACCCCCGCTCGATCCCAAAAGCGATCTGCCTGACTTCCAGACCGATCTCACGCACCGCTTCAAGGCCGACGCCGATGCACAGGCCGTCCTCGCCAACACGGTAAAGCTGGCCGACATGAGGGCGGATAACTTCGATGCCGTGTTTTATCCTGGCGGCCACGGACCGCTCTGGGATCTGGCAGAATCCGACGTGTCGATTGCTCTCATCGAAGCCTTTGAGCGGACGGGCAAGATCACCGGCTTTGTCTGCCATGCGCCCGGCGTGCTGCGTCACGTCATGGCTGCGGATGGCAAGCCGCTGATCGCCGGGCGGCGCGTAACCGGGTTCACCAACGGCGAGGAAGACGCTGTCGAGCTGACCGACGTTGTTCCCTTCCTCATCGAGGATGAATTCAAGGCGCTTGGCGGCCTTTATGAAAAGGGTCCGGACTGGGCGCCTTACATCGTCGAGGACGGGCGCCTGATTACCGGGCAGAACCCTGCAAGCAGCGAAGGCGTTGCCAAGGCCATCCTGGCAGCAGCCTGATCGATGTGAAACACGGGCGAGACAAGACTGGCACGGGATGCCGGCTTGGCTCGCCATGTGGAGAGAAGAAGAGAGGCAGCTTCTGGGACCTAGACGTACGACGATGTAAATTCGTCGCTCCAGATTTTATGGGGAAGATGGTGGCGTGTTCGATGCAGGTTTCGAATTAGAGGAAAGAATTTCTATACAACAACATTAATCGTCTCTATTTTATTGTTTATATAGTGATAATATCATTATCCATCTATGATAATAGAATTCAAAAAAGCTAAAAATAAATAATTATTATTTTTAATTCATTAATGTGAAATTTCATTTCAGATGCGGATATGTTTGCTGTGTAATTCTATCGCTCTCCATGGCTCCACGTCTCGGCAATGTTGCCAACAGCGCGGATATTATGGGTTGGATCCGCGGAAAGAACAACAAGGTCCGCGCGCTTGCCCGGAGCGATTGTTCCTCGGTCAGGCAGTTCCATAAGAGCGGCAGCATCGCGCGTCGCGATGGTAATCGCCTGCAACGGGGTAAGGCCGGCTTGTACAAGCAAGACCAGTTCACGATGTTCCTCCACGCCTGGAACACGGAGGGGAACTGCGCCGCTGTCGGTTCCAAAGCCGATCTTGACCCCGGCCTTGTACAGCGTGGCCAGGTTGCGCAGGTTCATCGCCAGCGAGGCCTCGGCGGCGGGGGCCTGCGGCGAGGCCAGAGTCTTCGCGCGCCATGCGGGATCGTCGATCTCGTGGGCGAGTTCCGGCGAAAGGCCTGCCCGTGCCATGGGGGTCAGGGTCCATGGCTCCTGCTTGGCCCATGCCACAGTGGCTTCGTCGAGCGACAGGGTCGGGATATACCAGATGCCCTTCGCCTTGAGTTCCGCCACGAAAGCGGGTGGCACCGGCTGATCGCGCACGCCGTGGGCAAGGATATCGACACCGGCATCGATCACGCCCTGGGCATCGTCCAGATCGTGGATATGGGCCGCGACGCGTACGCCCAGCCGATGGCTTTCGTCGATCACCGCGCGGTAGATTTCCGGCGACATCTTGGCGGGCAAGCTGCCGCCGAAGTTATCGACCCAGATTTTCACAAGATCGGTATGTTCCGCCACCATCTTGCGGACCGCCTCGCGGGCCTCCTCAGGCGTGGTGGGGCGGAACAGCTGATCGGGAGCGCTGTGAAAAACCGCCTGAGGCAGCGCCCCGTTCGGCACGCCGATGCCCTGGTCTACGCCATACAGATCGGTAGGCAGCAGGCCAGCATGGGCATCGGCCCGCAGTGTGTCGAACAGTGGCCGGTTATCGCCCAGTGCCACCACGGTCAGCACGCCGTACTTACGGTACTGGGCCAGCTGGGCCACGATACTCGCGCGGGTGTAGGCGGCGGGGCCTTCGGTCACGCCCTGATACTGGCCGATGTGACTGTGATCGGTGATAAGGCCTGGAATGATCGTGCGGCCATGTTCGTCGATGCGCTGGGCGCCCTTGGGAATCGCGACATTGGTGCCGACCGCAACGATGCGGGAACCATCGATCAGGATCGTGCCATTCTCGATCGGCGTGCCGCCGTTGCCGTCGATGATGCGTGCGCCAACAAGTGCAATGGGCGCGGCGACTGCCGGACTTGCGGCGAGAACGGACGCAACGGCAAGGGCTGAGAGAAATTTCACGGCACAGATCCTCATGTTTGATCGGGCTGGGATGGAGATTATCGGTCGATGATACGTGCGGACGAACTCAACCATGGCGGCTGGAGGGGGGAGAACGATGGGCTTTTGGGAACGATCTGGGCCGCATTGTTATTGGGCCGCAACTGTCATGCCGTACACGATATGGCATCGTGCAGGGCATGACATAGGGCCAGACGCGTCTTTGTCCGAACGGCCTCCCGGAGTTTAATTCCGGGCTTGCCTGTTGATCCCGAATAGAAGGTTATCCCTGATTAACCGGGGTCACGACCTGTTTGTCGCTGAACCAGCCGCAGATATTGGCAATGACCAGATCGGCCATCGCGCCGCGCGTGGGTTCGCTTGCAGAGCCGACATGCGGCAGGAGTACCACATTGTCCGCTTCGATCAGGGCGGCGGGCACGTTCGGCTCACGCTCGAAGACATCCAGACCGGCTGCCAGAATGGTCCCGTCGGCAAGCGCCTTGATCAAGGCCTGCTCGTCGACCACGATGCCGCGTGCGACGTTGATGAGGATGCCGTTCGGTCCCAGTTTTTCGAGCAGGGCGGCATCGACGAGGTGGCGTGTTTCCGCAGTGCCGGGCACGATCAGGATCAGGACATCGACCGCCTCGGCCAAAGCACCAGGGCTGTCGTAATATCGATAGGATACGTCCGTGCGCTGGCGGCGGCTGTGATACGCAATCCCGACATCGAAACCGCTCAGGCGACGTGCAATCGCAAGGCCGATATTGCCTAGGCCGAGAATGCCCACCGTTCTGCCGCGCAGGCTGGCAGACAGTGGAAAGGACGATTTGAGCCACTGCCCGTCCCGCAGATAACGATCGGCTTGGGGTATCCGGCGAACCGTCGCCAGAAGCAGCCCCAGCGCAAGATCGGCGACCTCTTCGTCGAGCACACTGGGGGTGTTCGTCACCACCACGCCATGCCGGGTTGCTGCATCAACGTCGATCTGATCGTATCCGACCCCGAAATTGGAGACGATTTCAACGTTTGGAAGCCTGTTGAACAGGGCTTCGTTGATCGGAGTCGGGCGGCTGGCAATCACCCCGCGCACCCGCTCCCCGATCTGGGCGATAAAGGCGTCGGGATCGGCTGCCTCCCACAGCTTGTGCAGAACGAACCCGTCAAGTTCGCCTTGGCGAGGTGAGGAGGGGAGGGGATGAGTCAGCAGAAGTTCAATGGGCTGCATCAGATATTCCAGACAATCAGGCACTTAGTCGAGCGGATTCAGGACCAGAATGGATAGCGGGGCATCGAGATGGGGTTCGAGACCATCGACCATCGCCAGAAAGTGCGGGGTCGTCTTGTGAACATCGAGCGCGCCTGTGTCCGTCCACCGTTCGATGAAGACGAAACGGTCCGGGAAATCCTGATCGCGATGCACGTTGTAGAGGAGGCAACCCGGCTCCTTGCGCGTTTCGCCAATACAAGGACGAATGACCGCTTCGACAGCAGTAGCTGTGCCGGGCTTTGCTTCGGCAATGGCGACCACTGAGATTTCTGTGCTCATTTTCAGATACCTTGTATGAAATCGGTTTCGAAAGGGAGCGTATCGGAACGCGCTTTTCTTGGGCGCGCGCGGCTTTTGTGCGGCGCGCCTCCCAAACAGGTCACATCCTCAGAACTTGAGGCGACCAAAGGCGGCCTTGCCGGCGTAGCGGGCGGCCGAGCCCAGTTCTTCCTCGATGCGGATAAGCTGGTTGTACTTGGCGAGCCGGTCCGAACGCGCGAGCGAGCCGGTCTTGATCTGGCCGCAGTTGGTGGCAACGGCGAGGTCGGCAATGGTCGCATCCTCGGTTTCGCCCGAACGGTGCGACATGACCGCGGTGTAGCTGGCGCGATTGGCGATCGAGACGGCTTCCAGCGTCTCGGTCAGCGTGCCGATCTGGTTGACCTTCACCAGTAGCGAGTTGGCCAGGCCCTGCTCGATGCCCATGGTCAGGCGCTTGGGGTTGGTGACGAACAGATCGTCGCCCACCAGCTGGACCTTGTTGCCGATCTTGTCGGTCAGCGCCTTCCAGCCCTCGAAATCGTCCTCGCCCATGCCGTCTTCGATCGAGATGATCGAATAGTCCTGCGTCAGCTTGGCAAGGTAGTCGGCAAACTCGATCGGCGACAGCGAGAGGCCCTCACCGCTGATCTCGTACTTGCCGCTCTTGAAGAACTCGGTCGCGGCGCAGTCCAGCGCCAGATAGACATCGCTGCCCAGCTTGAAGCCCGCCTTTTCCACCGAGGCGCCGATGAAGTCGAGCGCGGCCCGCGTGCTGGCGATATTGGGCGCAAAGCCGCCCTCATCGCCCACGGCCGTCGCGAGACCCTTCTCGGCAAGGCCCTTCTTGAGGGTATGGAAGATTTCCGAACCCCAGCGCACCGCTTCGGCAAGCGAAACGGCGCCCACCGGCATGACCATGAATTCCTGGAAGTCGATCGGGTTGTCGGCATGTTCGCCGCCGTTGATGATGTTCATCATCGGCACCGGCAGGACATGCGCCGAAACGCCGCCGATGTACGAATAGAGCGGCAGGCCGCGCGCGTTGGCAGCAGCCTTGGCCACCGCCATCGACACGCCGAGGATGGCGTTGGCGCCCAGACGGCCCTTGTTCTCGGTGCCGTCCAGATCGATCATGGCAAGGTCCACGTCGCGCTGGTCTTCGGCGTCGCGGTCGACGAGCAGTTCGGCGATCTCGCCGTTCACCGCGTCGACGGCCTTGAGCACGCCCTTGCCCATGTAGCGGCTCTTGTCGCCATCGCGCAGTTCGACGGCCTCGTGCGCGCCGGTCGAGGCGCCCGAGGGAACGGCGGCGCGGCCGAAGCTGCCGTCTTCGAGCAGCACGTCGACTTCAACCGTGGGATTGCCGCGGCTGTCCAGGATTTCGCGGCCGTGGATGTCGATGATCGCGGTCATTGTCTCGGTGTCTCCTCTAGGGCGCTCTGAAGGCGCGGTCCTGCGCGGTTTGTGTGCTGGTACGATCAGCCCCGGCATCGTCGCAGGGTGCAACCATGCCGGGAGCCTAACTCGTCAGTATTCGGGTTTCTGGCCGGGCTCGGCCTTGAACGTCGGCACGCCGGGCGTGCCGGAGTACGTGATAATCAGAATGGTCGGCGTCGGGCCGCTGACGCCGCGATGGACGTCATCGACCGATTCTGTGAAAGCCTGTCCGGTGTGGAAAGTCTCTTTCTTGCCGCTCGCCCGGTCCTCGATGGTCAACTGGCCCTGCAGGACGTACCCGGCGTTCGGGTAGGGGTGCTTGTGCCAGGGCAGGGCGGTATTCGCAGGGATGGTCATCTTGAGCATGGTGAGCTCAGGCTGGCCTTTGGGGTAGGCGGTGTAGCGCTTCCCGTTCCACGATTTCGTACTCTTGGCCAGCACGTCGACATGGGCCGACGATACCGACTGGGCATGGGCTGCGGTCACAAGGGTACCAAGGCTGGCGGCGGCGGCCATCAGGGTGAGCGAAAACTTGCCAGACATTGCTAGGGGCCTTCCGGTTGGGGAACAGTCAAACACGATTGGGGAGATCAGCGCTCGCAATAGGGGACGCCGCCGCGTGCCTTGCTGTCGGCGGCAGATTCAACGATCTGCACGATCACGTTGTCGACAGGGACTTCGAAGTGGGTGACGACGGCATCAGTGATGGCTTTCATCAGCGCCTTCTTCTGCGCTGGGCTACGGCCGGATACGGCGTGAACGACGATTTCAGGCATGAACTTTCCTTTCAGAGATCGCGTCAGAGGTCGCGCGCGACCTGAAAGCCCGCAAAGGACTGGCTGACGGGCATGGTCTCCAGCGTATTGATGTTGACGTGCGGGGGAAGGCTGGCAGTCCAGTAGATCATGTCGGCAATGTCATCGCCGGTCAGCGGGTGCGATCCGGCATAGAGGTCGTCCGAGGCCGCCTTGTTGCCCTTCGTGCGAACCACGGTGAACTCGGTCTCGACCATGCCGGGCTCGATCGAGGTGACGCGCACGCCCGTGCCGTGCAGATCCGAACGCAGGCCGAGGCTGAACTGGTGAACGAACGCCTTGGTCCCGGCGTAGACGTTGCCGCCCGTGTAGGGATAGGTAGCCGCCGTAGAGGACAGGTTTATGATCATGCCCTTGCGCTCGATCAGCCGGGGAAGCAGGCGATGGGTGATCGAAACGAGGGCGGTGATGTTCGTTTCGATCATCAGCTGCCAGTCTTCCACGCTGGCCTGTTGAGCGGGAACCGTGCCCAGCGCCAGTCCGGCATTGTTCAACAGAACATCGATGTCTGCAAATTCAGCGGGCAGGGCATTCAGCGCGGCTTCGGTCGACGAACGGTCGCAGACATCGAATGCGGCACCATAGAACGTACCTTCCGGCAGTTCGCTGGCGAGGGCATCCAGACGATCCTTGCGGCGACCGGTGCCCACCACCTTCCATCCCTCCGAGACGAAACGACGCGCGGCGGCGGCGCCGATGCCGGACGTGGCGCCGGTGATGAGGACGGTTCTGGTCATTGAATTCTCCGATCGCTTGAGACGAGGGCATTGCATCGCGTCCGCATCGGGGAATTAAGCCAAAGGTCCCGGCCTTCAATTGGCTATTTATTATATATTAAATGTAAATAAATTTGCATTTTCCTACTTGCATCAAGCAGTTGAGGCATATCTATCAAGATTGCCTTCGAGCGTCGCCATAAGCGCATCGACAAGGCGGTTCTGGTCGCCTTGCAGCCACATGGCGGCGAGCGGCAAAGTGATGCTGCGCGTCGAAAGGGCCAGCGTTCGATAGATCACGCCTTGCTCGTTACTGGTGGCGCTCCACCGGGGAACAATCGCGGCGCCGATGCCAGCCGACACCATGCGTAGAATGGTGTGCTTCTCTTCGGCCTCTTGCCCGACCGTCATGGTGACGCCGGCCTCTTCGAACAGTTTAACGGCCAGATCATGGCTGTGGGGGCGAGCGCGTCGATTTGGAAGGATCATCGGCACACCGGCAAGTGCGCTCATCGGGACAATATCGAGTGAAGCCAAAGCGTGATCGACAGGCAATGCGAGAATGGGATGCTCTTGAAGTAGCATTTTTGCCTGCAGGCTCCTGTCAAATCGCTCCGGCGGCCGGACGAGAGCTATATCCAGCGCTCCGCTTATGAGTTGAGGGAGCAGGCGAATGGTTTTGTCTTCTACCAGAATGACTTCTATTTCCGGAAACTCTTGGTGAATGTCCTGAAGAAGTTTTGGAATTAGGCCAGATGCGGCGCTGTCTATTGCGCCAACGCGTAGCAATCTGGGGTTTGAAACGGCCAGTTCACGCAAGTGCAGGACTATGTCGTCCGCGTCGGAAACCAGATCACGAGCCCGCGGCAGTAGTTTCTTGCCGGCATCCGTCAGTGTGACTTGCCGAGTGGAGCGCGCGAACAGGCGAACGCGCAGTTCCGATTCCAGCATCTGTATTTGCCGCCCAAGGACGGCGGGAAGAATGCCCAGCTCCAGCGCAGCCTTGCCGAAGTGCAAAGTGTCCGATGCTGCCAGGAAACAGCGAAGCTGTCGCAATTCCATATCACCACCTCAATAATATACTTTTAATATATAATACAATGAAGATTGCGACTCAAGATGGATTCTACGTAAACACTCTTCACGTCAGCGGAACGGCTGATCAGCGATATTATATAAATGGAAGAGGAAGTGGATAGTGCTTGACGTTGAAAAACGCACTGTTGCGCGCATTTCCTGGCGCCTTGTTCCCTATATCATGATTATGTATTTCGTTGCATTCTTGGATAGGGTTAATCTTGGCTTTGCATCATTAGAGATGAACAAAGATCTCGGTTTCTCATCAACCGTATTTGGATTTGGAGCAGGAATTTTTTTTGTAGGATACTTTCTGTTTGAGGTTCCATCAAATCTTATTCTTCATAAGGTGGGTGCAAGGCTCTGGATAGCACGAGTCATGGTCACCTGGGGGCTCGTCTCTGGAGGCATGGCCTTTGTAAAAGGAGAAACCAGCTTCTACATTCTGCGATTCTTGCTGGGTGTGGCTGAGGCTGGTTTCTTTCCTGGCATCATTCTTTATCTAAGCTACTGGTTTCCTGCGAAGAATCGTGCGTCGGTGACGGCTTTGTTCATGGCTGCCGCGCCGATTTCAACAGCCCTCGGGTCGCCAATTTCCGGAGCACTTCTTCAGATGCACGGTATGGCGGGCCTTGCCGGGTGGCAGTGGATGTTCCTGATCGAGGCTGTCCCGGCTGTTATTCTCGGCGTGGTGACATTTTTCTTCCTCACGGATCGCCCTGCGCAAGCCAAATGGCTGGCTGAGGACGAGCGGGAATGGCTGGTCGCCACGATGACGGCTGAAGAGGCTACGCGGGTTCCGTCGAAGGGCTCGCACAACCCGCTCAAGGCGCTTGCGGACTTGCGTGTTCTTGCCCTGGCGCTGGTGTATTTCGGCACCTCGGCCGGTTTGTACACGCTGGGGATCTGGTCACCGCAGATTATCCGGTCGTTTGGACTATCGTCCTTCGATACCGGGTTCGTGAATGCCCTCCCGGCCGTGATCGCGGTCGTGGGAATGGTGATATGGGCCCGTCATTCGGATCGCACCGGAGAGCGGACCTGGCATGTGGTTCTTGCCTGCCTTGTCGCCGTTGGCGGTCTGGCGTTCGCAGCGCAGTCGACGACGCTGGTTGCCGTCGTTGCAGCCCTGATTATCGTCAATATCGGCATCTCTTCGGCCAAGCCGCCCTTGTGGTCGATGCCGACGATGTTCCTGGGCGGTTCGAGTGCCGCCGCCGGTATCGCGGCGATCAATTCGATCGGCAACCTCGGTGGTTTCGCCGGTCCTGCGATCATCGGCTGGATCAAGGACGAGACGGGCAGTTTTGCAGGCGGCCTCTATTTCGTCGCAGCCTGTGTGATGCTGTCAGCGGTTCTGATTCTGATCCTTTCCCGCACCCAGAAGAAAGCGGCAGCGGCCACGACTGCCACTCCGTCGGTAAAATAATTTCGATATTGAAGTCTGGAGTTCAAGAAAATGCGTCATTATAAAATCGCTGCCATTCCTGCTGATGGTATTGGTCCCGAAGTTATCGATGCTGGTGTCGAGGTTCTCGAAGCTCTCGCACAGCGTGATGGTGACCTGAAGTTCGATATTACGACTTTCGACTGGGGTTCGGACTATTACAAGAAGCACGGCGAGATGATGCCGGCCAATGGTCCGGAACAGCTCAAGCCGTTCGATGCGATCTATTTCGGTGCCGTAGGCGCGCCGGACGTGCCGGATCACATCACGCTGTGGGGCCTTCGTCTGCCGATCTGCCAAGGCTTCGACCAGTACGCCAATGTCCGCCCCACCAAGATCCTTCCGGGCATCAAGTCGCCACTGCGCGATTGCGAGCCCGGCGATCTGGACTGGGTGATCGTGCGCGAGAATTCGGAAGGCGAATATTCGGGCGTGGGCGGTCGTGCGCACCGTGGACTTCCCGAGGAAGTCGCCACCGAAGTGGCGATCTTCACCCGCGTCGGGGTGGAGCGGATCATGCGCTACGCGTTCAAGCTGGCCCAGTCGCGCCCTCGCAAGCTGCTGACCGTTGTCACCAAGTCGAACGCGCAGCGTCACGGCATGGTGATGTGGGACGAGATCGCCGCCGAAGTCTCGCAGGACTTCCCGGACGTCACCTGGGACAAGATGCTGGTCGATGCGATGACCGTGCGCATGACGCTCAATCCCAAGAGCCTCGACACTATCGTTGCCACCAATCTGCATGCAGACATCCTGTCCGATCTGGCCGGCGCGCTGGCAGGGTCGCTGGGCGTTGCTCCCACCGGCAACATCGATCCGGAAGGCCGCTATCCGTCGATGTTCGAGCCCATCCATGGATCGGCGTTCGACATCACCGGCAAGGGTATCGCCAATCCGGTCGCAACCTTCTGGACCGCTGCGCAGATGCTCGATTATCTGGGTGAGGGTGAAGCTGCGGCGCGTCTGATGACTGCGGTCGAGCAGGTGTGCGCAGACGGAGTGCTGACCCCCGATGTCGGTGGCACTGCCACAACCAAGGAAGTCACGGCAGCCGTGATCGCCGCCATCAGCGGCCGGAACAGCTGACCATGGCCCCCGGTCCCATCACCGATACGTCTGCCCGTGCATTGCTCAGGCAATTGTTCGAGGCTGCCGTTGAACGCGCTGCTCCGGGCGGGGCCATCGCGCCTCTTCTCCCGACTAAGCCCAAGGGGCGGTGCGTGGTGATCGGGGCCGGTAAGGCCTCCGCTGCGATGGCTGCCGCCGTGGATGCGGCATGGCCGGATGTGGAACTGACCGGTCTGGTCGTCACGCGTGACGGCTATGCCGTTCCCGCAGGCCGGATCGAGATCATCGAGGCATCGCACCCTGTCCCGGATGCGCGCAGCGAAGAGGCTGCGCATCGTATCCTTGCTATGGTCCAGGGACTGGAACCGGACGATCTGGTGCTGGCGCTCATTTCCGGAGGCGGTTCTGCGCTGATGGTGTTTCCCGCGCCCGGCATCACGCTGGCCGACAAGCAGGAGATCAACCGTCAACTGCTGGCAAGCGGTGCCACGATCCAGGAGATGAACACGGTTCGCAAGCATCTCTCGGCCATCAAGGGCGGACGTCTGGCTGCTGCTGCCGCGCCCGCGCGGGTCGTTTCGCTGGTGATCTCGGATATTCCAGGAGACGATCCGGGCTCTATCGCATCCGGGCCGACCGTTGCCGATACGAGCACTATCGATGATGTGCGTGCCATTCTGGCGCGGCGCTCCATCGTCTTGCCCGCATCGGCGCAGGCGGTGATCGATTCCGGTGCGGAAACGCCCAAGCCGGGTGAGATCGCGGAGGATATCCGAATGGTCGCGGCGCCTGCATTGTCGCTGGCCCACGCCGCGGATGTCGCGCGTGCGGCGGGAATCAATGTGCTGGTCCTTGGCGATGCCATCGAGGGTGAAGCCCGCGAGGCCGGGATCGTCATGGCCGGAATTGCGCGCTCTGTGCGGGAGCATGGCGTTCCCGTCGCCGCGCCTGCGGTGCTGCTGTCCGGTGGCGAGACCACGGTGACAATCGGTGCTGGCGGTGCCGGCCGCGGCGGGCGCAATACCGAATTCCAGCTTGCGCTGGCACTGGCGCTGTCCGGCATGGATGGCGTCTGGGCACTGTCCGGCGATACCGACGGCATCGACGGCACCGAAGATGCGGCGGGTTCCATCACTACGCCCGATACTCTGGAGCGGGGAAGGGAAGCGGGCCTCGATGCCCGCGCCTTTCTGGCCGAACACGACAGCTACACCTACTTCGACGCCATCGGCGATTTGGTCCTGACCGGACCCACCATGACGAACGTCAACGACTTTCGCGCAATTCTGGTAGCCTGACCTTGCCACGCATAGAACCCATCTTTCGTAATCGTTGCACCAAGATCGTCGCCACTCTGGGCCCGGCAAGCACGGCCCCTGCGGTCATCGAATCGCTGTTTCGTGCCGGTGTGGACGTTTTCCGCCTGAACTTCAGCCACGGCGATCATGCCGATCACGCCGCCCGCCTCAAGACGCTGCGTGAACTCGAAGCGAAGTATCGCCGCCCGATCGGCGTTCTGGCCGACATCCAGGGCCCGAAGCTTCGCATCGGAACTATCCGGGGCGGCTATATCAATCTGGAACGCGGCAAGATGCTTCGGCTCGATATGCGCGATATTCCGGGTGACCTGGAGCGTGTTCGACTGCCGCATCCCGAGATCATTGAGGCCGCGACGCCCGGCACACGCCTGCTGCTGGACGATGGAAAGATCCGCCTTGGCGTCAAGCGCGTGGGCGACGGCTATCTCGATACCGAAGTGCTCGTCGGCGGCCGCCTGTCGGATCGCAAGGGCGTGAACGTCCCCGACATGATCCTGCCGATCCCGGCGCTGACAGAAAAGGACCGGCGCGATCTGGCCTTTGCGCTTGAGCATAACGTGGATTTCGTCGGCCTGTCGTTCGTGCAGACGGTGAGGGACGTGCTTGAGGCACGCGAACTGATCGGTGATCGTGCCTGGATTGTCTCCAAGATCGAGAAGCCGCAGGCCGTCACGGACATCGAGGCGATCGTCGAAGCCTCCGATGGCATCATGGTCGCGCGTGGCGATCTTGGGGTCGAACTGCCGCCAGAGGATGTGCCGCTGGTGCAGAAGGAGGTGGTGGCCTTGTGCAATCGCCTTGGCCGCCCGGTGATTGTCGCGACGCAGATGCTCGAAAGCATGATCAGCGCCCCGACGCCGACCCGCGCAGAAGCGTCCGACGTCGCGACTGCCGTGTTCGACGGTGCCGATGCGGTGATGCTGTCGGCGGAGACTGCGGCAGGCCAGTATCCGGAGGAGGCGGTGAGCATCATGAGCCGTATCCTCGCCCGCGTGGAGAACAGTTCGGACTGGCAGAGCCGGACCGGTGAACGGCGCCTGCCGCCGGATCAGTCGGCTGCGGAGGCCATCGCCTCATCGGCCCGCCATGTCGCGGACACGATCCCTGCAAAGGCGATTGTCGCTTACACCCAGAGCGGCACAACCGCGCTTCGCATCGCACGGCATCGCCCCGCAGCCCCGTTGCTGGCAGCCACCCCGCTTTCCACTGTGGCGCGCCGTCTCGCGCTGGTCTGGGGTGTGGAGGCCGCCGTCGTGGATGCGGTCGAACGGATGAACGATGCGGTGGCAGAGGCCGCAAGCATCTGTCGCAGGATGGTGGGTGCGAAGGGTGACGATGCCTTCGTGGTGGTCGCAGGAACGCCCTTCGGTCGCTCGGGCGCCACCAACGCCCTTCGCGTCGCTACGATGGAGGATGCGAAGGAGCGGTAAATTTCGACGGTCTTCAAGAAGGGCAAAAGACCCTTGTAAAAGTGAGGAGAGGATACATGAGGGCAGATGCAGGTTTGGTGGTGACGGCCTTGGCGGCGCTTTGTGCGCTGCCAGCCGAAACGCAGGCTCAAGTTTTGACGTCGAGCCCGACAGCGCCGGGCACGGCATCCGACAGAACCGCTTCAAGATCAGCGGAAGACGGCAAGGTCGATGCCCTTATCGCCCTATTGGTCAGCGAGGGCATCATTACCCAGGCAAAGGCGGATGGGCTGAAGCAGGCCGTTGCGGCAGCACCTGTCGCTGCGACGGTTGCGCAGGCGCCCAGTGGACCGCCTGCGGCACAGCCAGCACGTCCCAGCATGGCTGCGGTCGAAAATCAGAGCGCGATCCGCCAGCCCGAAGCGCCGCGCCCGGTCGAGGCCGCGCCGCCGCAGGCCTATGCCTTTCCGAACAATCGCGATCCTTCGGTCGATCCCTCTGCGCCGGTGGTCCGTAACGCGGCCTTCGCCATGCAGGACCAGAGTTGGGCCGATCGCATCCGCATCGACGGCGATATTCGTCTTCGCTGGCAGGGCGAGTACTTCAATAATAAAAGTTCCGCGACGATTCCGAACTGGGCGGGCCTTTCGACGGGTGGTTCCGCTGTTCCGGTCACCAATTACCTGCCCAACAACGACCGGGCGCGCCTGCGGTATCGCGCGCGGCTCAGCTTCACCGCTCGGGTCGACGATCATTTTACCGCCGTGATCCGTCTGGCGGCGGGAAATCTGACCGAGCCGACCTCCACCGACCAGACTTATGGCGATTTTTTCAATCGCGACGGTGTGGGGATCGATCGTGCCTATCTTCAGTGGAAGCCGACGAAGGATATCGTCGTGACTGGCGGGCGCATGCCGAACCCGTTCTACACGACGAATTTGCTGTGGGATGGCGATGTCAATCCAGAAGGGTTTGCCGCCTCGTTCAGGCGCAAGCTGAACTCCGGGTATGTCTTCGCGACCGGCGCTGTCTTCTATCTTCAGGAAAATGCGGGCACTACGCCTGACCGCTTCGTATATGCCGGGCAGGTCGGCGTGGCTGGTGTGCCGCTGTCTTCCAGCACGCACCTGCGGCTTGCGGTAACCTATTACGACTGGAGCCATTATCGCGGCGTCGTCGGTAATTCTGCCACGGCCTCGACCGTGCTGGGCGTCGGCAATACCCTTGTCGACCTTGACCCTCTGGCGAACAGGGTATTGCCCGGCGTCGCTTCGTCTTTTCGGATTGCCGAAGTCCTTGGCGCCGTGTCGCAGCGTCTTGGCAATCGCTATGCGATTTCAGGCGCCTTCGACTATGCCGTCAATCTGGCCTATGATCGCAGCGCGCTGGAAGCGTTGCCGTTGCTCACGCAGCCCAATGGCAACAAGGCCTGGATGGGCGCCATCACGATTGGTGATCCCAACGTGTCCGAATTCGGGCAGTGGCAGGTCACGGGATCCTATCGGCGCCTGGAAACGGATTCCGTCATCGCCGCCTTTACCGAGGGCGATTACAATCCCGGCGGCACCAATCGTACTGTGTTGGCGCTGGAAGGGCTGATTGGCCTCGATCACAATGCCTGGCTGCAACTCAGCTATTTTCGTAATCGTTTCTTATCAGGGCCGTATTACGAATATGACGGCATTCGCACGCAGCTGAATGTTAGGTTCTAGGTATCTGATACTGGACTAACGAGCGGTGGTCTGGACAATTTGTATACTGAGATAATTGGATTTTCTGCCTCAGTGCAGCTAGGTAGGCTATGAGACAGGGGTAGAGAATGAGCCGGGCTTTCTCCCCACGTTCGCCGACGACTTAGCTGGCTGCGATTTCTGGATGAGAATATCATCCAGAAAGTGGGAGCGTAAGAAGAACGGATTTGGATTCAGGTGACCCGAAATTATTTTTAGGTGACGGGAGCCTTTTGAGGTGACGCCGCCAAATTATGCGATCCATATCGCAATATTATTGTATTTCAAGTGGTTACAGATCAAACATCAGTCCGATCCATAACCTATCGACATCTTATGCCGGACGCGACATCTTCGCTGCCGCCAGCGCGGCGTCGCTGGCCAGCTTGTCCACGCGCTCGTTCTCGACGTGGCCGTTGTGGCCGCGCACCCATTGCCAGTCGACCTTGTGGCGTCCTGCGGCCTCGATCAGGTCGTGCCACAGGTCGGCATTGCGCACCGGCTGCTTGCTGGCATTGACCCAGCCCTTCTTCTTCCAGCCGTGAACCCACTTGGTGATGCCGTCGATCACGTACTTGCTGTCGGTGTGGAGCGTCACATCGCACGGCTCGGTCAGGGCGTTGAGCGCCTTGATCGTTGCAGTCATTTCCATGCGGTTGTTGGTGGTATCCGCTTCGCCTCCGGACATTTCCTTCTCGTGCTCGCCCATGCGCAGCAGCACGCCCCAGCCGCCGGGGCCGGGATTGCCCTTGCAGGCGCCGTCCGTGAAAATGTCGATCTTCTTCATGCAAAGATTCCTGCGTTTGCGGAATCGGCGTAGAATTCCAGACGGCGCGCGAAGGCCATCGGGTCCTTGGGCGTCACCAGCGCATCGGCAGGCGTGTTGAGCCAGTCATAGGCGCGGGTCGACAGGAACCGCAGCGCGGCCCCCTGCGCCAGCAGCGGCAGCGCCGCGCGTTCCTCTGCGGAGAGCGGACGCACCGCCTCGTAACCCTCGATCAGCGCGGCGGAGAGCGCAGGGTAGAACTCGCGCCCGTCGTCGCTGAAACACCACGCCGCGTGCGTGACGACCACGTCGTAGGCGAGGAGGTCGGTGCAGGCGAAGTAGAAGTCGATAAGGCCGGTGACGCTATCGCCCAGCATCAGCACGTTGTCGGGGAACAGGTCGGCATGGACGATCCCGCGCGGCAGATGTTCGGGCCAGCCGCGTTCGAGCGCTGCCAGTTCGCGGGCAACCAGCGCGCCGAGATCGGGGTCGATCGAATCGAGTCCCTGCCGGGTGCAGGCATCGAGCAGTTCGCGCCATGCCACCGGGCCCAGTGTGTTGACGCGTGCGCCCTCGAAGCTGGCGGCGGCAAGGTGCAACTGCGCCAGCGCGCCGCCGACCGCGCGGGCCTGTTCGGAGGTCGGCTCGCTAACCGAGACGCCGGGAAGGAACTCGATCAGCGCCAGCGGCTTGCGGCCGTCGGGTGCCTCGATCCACAAGTGGCTGGCGCCCTCGCGGTCGTGGATCGTGCGCGGCACCGGGCACCCTGCGGCGGCGAGGTAATCGAGCAGGTCGAGGAAGAACGGCAGCTCTGCCGTGTCGGTCCGGCTTTCGTAGACGGTCAGGATGAAGCGGCGCGAGGTGCCCGCGTCATCGGTCTCGATCAGCCAGTTGGAATTCGATACGCCCTCGGCAATGCCCTTGGCTGAGGTCAGTGTGCCGACCGCGAAACGCTCGATCAGCGCGCCGAGGTCTTCGGCGCCGAGGCGGGTATAGACGGCCATGCTGCTTACTCCGTCAGCTGGCGCGGCAGCTTGAAGGTCATCCGCTCCTGTGCGGTGACGATCTCCTCGGCCTCGACCGCGCGCAGTTCGCGCAGGCGGGCGAGCACTTCGTTGACCAGTTCCTCGGGCGCCGAGGCACCTGCGGTGACGCCCACGGTCGCCACGCCGTCGAGCCATTCCGGCTCGATCTCGCTGGCGCGCTGGATCATCCGCCCGACCGAGCCCGAACGCTCGGCCACTTCGACAAGGCGCAGCGAGTTGGAGCTCTTGGGCGAGCCGATCACCAGCACCAGATCGCAGTCGGGCGCGATCTGCTTGACGGCGGCCTGTCGGTTCGAGGTGGCGTAGCAGATGTCCTCGGCCTTGGGCACGCGCACTTCGGGGAAGCGCTCGCGGATGGCGGCGATGATATCTGCGGTGTCGTCGACCGAGAGCGTGGTCTGCGACAGATAGGAAAGCTGCGCGTCCGCCGGGAAGTTCAGACCGGCGACGTCTGCCACGGTTTCAACCAGCGTCATGCCGCCTTCGGGCACCTGTCCGAATGTGCCGATAACTTCGGGGTGTCCGGCATGGCCGATGAACAGGATGTGGCGCCCGGCCTCGACCTGGCGCTCGGCCTGGCGGTGAACCTTGCTGACCAGCGGGCAGGTGGCATCGAGCCATTCGAGGCCGCGCTCGGTCGCGGCGGCAGGCACCGACTTGGGCACGCCGTGGGCGCTGAAGATAACCGGCACGCCATCGGGCACTTCGTCCAGTTCCTCGACGAAGATCGCGCCCTTGGCCTTCAGGCTGTCGACCACGTACTTGTTGTGGACGATCTCATGGCGGACGTAGACCGGTGCGCCGTAGCGGTCGATCGCGCGTTCGACGATCTCGATGGCGCGGTCCACCCCGGCGCAGAAGCCGCGCGGGGCGGCAATCATCAGCCGCAGCGGGATCTTGGCCGTGCCTGTGGCCGCGGTGTCGGTCGAAACCGGGTTCGAAGTCGGAAAGGACGCGTTCATGAATGCGCCTCTAGCGCTTTGGCGCGCGCGCCGCTAGGGCAAGCACAAGCGAACCTTGAGGATCTGACGATGAATGCACGGCGCCTGACTGCCATTGCCATGACCACCGCCGCCACGGCGACGCTGCTGAGCGGCTGCGCGAAGAAGGGCGAAATCGTGGTGGATTCGGGCGTGGGCATCACCGCTGTGCGCAGCCATTGTCCGGCTGTCGGCATTCCCGACTATACCGGCGACATGACGCTGTTCCGCGATCCGGCAGGCCCCAAGACCGAATCGAATCTCGATCTGGTCGCCACGATGACCGATGTGCGCTCGACGTGCGACGAGGCCTCGGTGACGCCGAAGGTCAATTCTCAGGTGACCTTCAAGGTCGAGGCGATCCGTCGTGATACGCACGGTGCGCGCCAGGTGACGCTGCCGTATTATTTCTCGGTTCTGCAGGGCGGTACGTCGGTCGTGTCCAAGCGCGTCGGTCAGGTGACGCTCAACTTCGCCGACGGTGCCGCGCGCGCTACCGCGACGGGACAGGGCACGGCTTATGTCGATCGCGCGGCTGCCACGCTGCCCGAGGACATTCGCGCCAAGATCACCGAAAAGCGCAAGGCTGGCGATGCCGATGCGGCGGTCGATCCTCTGACCGACCCCAAGGTGAAGGCGGCCGTTGCCACTGCGACCTTCGAGGTTCTGCTGGGTTTCCAGCTCAACAACGACCAGTTGGCCTACAACGTTACCCGCTGATCGCAGCGAACACGGCTCGGAGCGCTATCGTAATCGGGCGATCGTCCCGGCGATGGCGCTCTGGGTGGTGAAGGCCATGGTCTTGCGGGAGCTGCGCTGCGTTGCCTCCAGCGGCTTCAGGAAATGCACCGTCAGGCGTACCGGTCGCCAGCGCGCGAGTATGCGCAGCGCATTGCGAAGGCCCGATTCGGTGCCGGTCCATGCAACTTTGGGCAGATCGCCCTCGTAATCGAGGCATACCGGCTGGATCGCGGTTTCCGCGCATGCATCGCCTTCCAGTGCCGAGAGCAGCGAGGACTTGAAAGGCAGCAGGATCTCGCTGGTCGTGCCTTCGGGAAAGATGGCGAGGGCTTCATTCCGGGCGATGGCGCTGCGGATCTGCGCGACCTGCCCGGCGACGCCTGCGCGTTCGTGCCGGGCCACGAAGACTGTCCGGTTCATCTCGCACAGCTTGCGCAAGGGGCGGAAGTCGGCAAGCCCGTCATGCGCGACAAAGGCCGCGCCGCTGGTGCGAGCCAAAGCCAGGATATCCAGCCAGCTGACGTGATTTGCCAGAAGTACCCGTGGACCGGAGACTTCCTCGCCGAACACCTCGATGCGCAGCCCGCAGATTGCGCCGACGCTGGCGAGAAACGCGCGCGGCACCGGATTGCGGCGCACGAGAGGTGTCGCGATATAGTAGGCGACGACGGCGAGGGGTAGCAGGGCGCCGAGCGCGGCAATGCGCAAGATCACCAGCGGCCACCCCCGCCAGGGTACGGCCGCCGGAGCAGTATCCTTCATCCGATCACTTGCGCTTGTCTGCATCCTCGCGGTCGAGCCGTACGCCGTAGAGCTCCATGCGGTGATCAACGAGACGGAAGCCTAGCTTTTCGGCGATATCGCGCTGGAGCTGTTCGAGTTCGGGATCGACGAATTCGATGACGGCGCCGCTTTCGACGTCGATCATGTGATCGTGATGCGCCTCGGGCGCCGCTTCGTAGCGGGCTCGGCCATCGCCGAAATCGTGACGGTCAAGGATGCCCGCCTCCTCGAACAGGCGCACGGTGCGATAGACAGTGGCGATCGAGATGCCGGGATCGAGCGCCATGGCGCGCTCGTGCAGTTTCTCGACGTCGGGATGGTCGGTGCTCTCCGAGAGAACCCGAGCGATCACGCGGCGCTGTTCGGTGATGCGAAGTCCGCGTTCGGCGCAGAGGGCTTCAAGATCGATCGGTTGGTTCACTGGGGACCTGTATTTGAGAATGGCAGTCGCATCTACTTAGGAGCGTCTGTCGTCGATCTCAACTGTCCATCGCCTCTTGCGGGCGGTTCGCAGTGGGTATCCGGTGTCATGGGTGCCGGTGACGGCAGAGTCAGGCAGGGCAGCTGTCAGGCGTTAAGGAATCGACCGGGGAGAGGCGATGGTCGCCGCTCCCCGGTCGGGCGATCTATCAGGCGGCAGCCTTGGGCTTGCGACCGCGACGCACGTTGGGCTTGCGACCCAGGCCGATCTTCTTGGCCAGCTCGCGGCGCTTCTCGGCGTAGTTGGGGGCGACCATCGGATAGTCTGCGGGCAGGTTCCAGCGCACGCGATACTCTTCCGGGGTCATGTTGTAGTGCGTCATCAGGTGGCGCTTGAGCATCTTGAGCTTCTTGCCGTCTTCCAGACAGACGATGTAGTCGGGCTTGACCGACGCGCGTACCGAAACGGCGGGCTCAGGCTTTTCTTCTTCGACCGTGACAGTCGTGCCAAGGCCGGCGAGGGCGCCGTAGACGTTGGAGATCAGCGAAGGAAGGTCGTCGACCGAAACCGAATTGTTGCTGACATGCGCGGCGACGATATCCGACGTCAGGGTGATGAGCGTTTCGCTCATGTCGTTCTGAATGATGTCCATTTGTCTGTCCTTTGGCGACCTGTCTGTGCAGGATGACTCAACGCTTCATCGGCGTTGTGGTTTCACCATTGAACCAGTTGTCGCAATTGTGCAAGTATCAACATGTATTAGTCAAAAATGATACTGTGCATTGCGTTGCGACAAGAATTGACGGTCGACAGTGTTACGCAAGCGCACTCAGGAAATGTCACATGCGAAGGTAATGGCATCCAGCCTGTCACCTTCCGACGTGCGGTAATAATTCGGGCGCTCGCCGATCTTGTAGAAACCGAAGGCTGCATACAGTGCTTCAGCGGGGTTTCCCCGACGCATTTCCAGCAGCAGGCGCTGTGCGCCGCGTGCGCCGGCATCCCGGCGTAATGTATCCAGAAGCTTACGCCCCAGTCCATAACGTCGAAATTCAGGTTTTACTGCAAGCAGCAGCAGTTCTTCCTCGTGGAAGGCATTGCGCGACATGAAGAAACCGGCTGCGGGAACATCTCCGGCGCAGGGTAGACCTTCGGCAGCGATAACCCCGTAATGGCAATGGCCGAGCGACAGCGAATCTTCCACCTGTCGCCGGTTCCAGGCTTCGCCGTAGAGCGGGTCGAAGGCGGCCTGCATGACCGCCATGATCCGATCTACGTCGTCGATCATGCGGCGCTCGCGGGTTTTATCCCGCCGGGCAGCAGCGCATCGGGTGCGCGGCCGTAGATCGGGGTGACATCCATGGTCAGGGCCATCGGCGAGAGTAGCGCAAAGCGTCTGGCATCGGGCCACAGGACCAGCGCCTCGCCGCCGGTCGCAGGCACACGTCTGGCGAGCAGGGCTTGCGCCTGGCTGCCGGCAATCAGCGACTGCGGGCAGGTCTCGACCGCCTGTTCGGGGTGCAGCGAGGAGAGCGGCATATCTATCGCGCTATCCGCGTCGTAGGTCTGGACGAACCATTCGCCATGGCCGCCGGTCATGGCTACCGCGAGCGGCAGGCCGGGGCGTTCTGCCGCTGCCATTGCCGCGATCATGTCGAGCGTCGAATAGCCGACGATATCCGCGTGCCATGCCAGCGCCAGCGCGCGGGCGGCAGCAAGGCCGACGCGCACGCCGGTAAAGCTGCCGGGGCCAAGTGCGACGGCAATGCGATCCGCACGCCCGTTGTCGGGCAGCGCTGCGATCATGGGCACGAGGCTCTCGGCATGGCCGCGCCCCAGCATTCGCCAATCGCCCGCGAGCAGGGTGCCGTCTTCGTCAAGAAGCGCGACCGAACAGGCTTCGGTGGCACTGTCGACCACCAGCGTGCGCTGCGCCGGAAAAGCTTGCGCGCAGGAGGTTCCAGTCACGCTCACGTCAGGCAGCGCGGACCTCGGTGACTTCGGGAACATAATGCTTCAGCAGGCTCTCGATGCCGTGCTTGAGCGTCGCGCTCGACGAGGGGCAGCCGGAGCAGGCCCCCTGCATCGAGAGATAGACGATCCCTTCGCGAAAGCCGCGGTAGGTGATGTCGCCGCCATCGTTGGCGACGGCCGGGCGCACGCGGGTCTCGATCAGGTCCCGGATCTGCGCGACGATATCGGCATCGGCAGGGTCATCACCGAAATCCTCGTCCTCAGGCGGAACCGAGAAGCCCGAGGCGTCGCCGCCCGCGAACAGCGGGGCCTGCGAAACGAAATGATCCAGCAGGATAGAGACGACTTGCGGCTTGAGGCCGCTCCACTCAACGCCGGGCGCGGCCGTCACCGCGATGAACGACTGCCCGAAGAACACGCCGATCACGTCGCCAAGGCCGAACAGTGCTTCAGCAAGCGGCGATGCAGTAGCATCCTCGGGATCAAGGAACTCGCGCGTGCCTGCAGGCATTACCTGCTGGCCGGGCAGGAATTTCAGCGTGGCAGGATTCGGCGTGGTTTCGGTCTCGATATACATAGGCGCGAGATAGGACGATCCCGCGCGGGGTCAAGATGTGGCGTGCGACGAGCAGTATCGCGAACCGAAGCCGCGAACAGTAAAGGTCGTGAAAAGCGCTGGGCCTGAGAGTCCGTTTGAGAAATCGCGAAAGAGCGATTTCAGAGGCGGCAACGGCCCACGCCCCCACGATGCGACGTCAGACGCGTTCTCAAACGGTCTCTGACTGGAACTTCGCTTTGCGAGAATTTCGAGGCAGGCCCTTGGTGGATTTCAATACCCGAAGAACCGCTTGAGGCCGAGGGCCTTGAGTCCGCGTCGGTAGGTCATCGAACTCATGTCGGCGGGGATATGCCCTTCATCGCCGGGGTCGAGCGGGAGCCATTCGGGCATCTGCGCCTCGACGATGATCTTGTCCTCGTCGAAGATGCGCTGGTTGAAGTCGTAGACGTCCTGCACCGGCAGGTCGGTATCGAAATTGCGCGCGATCGGCGCGAACAGGCGGGTCATACGGGCGGATACCGGTGAGGCGGCGTTCATGATGACCAGCCGGTCGCTACCGGGGAAGTGGATCTCCAGTGTCGCGGTGAACGGCAGGTGGCAGCGGAAATGACGTAGCCACTGGAAGCCGGGAACACCGCGCTGCGAAACCCCGATCGGGTAGTTGCCCACGCTGCTCCAGTACTCGGCCTCGAACCCGTAATCGGTGCGTTTGGGGGAATACGCGGGCACTTCGGCATTGTCGGGATCGGCGAAGGTCTCGGTATGGACGAAGGCGAAGTGCGCGACGTCGAGGAACCCTTCGAGCTGGCGCCCGGCAAAGCCTGCGATATCGGTCGAGGGGCAGGTGATCTGCTGGAAGCCGTCCTCGTCCCAGTGCGGCATGTCGGGAATGTCGCCCGGCGCCGGGGCCTCTCCTACGGGATCGAGGCAGGTCCAGATCAGGCCATAGCGCTCGATGGCGGGAAACGTGCGCAAGTTCAGCCGGGCGGGAATGTCGCGCGCGGGATGGGCGGGGACATGCACGCACTTGCCGCCTGCACCGAAGCGCAGGCCGTGATAGGGGCAGACGACCGTGTCGTCCGCCTGCGTGCCCATGCTGAGCGGCACCCCGCGATGCGGGCAGACATCGGTGGCGACGACGACCTCGCCGCCCGAACGATAGACCACCAGCGGCTGATCGAGCAGCTTGGTGCCGATCGGCTTCTCGGCCACATCGCGAACCAGCGCGACCGGATACCAGAACCGCCCGAGTACGTACCAATCCTCGGCATCAAAAGTGCAGCCGTGCGGTAAGGGCGGGCGCCGGGTGTCCGGGGTGGTGTCGAGAACGGGGGCAGTGGCCATGGAGCTATATCCGTTGGGGAATATCGTTCCAGCCTTGTCGCAAGTGCAGGCCGCTCTATCAAACGCAATGAATAGGCCGCATCATTGCATAAAATAGAGCGCCCATCCTTGCAGCGCACTATCACCCCAGCGCCACGTTGACGATGCGCGCCTGCGTGAAGTCCTCCAGTCCCTCGATCCCCTGCTGGCGACCGATGCCGGACTGCTTGGCACCGCCGAAGGGCACGTCGAAGGGTAGTTCGAGGTGTTTGTTCACCCATACCGTGCCGCTTTCGATCCGCGCTGCCAGCTCCGCACCGCGCGCTGCGTCGCCGGTCCAGATGCTGGCGCCGAGGCCATAGTCGCTGTCGTTGATCCGCGCGATGGCCTGATCGAGATCGTTATAGGCCAGCACCGGCAGCACCGGGCCGAACTGTTCCTCGCGCACGAGGCGGGCATCGTCCGGCAGGTCGCGCACAATCGTTGGCGCGATGAAGTAGCCGCCGGTTCCGGTAACGTCCTCGTTCGGCGCGCGCCCTGCGACGAGCGTGCCCTGCGTGCGGGCCTCTTCGATGAAACCGAGCACCTTTTCGTACTGCGCGCGGTTCTGGATCGGGCCGATGGTGGTGCCCTGTTCCATGCCGTCGCCCACCACGGCCTCGTCCGCCAGCCGCGCCAGCTCGTCGCACAGCGCATCCATCATCGCGCGGGGCGCATAGACGCGCTTGATCGCGAGGCAGATCTGCCCGGCGTTGGCGGTGGCACCGGCGAAGATGCGCGCGGCGACCTTGGCAACATCGGCATCGTCGAGGATCAGCGCGGGGTCATTACCGCCCAGTTCCAGCGTGAACCGCTTGAGCGTGTCGGCAGCGCTTGCCAGCACTTTCTTGCCGGTGGGCGTGGAGCCGGTGAAGCTGACATGCGCCACGTCCGGGTGGCGGCTCAGCCAGGCACCGAGGTCGTTCCGGTCGACCAGCGTCTGGAACACGCCGGGGGGCAGGATGTCGGCAGCGATCCTGCCCAGCCGCAGTGTGGTGAGCGGGGTCGAGGGCGCCGGTTTGGCAATCACCGCGTTGCCGGTGATGAGCGCTGGCGCCAGCTTCACCATTAGCAGCAGCAGCGGGTAGTTCCATGGCGTGATCGCCGCGACGACCCCCAGCGGATAGCGCTGCTCGACAATGCGTTCTTTGGCAGTGTCGCGCAGCACGCGCGGCTCTAGCGTCATCGCGGCGAAGTGGCGCAGCGCAGCGACGGAGAAGAACACTTCCTCGCGCGCTTCCGTCAGCGGCTTGCCCTGTTCGCGCGTCAGCAGGCGAGCCATGGTCTCCAGATCCGCCTCCAGCCCGTCGGCGAGTGCTTCCAGACGCCGACGCCGCTCGCCGAAACCCAGCGCCGCCCAGTCCGGAAAGGCCCGTCGGGCCGCAGCCACGGCAACAGCCGCCTGCGCTTCGTCGGCGCGCGGGGCTTGCGCGAAGGGCGCGCCGGTGGCCGGATTGATGACGGGAAAATCGCTGGCGCCGTCGACCAGATGGCCGTCGATCAGAAGCATGTGAGGGGCGTGTTCCATATGACGTCCCTAGCCCGGATTGCGCGGAATCGGCCAGTAGCTTTCCTTTGGCAAATTCACCGCATCATCAATCCTGATGATGATCGCGCTGCGCCGGGCATGGCAAGAGATTACGCGAAGGCGGGACGGACAGGCATCGGGGGGCGGTGCCGCGTTGTCCTTGCCACGAGGGGGAAAGCATGCAGTTTCGTGGCCTTATCGCGGCAGCCTCGATGGGAATTCTGGCGTTCGGCAGCAGCGCTGCCCATGCCGGATCGAACAAGCGTGGCACGCAGGCGATGGAGATCGATCCGTCGAGCAAGGGGGCGGTGTTCGGGCAATCGATCGAATCGGCGGATATTCAGCGAATGGCCGACGAGGTGGTGCGCGATCTCATGTCGCGGCCCGATATTGTCGGCACCCCTGTGCCGCCGCGCATCGTCGTGGATAGCGAGAAGTTCTATAACAATTCGATCCAGCGCATCGACCGGGACATGATTACCTCGATGCTGCGTGCCGAACTGAACCGCGCGGCGAAGGGACGCATCCGTTTCGTCAGTCGCGAGGCGATGGACATCGTCATGCGTGAGCGTGAACTCAAGCGTTCGGGGGTTGCCGATGTGGGTACGCGCGGGATGACCAAGGGTGTCTCGGGCGTCGACTATCAGTTGATCGGCCGCGTCACTTCGCTGGATTCGCGCGATACCCGCTCGGGACTTGTCCAGCGCCGCACGCAAGTGGTGTTCGAGCTGGTCGACATGGAAACCGGTGATCTGCCGTGGAGCGGAGAGCCCTATGTGATCGTCCGGGCAGCCGGGGACGACGTCGTCTACCGCTGAGTTTTCCAAAAGCTTGCGTTCGCTCACGGGTTTGCAGGGGGCAATCGCGTGCCGCGCTCATCCAGAAGGGGGAATTTCCATGCGTATTCGCGTTGTCATCACCGTCCTGCTGTCCACCACGCTGGTTGCCGCACCGCTTCGCGCGCAGACCGGAGCGATAGTGCCGGCCGCTTCGTCCGATGTTGCACCGGTGGCCGATGCAAAGGCTGCAAAAGCGGCCGCCAAGGCCGAGGCGAAGCGCCAGCGCGATCTGGTCGCGAAGTATGGCATGGGGCCTTACCCGGACGAGATCACCGCTTACGTCAATGCCAAACCGGAGGCGCTGCGTCCGCTTTATCGCGCGCTTTACACAGGCGGGGAGCGCAATGCGGTGCTCAACTTCGAGCGGCTGGGGCTGGCAGCCTATCAGGCGGGACAGTTCAAGGACGCGGGCTGGGCTTTCGATCAGGCGTTGAACCGGATCGAGACGATCTATGCCGACAACCCGCAGGCGGCGACCGCGCGATCGGTATTCCACAATGAGGCCAACAAGGACTTCAAGGGCGAGCCCTACGAACGCGCCATGGCCTATTACTATCGCGGGCTGATCTATCTGCAGCAGGGCAATTACCCCGATGCAACGGTGTCGTTCAAGAATGCCGAGTATCAGGATACGCTGTCCGAGGAAGAGAGCTTCCAGAGCGACTTTGCGGTGATGAACTACTTGCGCGGCTGGAGCCAGAAGTGTGCGGGCGACACGACCTCTGCCAGGGAATCGTTCGATCTGGCGATGAAGGCGCAAAAGGGCCTGACAGCGCCCGCACCGGGAGACAACGTGCTGTTCGTGGCGGAGCTCGGCAATGGGCCGGTCAAGGCGCGCGATGCCGCGCAGGCGCAGAAACTCGTGTTCCAGCCGGGCGCGGCCTACGATGAAAATGCGGCGGCGGTGACGCTGGTCGATGGCAAGAAGACCAGCGCGGTTCCACTCCGGCTGGCCAGCAGCGTGCAGTATCAGGCGACCACGCGCGGCGGGCGCGCCATCGACGGACTGATGAACGGCAAGGCCAACTGGAAGGAAGGCACCGATGCCGTGGGCACCGCGCTGGCGATGCAGGGACTGATGGGCAACGGCGGCGTCTATTCGCAGCTCGCCGGAAGCATGTTCAAGATGTTCTCGGGCGCGATGAAGACCAATGCCGATATTCGCGCCTGGGAAGGGCTGCCCGATCTGATCCTGGTGGGCTCCGCCACCGCGAAGTCCCCTTCGTGGAAGTCCGAGGGTAAGTATCTCAAGGACACTGCTGCGGTGGATGGCCTGAAGGACAGCGATACCCTGCGCGGCGGGGCCAAGGCCTGTTCGATCGTGTGGATGCGCTCGCGTCCCGGCGTGTTCGGCGACGATATCGTCGGCGAGGATGCAGGCGTTGCCGCCGCGCAGAATCGCAAGAAGCCGGTGCAGGTCAAGAACAAGGCCTTCCGCACCACTCTGGAAGGATCGACCCTGTGAAGTTTCAACGTTTCCTGATCGGCGGTGTGCTGTTGGCCGCGCTTGGCACCGGCCTGGTTCCGGCACCGCTGCCCGCTCCGGCTCTTGCGCGTGAAAACCGCCCGCTGAAATGCAATATCGGTGCTGCGCGCAAGGACCCGCCGCATGGCGGCCCGGCGCTGGTCGCCAACATGCCGCGTGCGATGACGCCTGTGGATCTCAACGCGGTGCAGATGAATGACCGCGAGACGTGGAAGAAGGTGGTCGTCGAAGGGCTATTCGCCCGGCGGACCGAGGCGAATACGCTGGAAGTGACCGCGCGGCTCGTCAACTGCACCAAGCAGCCGCTGGTGGTGCAGGCCCGCTCTTCGTTCCTGGACGCCTCGCAGGCGCCGGCGGAAAAAGCCTCGGTGTGGAAGCCGGTCTATCTCTCTCCGCTTTCGACCAGCGTCTATCAGGAACGCTCGATCAGTCCCGATGGCGTCGAGTTCTACCTGATCGAACTGAGGGCCGACCAGTGAAGACGGCGCTGTTGGCCATGACGATATTCGCCGCTGTATCGGGGAGCGATGCGGCGGCGCAGGAAGGTCCCCAGCGCGAAGGCCAGCCCGGCGTGACAGCAGGCTGGTCTTCGCCACCGGGCACGCGCGAGGGGCTGCCCGCGACACTGGATGCGCCCTATGCCCCGCCCCGGCGCGATGGCTCGGAGGGTTTTTCGTTTGCCTATGCGCGGGTGCATTCGCCACGGGTGGCGGTGTTCTGGAACCGCGTGCTGACCGATGAGATCGAGACCGGGCGCGAGGATGTGACGACATTCTCCTTGCATGGTTCGGGCACCGAGGCGGCCGATCTCGACACGCGCGGCACCCGGCGCGGCACGCACAGTCGCCTCGATGCGCGCACGGAGCGCGATGTCGATGCGACCTTGCGCTCCGTCACCAATCGTCTGGATAACGCGCGACGTGACACGCCGTTCTCCGAGGCGGTCGATTTCGATCTCGAACGCGGCTTTATGCAGGGGCTGGCGGATGCGGGGGTGAAACTGGTCGATCGCACCACGATCGTTCGCGCCGCCGCGCTCGATGGCGATACTGCGAACGGGCAGGCGGTGGAGATGAAGGCGCTGCTTGGCCGCGCGGACTGGGTGGTGGAAGTCACGCCGCTGGCGCGCGCCGAGGGTGACAGCGCGTTCAAGGTCGTGGTGCGCGATCTGCGATCAGGCAGCGTGATCGCGATGACCTCCAGCGAGGGGCAGCCTTCTGCCGGACCGATGCCCTATGTCGCCGGGGCTGCCGGTTTCGTGCGGGCGACGCCCGAGCCGGCAACGCCGCTCGCCGCAGGTCGGCAGGTTGCGATCGACACGCTGAGGGCGATTGCCCGCAACGTGCGCTAGCGGGGGCTTCCCGCAACGCGGCGTCTACGGCAGGCTGCGGATCAGGACGACGAGACGCGTGACCGTCTCGCAGCCGGTCTTTTGCAGAATCTGGCGAACCTGCGTGCGCACGGTGTTGAGGCTGACACGGCGTTGCTGTGCGATGTCATCGGGCGCGAGCCCGGCCGACAGGGCCTGCGCCACCGAAACTTCGGCGGCGGTCAGGCCGAAATGGCGGGTCAGCCACGTTCCGGTATGGCACCCGCTCGATGCTTCTGTGCGCAGGCGGATCACGCAGCCGCTTTGCATGCCCCTCTTCGTAGGCAGAACCAGCAGGCGTGCCGTATATGTGGCGTCGGCAGTCTCGCAGGCAAATGTCACCTGCGGTGTCGCACGGCGGTGGAGGGTGTCCTCCACCGCTCGGCGCAGCATGGTTTCAAGGCGAGCGTCGCCCAGGCGGACATGGCCATCGCGCACGCGCGCGCCCATCGCATCCAGCACGGCGAGGGCCGCAGGCGTCGCTTCGATCACCCGCAGGCGTGGACCGACCAGCAGAAGCCCCTCTTCTCCGGCGTCGAGCAACTGCGATAGGCCATCGATCCGCTGCTCGTGCGCGCCGATCAGGTTGCGGGCGAGATAGATGCGCTGGAGATCGACGATCAGCCCGTCGAGCCGCGCGGTCTCCTCTTTGGAATAGACGCCGCCCCAATTGCTGCCCGATGCATGGCGGCTGGCGATGGGGCGCTGGATCGCGGTGCACAGCATCGCGCCTTCCATGCGATGGACGATCCCCATGCAATGTCCGGTGTCGTCGCCCAGCGGGCGAACCACCTCGTTCCAGAATGCCGAGTGACGGAATTCCGCTTCCGGCAGCAGGTCGTCCAGTGCAATGCTTCGCCCGGTAATGCCCGAGGCGAAGCCGATATTGCCCCAGGTATCGAGCCGGCGATCCGGGTCGGCGAGAATCCCGGCGATCACCTCGTCGGGGAAATGCGAATACTGCAGATCCGTCAGATGCCCGGCGCTATCGAACCGATAGAGCGTGGCGGATCGTCCGCCCGCGAGCAGGGCAAGCCGTGTCGGCAGTTCGGCAAACGCCGTCTCGTCGTGAATGGCATCGTACAATGCACCCCTGTCCATCGGCCCCCCGTGAACATATCGCCCCGATCGTGCGCGTTGCCCCAAGCGCCAAGTCAGGGGCCGCGCACAAGCCCCCCTTGTATCATGAACGTCCGTTCATAAAGTAAAGAATGCATCCCGTATCGGGACGCTATCCAACAATGGGCAGGGCGCGGATCGGGATCAGGCGAGCGTCGTCTGTGCCTTTGTCGGGAGTTCGGCGATGTCTGCGAAATCGGCCACCTCTGCCGGTTGCATCGCCACGAAACGCGTCGGGTCCAGGCCGCGACGGATCATGTCCGCGCGTAGCCGCTCTGCGGGTTCGTCGCGCGCCTCGTCGGTCAGCTTGAACGAGCCCCAGTGCATGCCGAGCGCGGCCTGCGCTTCCAGATCCAGCATGATCTGGACGGCCTCTTCCGGATCGGTGTGCTGGGCGGCCATGAACCAGCGCGGATCGTAGGCGCCGATCGGCAGGATGGCGAGGTCACAGGGACCGAACCGCTCTCGCAAAGCGCGGAAGATATTGCCGGTGCCATAGCCGGTATCTCCCGCAAAATAGACGAACTTGTTGGCTGCCTCGACCATGAACCCGCCCCACAGGGCCATGCGCCGGTCGCGCGGCCCGCGTGAGGACCAGTGCAGGGCAGGTGTGATGTGTACGCGGGCGAAGGTGCCGTTCGGGGCGGCCAGCGCGAACACGGCACCCCAGTCTCCTGCATAGACGCGTGCCTGTGGGATATGCTTGTGGATGATGCTGTCGTTACCCAGCGGCGTGACGATCAGGGGATCGTGCCGCGCGACCAGCGCCTTCAGCGTCGCCACGTCGAGATGGTCGTAATGGTTGTGCGAGAGCAGCACGGCGTCGATCGGAGGGAGCGCCTCCAGCGCTACGCCCGGCGCGGTGATCCGTCTGGGACCGGCGAAAGTGACCGGGCTTGCGCGATCCGACCAGACCGGATCGGTCAGCAGGTTCAGTCCTGCGATCTGGATCAGCACGGTCGCGTGCCCGATCATGGTGACGCGCAAGGTCTCGACACGCGGTTCGGGCACGATCGGGGTGACCGGCACTGAGGCGGGCCATGGATTCGACGGCGCGGTGCGGCGCCAGCGCCAGACATCGCTCAGGCTGCGGTCGGTCTCCGGCTCCCCCGGTGGATTGAGGAAGCGCGTGCCGTCGAAATGATCGGTGATGGGGCCGGTATAATAGCGATTTCGACGAGGCATGCAGGAGACCTTTCACCCGCCATGTAGGAAGCGGACCCGAATCCCGCGAGGGCGGCATTGCGCTTTTTCGCCGGGTGTTGCGATGATGCCGGATGGGCGTGCCGCGGCTGTCCTACAGGTGTGGCGCCAAGGTAGAAGAGGGAATGCCGGTTCTCCCCGCCTCTTCTATCGTCTTCTATCTTCCGCAAAGGATGCCGCCCGTGGCACTTCACCCGGCTGCGAGGGTGTCCGGCGTGTCACTTTACACGCTGCAAGGTGACACCGGGTGTCAACATGCAAGCGCTTTTGCGACGGAAAATGGCGGATTTCCGGAGGCGAAGATCGCTCTGGACCGTGTAAACCGTGTCAACCAAGGCCTGTCAGGCAGAGCGTGCCAGCGAGGGGGTGTCTGCGTGCCGCCCGGAGGCAGGGCACGCAGACGGGGAGAGAGGTTACTTGGTCAGCCAGCGACGCAGCAGGGCGGCGGTCTCTTCGGGGCGTTCGAGCGCGGGCAGGTGGCCGCAATCGGCGATCTCGGCATAGTCGGCCCCCGGAATGCGATCGCGCATGAAGCGCGCGGCATCGGGAGGTGTGACGCGGTCGTTCTTGCCGACCGCCACCAGTGTCGGAATACGGAAGCTGTGCAGGATGTCCGCTGCGCTGGCGCGGTTCATGATCGCTTCCTGCTGGCGGATATAGGCATCACCGCCGACGCGCGAGGCCATGCCGCGCAAGGCATCGGCGACCGCGCCTTCACGATGGCTCTCGTCGACCAGCAGGTCGAGCAGCGGGCGGGTGATACCCACGAAGCGTCCACGCTTGAGCGATTCGATGTTCCGGCGGCGATTGGCGCTCTGCTCTTCGCTGTCGGGGAGCGCGCTGGTGCTGAACAGCGCAAGGCGAGTCACACGCTCGGGTGCCTGACGCATGATCTCCAGCGCGACATAGCCGCCCATCGAAAGGCCGACGAGGGCAAATCGCGCAGGTGCTGCTGCCAGTACACGGGCCGCCATCCGCGATACATCGTTGTCGAGCGTGAGATCGGCGACACTTGGCGCCACGACGTCGGCAAGACGCGAGATCTGCGGGCGCCACAAGGACTGGTCGCACAACAGGCCGGGAAGAAAGACCACGGGCTCCAGCGTCTGTGCGCTGGGTGCGTAGACCGTACCATGACTGTCATGGGCGTTGTCAAAATGGGAAAACGGGCGGTCTTCGTCGAGCAGCATTGTCTATCTCCGTGGAGATGTAATGGCGTGGCATCGACCTGATGTCCAATATATGGCAGTGGCGTTCGTCATAGCTTTTGGAGATAGCGCATGGAGCTGCGTCACATCCGGTACTTCCTTGCCGTGGCCGAGGAGGGCAATTTCACCCGCGCGGCCCGGCGGATCGGCATCGGTCAGCCGCCGCTCAGCCAGCAGATCCGCGATCTGGAGGACGAGGTTGGCGTCGCGCTGTTCCGCCGGGTGCCGCATGGCGCTGAGCTGACCGATGCCGGGCGGGCCTTTCTGGCTTCGGTGCGCCACATTCCCGAGCAGGCGGGAGCGGCAACGGTCGCCGCACAGCGGGCCGCGCGCGGCGAGACCGGCTCGGTGCGGATCGGGTTTACCGGGTCGGCAGCGTTCAATCACCGTGTCCCCGCCTCGATTCGCACTTTCCGTCGTCAGCATCCCGATGTCGTGCTGGCGCTGGAAGAAGCGAACTCGAATCTTCTGGCGACGGCGCTGCGCGAAGGGCGGCTGGATGCGGTCTTCCTGCGACCCGAGGCGATCGACCGCAGCGACCTCGATATTCACGTTCTGGAAAAGGAACCGTTGATCGCGGCGCTGGCCTCTTCACGCATGCCCAATGAGGACGGTATCCAGCTGGCGAGTCTTGCCGAAGACCTGTTCATCGTGACGCCCAAGCCCTTGGGCCCCACGATTTTCGATGCGACCATCCAGGCCTGTCGCAATGCCGGTTTCGAACCCAAGCTGGGGCAATCGGCGCCGCAGATCGCTTCGGTGATCGCGCTGGTCGCGGCGGAAATGGGCGTTGCGCTCGTCCCCGCCGCGATGAGCGAAGTGACGGTAAAGGGCGTGAACTATCACGCGATTGTCGATGATCTGCCCAGCGTGGAGCTCGCGATCGCGGTGCGCCGCGGAGAGCGCTCGGCCGCGGTTCTGGCGTTCCTGAAGCAGGCGCGCTCGGTAAACTGAGGTGGGACAGACCGGGGTGGAAAACGATATAGACCTGGCAGAGAATGGGGAGAGACAAGATGCAGGCGGCAAGAGAGCGCATGAAAATTCGCCGGAGCGGTATGGCGCTTTGGGGCGCTGTGATGCTGGGTATTGGCGCGATGCCGGCCCCGGCGGTTTCGCAGGCTTCGTCGACGCCTGGCGTGAGGCAGGCAGGCCCACGCCAACTGGCGATCGTCACCACGTTGCCCAAGGCACACCCGAAAACGCCGAAGGCGGCGGCGCGCATGTCCTATTTGTTGGTGTACTTCAAGGACGAGGATCACTCGCTCCATTTCGCGGTGTCGCCCGATGGCTATACCTTCACCGATGTGAACGGCGGCACGGCGGTGCTGTCCGGCCGGGACATTGCCGAGCAGAAGGGCATCCGCGATCCGCACATTTCGCGCGGGCCGGACGGGGCGTTCTATATCGCCATGACCGACCTGCACATCTATGCCCAGCGCGAGGGGCTTCGCGATACCGAATGGCAGCGCCCTGCCGACAAGTGGGGCTGGGGCAACAACCGCGCGCTGATCTTCATGAAGTCCTACGATCTGATCCACTGGACGCACCACATCGTGCGGATCGACAAGCTGTTCCCCGAGACCACGAACATCGGCACCGCCTGGGCGCCCGAGACGATCTATGACCCCGCCCGGCGCCGGATGATGGTCTATTACACCACGCACGATTTCGCGCAGACCGACCACATGGTCTATTCCTATGCCGATCCCGATTTCACCACGCTGACCGATGTGCCCAAATCGCTGTTCACCTATCCCAAGGCGGGCATCAACACGATCGACGGCGACATCACCAAGGTGGGTGACAAGTATCACCTGTTCTACGTTGCGCATGACAAGCCGGGCCACTTGCGACAGGCGATCTCGACGAGCATCAACGGCGGTTATGCCTATGATCCCACGCCCGTCGATCCCGAGAAGGTCGGCACCGAGGCACCGACGCTGTGGCGCCGCGCGGGCACATCGACCTATGTGCTGATGTACGATGTGTTCGGTGCCAAGCCCAACAACATGGGCTTTTCCGAAACCACCGACTTCGTCCACTTCCGCAATCTGGGCCGCTTCAACGATCCCGGCTCGCCGATGAAGACCACCAACTTCACCGGCCCCAAGCACGGTGCAGTGATCGCGGTGAGCCCTGCGGAAACCAAGCGGCTGCTCGATTACTTCCGCTGAGAGTGTTGCCGTCGCGGTGAAGGCAGGAACGCGCTGCCGCTGGGCCTGGCTTCGTTCGGATCGCAGTCGCCGATACGCTGTCCGTCAATATCCATGTGGGCCTCCGGATCGATCAGTGCGCTGGTCGTCTGTATGGCATGCAGGTACATGACGCGCTGCAGATGGATCTCGTCCGCCGAGACATGGCCTTTCAACTCGCCTTTCATGCGGACATTTTTGCCCACCCAGCAGCGCTGATCGCCGGTGATCGTATCGTCGGCGGCAAGCGCCACGTTCCAGCGCTGGCACCAGGAAGGAACGTCCGGACTGAAGAACGAGCGTTGGATCATATCGTCTATGGTATAGTGCAAGGCGCCATCCGTGATGCATACGAACCACGTTCGCCCCAGCGTTCTGACATTGGTATCCGTCAGCAGATAGCCGGTCTGCTCGAACTGCCATTGCCCTGCCGTGATCGGATTGCGGTTGCCGGTGACGACGATGGGCGGTGGCTCAGGTGTGACCGCCTCGGGTGACGGAGAGGGAGGGGAGCCATTACGTCCGGCCGCCAGCGTGGCCAATTTCTCTCGTTCGGCCTGATCCGGCGCGAATTGAACGTCGAAGTCGCGGGAGTATTGCCCTGTCAGCCCAGCCAGATCGCGTTTCCCCTTTCGGAAGTCTGCGATGGCATCGTTGAGGCAGCTTTTCGCATCGAACGGCTTGGTGTGCCCTTCGCGGAGGCAAGTGTCGAGGATGGTGCAGACCGTGACGTCCACTTCGCGCACTCCGCTCGATTTTGTAATCGTGCAGGACGACAGTCTGCGGTCGCGCAGCGAATAGGTGAGATCCACAAGCCGCATCCGGCTGGCCGTGACGAGAATTTCGTCGCTGGAAAGGGGCTTTGTGGATGCGGGGGCGGATGGCGGCGCGGAATCGAAGGGCGGCACGTTGGAGGGAGCACTGGCCAGTGCAGCATGAAGCAGCGCACTGGATACGACAGCACTGGCGCGGACCAGCGGCAGAACAAGAGCCCTCAGCATGTTCTCTCCCCTTTTGGTGGGAGCATGCCTGATAAGTGTGTGGCTGCCAATATCGCGGGTTGTACGGTGTGGCCGGGGTGTGTGGCGCGTTTAAATTGGCTGGTTTGGAAGCGTCCCATTGCTGACAGTCAAACTCGGCGATAGCTTAGCAGTGATGGATTATCTGATGACACGCTGTGCTATTGGCGGAAGGAAGGATTGCCTCGCTGTCACTGTGTTCCCAAGCCTTCCGGCTCTCCCGCAGGCGGGGGAGGGCGGAAGGCTTGCAGAGCCGCAGGCGATGCTAGTCGCAGCGGAGTGGGCCGGCGCGACGGCAATGCCCGATCCATCGCACCACTTGCCGCCCTGCAACGCGTGATCCGGATGCGACAACGGCGGAAGCATTGCTGCTCCCGCCGTTGCCTGTTGTTCTGCTATCCTGTCGGGCCTTACGCCCTTACAGATCAGTAGGAATACTGAAGGGTCAGACCGACCGTGCGCGGCTGGAAGCTCTGGTCGTAGTAGAGCGACGCGCCGATCGAGTCGTGGCCGCGCGACAGGACGTCGTGCGAGTTCAGCAGGTTGTCGACGAAGAACGACAGATCGACCCCGCTGAAGCGGGCGCCCGCGCGCATCGCGACATAGTTGGTGCCCGGCAGGTCGGTCAGGCCCGAATCGTAGCCATAGGCGCCCGAGACGGCGGTCTGGTAGGTATGGCTGGAGAAGGTGTAGTCGCCACGGACATAGGCCTTCACGTCTTCGCCCACCGGCATTTCGTAGGACGAGTAGACGTGGCCGGTCCAGGCGGGGCCACCGATGTGCTGACCGGCGGCTTTCAGCAGCAGACCGTTGCCGCCGAACGCGTCATGATCGTAGGTCAGGTGGACGTAGGCGAGGTTGGCGCCGAGGTTGAAGCCCTGGAAGGGGCGCACTTCGGCCGAGAGTTCGCCGCCCTTGCCGGTGGCATTGCCCAGGTTCGAGATGAACGAGAACGAGCAGGTGGGCAGGCGCACCGACTGCTGGATGTTCGTCCACTTCATCAGGTAGATGCTGGCGCCCAGGCTTACCTTGCCGCCGAAGAAGGTGTTCTTCGAACCGGCCTCGTAAGACCACAGCGAGTCCGACTTGTAGGCGGTGGGGCTGGTGGTCAGGCCCAGCGTCGCAAGGTCGCCCGCGCACAGATCGCTGGCGATCGCCGCCTGCGCGCCGCCGGGGCGGAAGCCCTTGGTGGCTGAGACGTAGAGCATGTTGTTGGGCGTCGCCTTGTAAGTCACGCCGAACTTGGGCGTCCAGGCACCTTCCTTCATGTTGGCGGTGGTGACCGTGCGCACGTTGGCAGTGGTCGGTCCATCGCCGACATTGGTGAAGTCGAAGGTGTCGTGGCTGTAGCGCACGGCGGCGGTGACGGTCAGCTTGTCGGTGGGCTTCACATCGACGCTGGCGTAGCCGGCGATCTGCTCGTCCTTGGCATGGACGAGGTTCACGTAGCTGAATTGGCCATCATACTGCGTATAGCCGTTGACCAGCACGCCCGGCGTGCGACCCGAGGCGGTGTAGTTGCTGAAGTCCTGCTTGGTGTGCGAATAGAACACACCGGCGGTCCAGTCGATCAGCTGGTTGCCGTAGGACTGCAAACGCGCTTCCTGGATGAAGTTCTTCTGCTTCATCGTCAGGTAGTCGTTCATGTTGTCCAGATCCTTGTTCGCATAAGTCCCGAAGGCGCTGCCCGAACGAAGGGTGGAGAAGTACGTCGCGTAGTTGAGCGTCTGCTCCTGCTTGCGCGCGAAGTACGAGGTGTTGGAAATGAAGTCGATATTCGGTGCGACCTTCCACTCGACCTTCATCGAGGGGAGGTAGAACGTGTCGGTGCTGGGCTCCAGCGCATAGACGCCCGAGTGATAGTCGGCATCCGACGTGACGCCGTAGCCTTCCCAGTAATCGTTGCGCGAATCCTGATGGGTGCGCTGGTAGTAGAAGGCCGGGGTGATCGTCAGCGTATCGGTCGGCTTCCAGCCCAGCGAGGCGCGGAAGACCTTGGAGTTGCCCGAGTTGATGTCCTTCTTGATGACATCGTCGGTGCCCTGCGCCACCTGATCGATGTAACCGCCCTGGTGCTGATACCAACCACTGACGCGGAAGGCGAGGTTGTCGGTGATCGGCGCGCCGACCGCCAGACCGGTCTCGTAGGAGGGCGAGCCTTCCTGCGTGAACGACACCTGATCGCGGGTGTAGAGGTGCATGCCGTCATAGTCCGGCCCCGGCGTGATGAAGCGCACCGCACCGCCTTCGGCACTGGCGCCGAACAGCGTGCCTTGCGGGCCGTAGAGCACTTCCACGCGGTCGAGATCGAAGACCTTGGGATAGGGGTTGCCGCCGTAGTAGCCGACGTTGCGGATCTGGATCGGCGTGTCGTCGATGTAGATCGCGGTCGTCGCCGAGCCCACGTCCGAGGCCATGCCGCGGATCGAGATGTTCGAGCCGTTGTTCGCCGACACGCCCGAGGACGGCGCGAAGTTCAACGCCGGGGTCATCCGCGAAAGGTCGGAGATGCTGCGGATGCCCTGCTGGTCCATCTCCTTGCGGTCGGTGACGGCGACCGAAAGCGGCACGTCGTTGACCGACTGCGCGCGGCGCTGGGCGGTGACGACGATGGCGCCGTTGTTGTCGTCCGCAGCGGCGGCAGCGCCGCTGGCGGCGGCTCCATCGGCGGCAAAGGTGGCCTGCGAGGCGCCTGCCAGCGCGAGAACGGCGCAGGACGAGGCGAGAAACCGGCGATGACTCCGGCTGCCGCTCCGGTTGCCGGCGGCGAAGGTGTTCATGGTATTGCTATGCCCTGACATGACGCGAAGCCCTCATTGAATGACCAAATCCCCAGTCGCCGGCATGGCGCCGAC
>NZ_CP022708.1:747500-1007500 GCF_025340265.1 Novosphingobium sp. 9 | reverse complement strand
TTCTGCCAGGCATAGAAGCCGCTGGGCTGGATGCGCAGGCACCGACACATCGACCGAACCCGGAACTGGTCACGATGCTCGGCAACAAATGCGTATCTCACGCAGCCCGCGGACCATCGGCGGAACGATCCGCATCTCGTATTAAGTGATGACGCTCAGGGCGGGGGGGGGGCGATCGGCGCCCCGCCCTGAGACTACATCAGGTCCTTGAGGTTGGTCTCGATATCGGCGAGCGCATCGGCATCCACCTTGGTGCCCGCCTCGATCAGCTTGCGGCCCTGCACGTAATCCTTGACGCGGTTGACGGCATCGATGGCGAGCACGCGGCCGTCTTTCAGGTATACGACCGAGAATGCGCGCGTCGCCGGATCGCCGCGCAGCACGGCGGTATCGTGCCCCGCGCCGATCCCGGCGGTTTGCAGTTTCAGGTCGTACTGGTTCGACCAGAACCATGGGAAGGCCTTGTAGGCTTTCGGCTCCTCTGCATCATCGGCCTGCGCGGCGCAGATCGCCTTGGCCACGCTGGTCGCCATGTCGTTGGCGTTCTGCACCGATTCCACGCGCATCACGCGCCCGCCCGCAAAGTCGCAGGCGAAGGCGGCGCAGTCGCCGATGGCATAGACGTCGGGCAGCGAGGTGCGGCAGAATTCGTCCACATCGACGCCGTTCGCCCCGCTCGCGCCCGCCAGGATCAGCGGGCCGACGGCAGGCACGATGCCGATGCCCACGATCACCGCGTCGGCGGGCAGCACCTCGCCATCGGCCAGGCGAACGCCGGTTACGCGCTTGCCGTCGCCTTCGAGGGCCTCGACCGCCGCGCCGATGCGCAGGTCGACGCCGTGGGCGCGGTGCTCGTCCTGATAGAACGCCGAGAGCGCCTCTCCGGCGACGCGCGCCAGCACCCGGTCGAGCGCTTCGAGCAGCGTCACCTCAAGCCCCAGCTTGGCCATCACCGCCGCCGCCTCCAGCCCGATATAGCCGCCACCGATGACGACGATCTTCTTCGCGCCTGCATCGACCTCGGCCATCAGCGTGTCGCAGTCCTCGCGGGTGCGCACGGCGTGAATGCCTGCGAGTTCCGCGCCCGCGCACGAAAGGCGACGCGGATCGCCGCCGGTCGCCCAGACGAGCGTGCCGTAGGTCATCGCCGAACCATCGGAGAGCGTCACCGAATGCCCCGCCGCATCGACCTTCACCACTTCGGTGCCGAGGCGGAAGGTCACGTCCTTCTCCGCCCAGAACGTGGGCGGACGGATATAGAGCCGGTCGAAGGTCTTCTCGCGCGCGAAGTATTCCTTGGAGAGCGGCGGGCGCTCGTAAGGATACTCCGGTTCGCGACCGATCACGGTCACGCTGCCCGAAAAGCCGTTCTGCCGAAGCGCAATGGCGCACTGCGCCCCGCCATGCCCCGCGCCCACGATGATTACGTCACTATGCGTCATGGATCAGCTCTCGAGGAAAGGGACAAGCGCTGTAGTGAGCGCCTCTGGCGCTTCCAGCGGCGGCAGATGTGCAGCATCGACCGCGACATGCGCAGCACCGGGAATATGCGCCAGCAGATGCTCGCCGTGCCCTTCGAGCGGCGTCGAGGTGTCCTGCCTCCCTGTTACCACCAGTGTCGGGCAAGTGATCGCGCCGATGCGGTCAGCCAGATCCATATCGCGGATCGCCGCGCCGCAGCCTGCATAGCCTTCCGGGTCCATCGTCAGCAACTGGCGCAGCACGCCGTCGCACAGGCCGGGATTGTCCTTGCGGACACCCTCGCTGAAGAACCGCCCGAGCGACGGTTCGGCAATCGCGGCCATACCGCCGCCTTCTCCCTTGCTGCGAACCGTCTCCACACGCGCGCCCCACATCGCCGCGTCCATCGTTGCCGAGGTGCAGACGAGCGCCAGCTTTTCTAGCCGTTGCGGCACGGCCAGCGCAAGCTCCATGCCGACCATGCCGCCCAGCGAGACACCCGCCAGCGAGAACCGCGCGATCCCGGCGGCGTCGGCCACGGCCAGCACATCGCCCGCAAGGTCCGCCAGAGAGAGATCGCCGGGCGTGATGCTCGACGGCCCATGCCCGCGTGCATCGATGCGCAGCACCGAGAACCGCTCGCGAAGGGCGGGCATCATCGGCTCCCACAGGTCCATGTCGGTGCCGATGGAGTTGAGCAGCACCAAGGCTGGCGCGCGCTCAGGTCCTTCCTGCTTCCAGTAGATCTGTGCGCCGGGTACGCTCGTGAAAGGCATCGCTCAATCCTCCGGCGCGATCGTGACGCGCAGACCGTCGAGCGCCGGGGTCATGACGATCTGGCAGGACAGGCGCGAGTTCGCCGCCCGGTGATCCGAGGAATCGAGCAGATCGTCCTCATCCTCGCCGGGCGTGCCTAGCGCGTCCGCCCAGCTCTCGTCTACGAAGACATGACAGGTGGCGCACGAACAGCAACCGCCGCACAGCGCGAGCAGTTCGTCGAAACCGCTGTCGCGAATGGCTTCCATGACCGAGACGCCTTCGCGCACCTCGATGGTTTTCTCGTCGGCCGAACGGTCGACGACGATCAACTGGGGCACTTGGGGTAATCCTCTCTCGTCTTGTTATCCCAGATCGCCGCCCGCAACGGGCAAGACCGATCCGGTGATATAGCTGGCCTCGTCCGAGGCAAGGAACAGGATCGGGGCGATCTGTTCGTCCAGCGTACCGTAGCGCTTGAGGAACGCCGAGGACGTGACCTGCTCCACCGCCTCGGCCATCCACGCCTGTTCCTGTGCGTTGTCGCCTTCGGCATTCCGCGCGACCCGGCGCGGCGGTGCGCTTGTGCCGCCCGGCGCCGTTGCGACGACACGGATGCCGCTTTGCGCGTATTCCATCGCGAGGCTCTGGGTCAGGCCGTTGATCCCGCCCTTGGCCGCCGAATAGGGCACCCGGCGGATACCGCGCGTGGCGTTGGACGAGAGGTTGACGATGGTGCCGCCACCCTTGCCGTCTTTGGCCTGCTCCAGCATCGCGGGCAGCACCGCATGGCAGCAGTAGAGCGTGGGCATCAGCGAGCGGCGGATTTCCGCATCGATCTGCGCGGGCTCGAACTCGGCATAGGGCCGCATGCGGATCGCGCCGCCGACGTTGTTGATCAGGATGTCGATGCGCCCGAATACGGCCAGCGCGGTCGCCATCGCCTGCGTCGCGCCTTCGTAGGTTTCGAGGTCGCAGCAGATGGAGACGGCCTTTCCGCCCGCTGCCACGATTGCCTGCTCGACTTCGGTCACGAATTCGGCCCGGTCGACCAGCACCACGCTCGCCCCTTCGGCGGCGGCGCGCACGGCGACGCCCGCCCCGATACCCTGTGCCGCGCCGGTCACGACCATGACCTTGCCGGCGAACCTGTCTGGGAAGATCACCTTGCCGCTCCTCAGACGTGGTACACGTCGATAACCTGATGAATGTAATCGTCCTTAAGGATGATCGTCTTCTTCAGGATCGTGGGCGCATCGCCGGAGGTGTCGAGCGTCAGGAACGTGGTGCCGAAGAACTGCTGGGTCTTCTGGTAGCGATGGCTGAGCGTGTGCCAGTTATAGCGCAAGTCCAGCGCGCCTTCGCGGACCTCCAGCACTTCGACATTGGCGATGAAGTGCGAGGTGCGCGCCTCGGGCGTGCTGGCCGAGGACCGCTCGGTGTTGAGACGATAGACGCGATCTTCCAGCCCCTTGCGGTTGGCGTAGTAGATCAGCGAGATCTCGCTCTGCGGATCGGTGGACAGCGCATCGTCATCGGTCCAGGCGGGCATCCAGTATTCGGCATCGGGCGAATAGCATTCCAGCCATTCGTCGAACTTGCGATCGTCCAGCAGCCGCGCCTCGCGATAGAGGAAGGCGCAGATATCGCGGTACGACAGGGCGCTGTCATCGGCGGGGCCATCGGCGAGGCCGGTGGTGATGGAGCGGGTCATGTCGAGCGTGCTCATTCCGCCGCCTCCAGCATCTGTTCGGCCTCGCCGTCCTTCGTCATCCCGCGAGCATGATCTCGGCCCAGAACTCGTGCTGGCGCACGAACAGGCCTTCGTCTTCGCTGCGCTCGCTGGAGAGCAGCGGGTTCATGCCCATCGCGCTCGCGTTCGCATCCGGCCCGGCGATCCAGCGGGTGGCACCGCGGCTGAGATCGTTCCACAGGCTGCCCGCGCCTTCGTAGGCGGATTGGCAGGAGCGGAACTCCTCCAGATCGTCGGGTGTGCCCATGCCGGTCACGTTGAAGAAATCCTCGTACTGGCGGATGCGATGGGCGCGATCCTCGGCGCTCTCGCCCTTGGGGGCGTAGCAGTAGATCGTGATCTCGGTGGTGTGGACGTCAACCGGGCGCACCACGCGGATCTGGGTGGAGAACTGGTCCATCAGGAACACATTGGGATAAAGCGCCAGATTGCGCGTCTGTTCGAGGATGAACTTCGCCTTGTCCTCGCCAAGCCGTGCATCAAGCTCGGGCTTGTGGTTCCAGATCGGGCGCACTTCGGGATTGAGCACTTGCGTCCACAGCAGGATGTGCCCGTGTTCGAAGCCATAGACCCCGCTGGCGGGCGCCTTCGACCAGCCATTGGCATCCACCGCCTTGGTCCCGCCTTCGGCACGGCGCCCCATCGTCGACTGGTAGTTCTCGTGAACGGAGCTGACGTGATAGCCGTCGCAGCCGTTTTCCATCTGCATCTTCCAGTTGCCGTCAAAGGTATAGGTGGAATTGCCGGTCAGCACTTCCAGCCCCTCGGGCGCCTGATCGACCATCTGGTCGATGATCACCTTCGCCTCGCCCAGATGCTCCGGCAAGGGCAGGACATCGTGGTTCAGCGAGGCGAAGACGAAGCCGCGATAGCTTTCCACCCGCGCGCGGGTGAGATCGTGCGAGCCCTCATGGTTGAAGCTGTCGGGATAGGCGCCGGTGCTGGCGTCCTTGGCGCGCATCAGCGCACCGTCGGTCTTGAAGCTCCAGCCGTGGAACGGACAGACGAACAGCGGCTGGTTGCCCCGCTTGCGACGGCACAGCTTGGCCCCGCGATGCGCGCAGGCGTTGACCAGGCAGTTGATGCCGCCGTCCTTGGCGCGAGTGAGGATCACCGGCGTGCGGCCGATCCAGCTCGTGAAATAGTCGTTCTTCTTCGCGAACTGGCTTTCGTGGCCGACATAGACCCAGTTGCTCTCGAAGATGTACTTCATCTCCAGTTCGAACAGCTCGGGGTCGGTGAACACGTCGCGGCGGCAGCGGAACAGCCCGGTTCCGGGATCGTCGACCACGGCGGTGGCGACCCGGTGCTTGAGGGTATCGAGGGTCATGGTCTCTCTCCCGATGTGAAGCGCGCGGCTCAGGCGCTTTCGGTCTGCTTGGAAGGGGCGGCATCGACCTGCGCGCGGGCGCGGGTGGAGAATTCCCCGTCCTGCTTCAGGGCCGCGCGCTGCAACTGGAAGTCGAAGGCGATATAGGCGCTGCCGCCCTGATGGCTGGGCACCGGCAGCAGGCCTTCACGCGTGCCGAACGCGAAGTCGTCCGCCGCGAAGGGATCGTCGCCGAAGTTGATCTGCGTGGTCAGTGTGCGATAGCCCGGTGCCTCGACGAAGAAGTGGACGTGCGCGGGACGATTGCCATGGCGGCCGAGCGCCTGCATCAGCCGATCGGTGGTGCCGCCCGGCGGCACCGAGTATCCGCTCGGCATCATCGAGTGGAAGGCATAGCGCCCGTCCTTGCCCAGCTTGATCCGGCGACGGTTGTTGAACGGGGTCTGCTCGCTCGTGGGATCGAAGTGCGAATACCAGCCCTTCGAATTGGCGTGCCAGACATGGACGATGGCATCTTCCACCGCCTCGCCCTGCGGCCCGGTGATGAGACCCGTCATGTGCAGCACTTCGGCGCCCTCGTCGGGATCGACGCTGAGGTTCGCGTTGCCCTCGACCAGCGGCGCGCCTTCGACATAGAGCGGCCCCTCGATGGTGCGCGGGGTGCCGCCCGACAGGCCCTGCTCCTTGTCCTTGGCGTCCATGAACAGGTCGAGGAAGTGCTCGATCCCGGTTCCGGCAGCCAGCAGCCCGTATTCCGGGGCACCTTCGGCCAGGAACGTCACGGCCTGCCAGAATTCGCTTTCCGATACGTCATGGTGCACCACGACTTCCATGACCGCCTCGGTAAGCTCGCGCACGATGGCCTTGAGGCGCGGGTCGCCGCCGCTCTGGCCAACGCCTGCCGCCTTGTCGAGCAGGGTCTGGATCTCGGGGGTCTTTACGAAACTGACGTCCATTGTTTTCTCTCCCAGTTCTGTCCGCTTCAAGGGGTTTCAGCGGTGCTTGGTCATCATCATCCGGCGATCATCGATCACCGGTCGTCGTCATGGATGGAGGAAGGATGCCGACACAGCGGCGTCACTTTCATGGTCATGAAAGGGTAGAGCGGTAGGCTCATGAGCGTATCGTGCAGCGCGGTGTTGCTCTCGACATCGAAGATCGAGACGTTCGAATAAAAGCCCACCTTGCGCCAGATATGGCGCCAGGTTCCGGCGGCCTGAAGCTGCTGGAAATAGGCCTTTTCCTCCGACTTGATCCTTGCCGCTTCCCCGGCATCGAAATCGAGCGGGATGTTGACGTCCATTTCGACCATGAACAGCATGGGTTTCAGGCTCCTGCGTTGACGGCATGGAGCCGCGGGGTGGTGCGATCGCGCCGGAAGAAATCCAGCTTGTCGTCGTCGAGCGAAATGCCGAGGCCGGGGCCGGTCGGGATCGCCAACGAGAAGTCGCTGTAGACGGGCGGCGCGGTCAGGATTTCCTCGGTCTGCAACAGCGGCCCGAACAGTTCGGTGCCCCAGGCAAGCTCGGCCACGGTCGCAAAGACATGGGCCGAGGCGATGGTGCCGACGCTGCCTTCCAGCATGGTGCCGCCATAGAGGCCGATGCCCGCCGCCATGCCGATCGCCGCGACGTCTGCCGTAGCGAACAGTCCGCCCGACTGCGCGATCTTGAGTGCAAAAACGCTGGCCGCGCCTGCCTTGGCCACCCGCAGCGCACTGCGTGGCCCCTGCAAGGCCTCATCCGCCATCAGCGGCACCGCCTGTCCACTGGTAAGTCGTGCCATCGCGGTGAGGTCGTCTCCTGCAACCGGCTGTTCCACCAGTTCGCAGCCAACATCATGCAGCATCGCCATGCCGAGGCGCGCCTGCGAGGCGGACCAGTTCTGGTTCACGTCCACACGGATGCTGGCCCGATCGCCCAGCGCCTTGCAGATCGCACCGACGTGGGCCACGTCATCGCGCACCGCACGCTTGCCGATCTTCAGCTTGAAGATGCGGTGACGGCGACGATCGAGCATCTCCTCCCCCTCGGCGATATCGCGCGCGGTATCGCCGCTCGCCAGTGTCCAGGCGACTGGAAGGGTATCGCGGCGACGCCCGCCGCCGATCAGTTCGGAAACCGGCACGCCCAGCCGCTTGCCCGCCATGTCCAGCAGCGCCGTTTCCACCGTGCACTTGGCAAAGTGATTGCCCTTAACAGACTGCGCAACGCGCGCCATCGTCGCGCCGATCTGCGCCAGATCGCAGACGCGCAGGACGGGTACGATATAGGTGTCGATGGCGGACTTGATGCTTTCGGGGCTCTCTTCGCCGTAGCTGAGGCCGCCGATTGTGGTGCCCTCGCCGATGCCCTCGACGCCGTCGCTGTCGGTCAGCCGCACGATCACCATCGCTTGCGAGTGCATCGTTGCCATCGCCAGAACATGCGGACGGATCGTCGGCACATCGACAATGAAGGTATCGGCCTTGCTTAGCGCCGCCATTGTCAGAGCTCTCCCATATGCTTAGGTTTCGTGAGGAAGAGGTAATCCCGTGACGAGGGTCGTTCAAAGATCAATGCGGTCACAGATTGATACCTGAAAGGTATAACGATGATCGACCTGCGCCTTCTGCGCTATTTTGTGGCAGTGGCCGACGACGGCAATTTCAACCGGGCAGCCGAACGCCTGCATATCGCCCAGCCTCCGCTCAGCCGCGCGATCCAGCAGTTGGAGGGCCATGTCGGCGCGCAACTGCTGGATCGCTCGAACCGCCCCTTGCAGCTTACGGATGTCGGCAGGCTGCTCTATGCGCAGGCGGTGCAGGTGCTGGCGCGCATGGAGGATGTGGAGGCCATGGTGAAGGCCGCCACCGGCAGCCAGCGACGCAGGCTGGTGATCGGCTTCGTCGCCTCGACGATCTACGCCCGCCTGCCGGAACTGATCCGCGAGTTTCGCAAGGCGGCGGAAAACGTGGAACTGGTGATGGTTGAAAGCACGACGCTGGAACAGATCGCCGCCTTGAAGGACGGTCGCATCGATGTCGGCTTCGGGCGTATCCGCTTCGAGGACCCGGCCGTGCGCCGCATCATCCTGCGCAACGAGAAGCTGGTTGCCGCCTTCCCGATCGGCCATCCGCTTGCGGCAAGTTCCGATCCGATCTCGCTGCGCGATCTGGGTCAGGAACCGCAGATCATCTACCCGCGCACGCCGCGCCCCAGCTATGCCGATCAGGTGATCTCGCTGTTCCGCGACCACGCCATCGAGCCGCGCATCGTGCATGAAGCGCGCGAACTTCAGACGGCGATCGGGCTTGTCGCGGCCGAGGAAGGCATGGCGATCGTGCCGGAATCGGTGCGCCGCGCGCGCAGCCACGATGTCGCCTTTCGCGACCTGCTCGAACCGGCGACCTCTCCCATCATCCTGAGCCATCGCCCCGGAGACCGCTCTCCCGAGCTCAGGCTCATCGCTTCGGTCATCGCCCGCCAGTATGCCGAATGGGGCTATGACGTGCCGACCGCCCTTACCGAAGAGCCTTAGGCGCCTTACGTTTGCCGATAGGGGGGCGCTTCGACGCCTCCCGCAGTGTCCAGCAGGCCGCTCGGCGCGGGATGCCCCCATTCGGGATAGAGGTCCCTGATCGTCTGGATCAGCAAGCGAACCGGAAACGACACATCTTCCGACCGGCGCATCAGCACCACCGGGCTGAAAACGGCAGGCGCCAATGGCAGGCAGACAGCATCGGAATGGACCAGTCGGCGGGCAGAAGCTGGAATGAGACTGGCGCCCGCCCCCGATGCCGCCATCACCAGAGCGGTCTGCATGTCGCCGACTTCCATTGTGCGGGAAGGCGTGATTCCCGACTCGCGAAACAGCGAGAGCATGAAGGCGCCGAAGCCTTGCGGCGCATCCTGCGGATAGAGGATCAAAGGGAAGCGCTGCATCATCTCCAGACTGATGGTGCCGCTCGTCCAGCGCCCTGCGCCCTGCGAAGGCAGCACGGCGAGCACGGGTTCGTTGCGCAGCACGTCGCTGCGAACGCCGACCCCATCGATCCGGCGGCGACCGAGGCCGACGTCGATCCGGCCTTCCTGCAAGGCCTTGACCTGCGCAGCCCCGCCCATCTCGGTCAGCACGATCTCGATGTCCGGCGCGCGGGTGCGATACCGTCGGATGAACTGCGGCAGACGCTCATGAAACAGCGAGGCGATCAGCCCGATCGTCAGGCGCGGGCGCCCTGCCTCGATATGCTCCTTCATGGTCGCCGACAGCTGCTCCAGCCGATGGAGGACCTGCAGGGACTGCTCGTAGAACAGCGCACCTGCGGCGGTGAGTTGCAAGGGCCGGATACTGCGATCGATCAGTTGCGCGCCCAGCTCGTCCTCGATCTCCTGAATGCGCTTGCTGAGCGGCGGCTGCGCCATGTTCAGGCGCTGCGCGGCACGGGTAAAGCTGCGCTCGGAAGCGACCGCAACGAAATAGCGTAACCTGCGGACGTCCATCGACGAGCGCCTCCCGCGCCAAATTCACTTCATATCCTGACGGTATATAACGACACCAAGTTGGTCTTTCCATTCCCCTGCGCACAGTTCCATCTGATGCGCATCGTGTCGTTCAGGCCACGTCCAACGGCACACGAAAGAAAATGGAGAACAGACATGGGTGCGGAAACCGCTGCCGAGGCAGCTCCCCTGATCGCAGACAAGTATCTTGGCGGTATGATCCTGCGCAAGGAATGGCAGCCTTTCAGCGACACGATCGATGCGGTGGAACCTGCCACCGGCACGGTTTTGGGCAAAGTGGCGCTGGCGAACGCCGAAACTGTTTCCGCCGCGGCTGCCGATGCCCGCGCGGCGCAGGTCGAGTGGGCGGCTCTGGAGCCCGACTACCGGGCCGCCGTGTTCCTGCGCGCCCTGACCATCGGCCAGACCCATGCCGACGAGATCATCGAATGGATCGTGCGCGAAAGCGGCTCGGCCAAAGCCAAGGCCGCGTTCGAACTCAAGGTCTCGCTGCGCGCCATCCAGCTGGCTGCCGCCATGCCGCACCAGCCACAGGGCCAGGTGCTGCCCAGCACGCCCGATCGCCTGAGCCTCGCCAAGCGCAAGCCGCTGGGCGTTGTCGGCGTGATCTCGCCGTTCAATTTCCCTCTCTATCTGGCGATGCGCGCCGTCGCGCCTGCACTCGCCGTCGGTAACGCCGTATTGCTCAAGCCCGATCCGCGCACCGCGATCTGCGGCGGCATCGTGATTGCGCGCCTGTTCGAGCTGGCTGGGCTTCCCGCCGGTGTCCTGCAACTGCTCCCGGCGGCGCCGAGGCAGGCGAGACCCTGTGCAACGATGGCAACGTGGCGATGATCCAGTTCACCGGCTCTACCGGCGCGGGCCGCATGGTCGGTCAGAGCGCCAGCCGTAATCTCAAGAAGGTGAGCCTGGAACTGGGCGGCAAGAACGCGATCATCGTGCTGGACGATGCCGATATCGATCTGGCCGTGCGCAATGTCGCCTGGGGCGCCTATCTCCATCAGGGCCAGATCTGCATGGCGGCCGGGCGCGTACTGGTACACGAAGCCATCGCACCTGCCTTCATCGCCGCGCTGGCCAAGAAGGCGGCCTCGCTCCCGGTCGGCAATCCCACCGATGCCGGCAACATGATCGGCCCGCTGATCAACCAGCGCCAGTTCGATCATGTCGTGAAAGTCGTGGCCGACAGCGTGGCCGCAGGCGCGACGCTGCACACCGGGGCAAGGGCGAAGGGTTGTTCTTCGAGCCGACCGTCCTGAGCGGCGTAACCGCAGGAATGCCCGCTTTCGATGAGGAAATCTTCGGGCCGGTTGCTGTCGTCACCACCTTCGCGACCGATGAAGAGGCGATCGTGCTGGCCAACGACACGACCTATGGCCTTTCCGCAGCCGTGCTTTCCGGCAACGTCTCGCGCGCGATGGCGCTGGGCGACCGTCTGCACACAGGCCTTCTGCACATCAACGACCAGACCGTGAATGACGACGTGGTCAATCCCTTCGGCGGCGTTGGCGCGTCGGGCAACGGTTCGGCGATCGGCGGCCCTGCGAACTGGGACCTGTTCACGGAATGGCAGTGGATGACCGTGCGCGCGCAGCCGCTCCCCTATCCGGTCTGATCCTGAAGGCAGGGGTGCACCGCGCCTCTGCCGTCCACTCCCTTTTCCTATCGCATACATAACAAAAGGGCACAGCCGCCGCGCTGCAGCCTGAAATCCGGAGAAGCCGAATGCCTGATCATTCCTACGACGTTCTCATCATCGGCAGCGGCGCTGCCGGCTGTGTGGTCGCCGACTATCTGGCCCGCCACACCCGCGCGAGCATCGCCGTGGTCGAAGCCGGGGCGAACGATCGCGACCCGATGATCCATATTCCCGCAGGCTATTCCGCCATCCTCGCCGCAGACCGTCATGTCTGGGCTTACGACACCGTGCCGGTGCATGGCGCCAAGCGTCGCTACCGCATGGGCAAGGTCGTGGGCGGCGGCACCTCGATCAATGCCATGTGCTACGTGCGCGGCCAGAAGCAGGACTTCGACGCCTGGCAGGCCGCCGTCGGCGATACCGGCGACTGGTCGTGGGAGACGATGCAGCGCACCTTCATCGAGCAGGAGCACAACGATACGTTCCACGATGCCCATCACGGCATCGACGGCCCGCTCTCGGTCGAACTGCCGCGCGGGATCAATGAACTCAACCAGCGCTGCATGAAGGCCTTTCAGGAATACGGCCTTGGCTACAATGCCGACTACAACGGCGCACGGCAGGATGGCGTGTCTCCGGTCCAGTCGAACACGCACAACGGCAAGCGTTGCAGCGCGGCGGTCGCCTATCTGCACCCGCATGTGAAGAGCGGCCGGGTCACGCTGCTCACCTCGCGCACGGTGACATCGGTGCTGATGGACGGCAAGCGCGCGGTCGGCGCACGCATTCGCCACAAGCAGGGCGAGGAGGACATTACCGCAGGTCTCGTCATCCTCTCGGCAGGCGCGGTGCAGAGCCCCAAGATCCTGATGCATTCGGGCATCGGGCCGCGCGACCAGCTGGAAAAGTTTGGTATCCCGGTGCGGGTCGAACTGTCCGGCGTGGGCGAGAACCTGCACGATCACCCGATCATCCCGATCACCGCCTACGTGAAGGGCAAGATGGGCTACCAGAGCGCCGCGCACGGGATCGGCAAGCTGGTCGCAGGCGCGCGTTATCTGACCACCCGCGACGGGCCTGCCGCCGGTAACGGGATCGAGACGGTATCCTACTGGGACCCGCTCAAGCTCGACAGCGAAGAGCCGACCGTTCAGTGCTACCACGAACCGATCATCGCCACCGATGGCCTCAACGCCACCGGCTCGCGCTCGGGCGTGACGTTCGCCACAGTCGTTCTTCAACCGCGCAGCCGTGGTTCGGTGCGCCTTGCCGATGCCGATCCGACCTCGATGCCGCTGATCGACCCGAACTTCATCGGCGACGAATACGACCTCAAGGTCGGTATCGCGGCGGTGAAGGCCGTGCGCGAAGTCATGGCCCAGCGCTCGCTTTCCGAAGTGATCGAGGAGGAAGTTCTCCCCGGCCCCGCCAAGCAGACCGATGAGCAGATCGGCCAGTTCGTCAAGGATATCGCCACGACGATGTGGCACCCGGTCGGCACCTGCCGCATGGGCATCGATGAAGGGGCGGTGGTCGATGCGAAGCTGAAGGTGCACGGCGTGGAAGGGCTGCATGTGATCGACGCTTCGATCATGCCGCAGATCACCAGCGGCAACACCAATGCTCCGACCCAAGCGCTGGCGCGCCATGCGGCCAAGATGCTGGTCGCCAGCTACTTCGCCTGAACAGACAGGTCTTGCGCCGATCCTTCACGCGCAAGACCGTGGCGGCCTGCGATCCTCTCTCCCAACACACCTCGCAGGCCGCCACACATAAAAAAGCCCTCTCGACGTTCATGTGCGTCGAGAGGGCTTTTTGTTTGTCAGAAGATGACGAGTGCCGTCAGACCCGTTCGACCGCGAGGGCAAGGCCCATGCCGACGCCGATGCACAACGTGGCAAGGCCGCGTTTGCCACCGGTCTTCTCCAGCTGATGGACCAGCGTCAGCGCAAGACGCGCGCCCGACATACCCAGCGGATGACCAAGCGCGATGGCGCCGCCATTGGCGTTCACATGCGGCGCATCGTCAGGCAGGCCAAGCCCGCGCATGACGGCAAGGCCTTGACTGGCGAAGGCTTCGTTCAGTTCGATGGCGTCGAAATCACCGATGGTCAGCCCGAGCTTTCCCATCAGCTTGAGCGTTGCCGGCAGCGGACCGATACCCATGACGCGCGGCTCGACCCCGACCGAGGCCATGCCAAGGATGCGCGCACGCGGGGTCAGTCCATGGGCCTTGGCCGCCGCTTCGCTGGCGACGATCATCGCGGCGGCGCCGTCGTTGATACCCGAGGCATTGCCTGCCGTGACGGTGCCTTCGGGGCCGAACAATGGCTTGAGCTTCTGCAATGCCTCGATCGTGGTGCCCGCACGGGGGTGTTCGTCACGCTCGAACACCAGAGTCTCGCCGCGCTTTTTGCCGGGGACCGTGACGGGCACGATCTCCTCGGCGAAGAAGCCGTTGCCTTGCGCAGCCTCGGCACGCTGCTGGCTGCGCAGGGCGAAGGCGTCCTGATCGGCGCGGCTGATGCCGTAGTCCTCGGCAACGTTCTCGCCGGTGCGCGGCATCGTCTCGGTGCCGTACAGCGCATCGAGCGCCGGGTTGACGAAGCGCCAGCCCATCGTCGTGTCCTCCAGCGTCTGGGCACGGCCAAAGGCGCTGTCGGCCTTGCCCATCACGAAAGGCGCACGGGTCATACTTTCGACGCCGCCCGCCAGCGCCAGCGTCATTTCGCCGCCCCGGATCGCGCGGGCAGCGGCGCCCACGGCTTCGAGGCCAGAGGCGCACAGGCGATTGAGCGTGACGCCGGGCACGGTGTGCGGCAGGCCCGCCAGCAGCAGGCTCATGCGGGCGACGTTGCGGTTGTCCTCGCCCGACTGGTTGGCACAGCCGTAGAACACCTCTTCGATTGCGGCGGGATCGAGGCCGGGGTTGCGGGCAAGCAGCGCGCGCATCGGCACGGCGCCCAGATCGTCGGCGCGGATGGCGGAAAGTCCACCGGCGTAGCGGCCGATAGGCGTGCGGATAGCATCGCAGATAAAGGCTTCGGTCATGGCTGGCTATCCTTTCAGGCGGGCTGGATTTCGGCGTCGAATGTAAGGGCAAGCCCCGTAATCCGGCGCAGTTCGTCGATGGTCAGGCCCTCGACCATCTCGATCACATGCGCGCCGGAGGGCCCCAGATTGAATACGGCAAGGTCGGTATAGACGCGCGAGACGCAGCCAAGCCCGGTGAGCGGATAGGTGCAGGCCTCCACCAGCTTGCTTTCGCCCTGCCGCGTCAGCAGGTCCATCATCACGAAGGTCTGCTTGGCGCCGATGGCAAGGTCCATCGCCCCGCCCACGGCGGGGATCGCATCCGGCTCGCCGGTATGCCAGTTAGCCAGATCGCCGTGGACCGAGACCTGAAAGGCCCCCAGCACACAGATGTCGAGGTGGCCGCCGCGCATCATCGCAAAGCTGTCGGCATGGTGGAAATAGCATCCGCCCGCCAACAGCGTGACCGGCTGCTTGCCGGCGTTGATCAGTTCCCAGTCCTCTTCGCCGGGCGCCGGGGCCGGTCCCATGCCGAGCAGGCCGTTCTCGCTCTGGAGGAAGATTTCGCGGGTTTCGGGAAGGTAGTTGGCAACCTTGGTGGGCAGGCCGATGCCAAGGTTGACGTAGGCGCCCTCGGGAATGTCCTTGGCGACGCGGGCGGCGATCTGGTCTCGGGTCAAGCGGTTCATGGCGTTCTCTCCTCTCAGGCAGCCGCAGCGGCGGCAACGGCGGCGAGCGGGGCGATCTGCACCACGCGCTGGACGAAGATGCCCGGCGTCACGACCACTTCGGGGTCGAGTTCGCCCAGCGGCACGATCTCGGACACCTGCGCGATGGTGGTCTTGGCGGCCATCGCCATGATCGGCCCGAAATTGCGGGCGGTCTTGCGGAACACGAGGTTGCCCCAGCGATCGCCCTTGTGCGCTTTGATCAGCGCAAAGTCGGCCGTGATCGGGTACTCCAGCACATAGTGCCTGCCGTCGATCTCGCGCACTTCCTTGCCTTGCGCGAGCAGCGTGCCGTAGCCGGTGGGCGTGAAGATCGCGCCGAGCCCTGCACCTGCCGCCTGAATCCGCGCGGCCAGATTGCCTTGCGGCACCAGTTCCAGCTCGATCTGCCCTGCACGATAGGCGGTATCGAAGTGGTGCGAGTCCGACTGGCGCGGGAACGAGCAGACGATCTTGCGCACGCGCCCCGCCTTGATCAGCGCGGCCACGCCTTTCTCGCCGTTGCCCGCATTGTTGTTGATGATGGTGAGGTCGCCCACCCCGCGCGCAATCAGCGCCTCGATCAGATCGTCGGGCATTCCCGCCGTGCCGAACCCGCCGATCATGACGGAAGCCCCGTCGAAAATATCCGCGACAGCCGCCTCTGCGCTGTCGATTGCCTTGTCGATCATCCGGCTCTCCAAAAATTGCTGCCTGTCAGCTTGCCTTCCCGCCTCTGCTTCCAGAGCATTTGCGTCAACCGGTAAACGTGATACTGTACGGTAATCGGTTGATTAGGAAGTGAGCATGCAGGATTTCGGTCAACTGGACGCGCAGGGCGATCCCGAATTCATGACCTCGCTGGCGCGCGGCCTCGCGGTGCTGCGCTGCTTTGCCGACCAGTCGCGCCCGATGACGATTGCACAGGCGAGCCGGTTGACCGGGCTCAGCCGCCCGGCGGTGAAGCGCTGCCTGCATACGCTGGTGCGGCTGGGCTATGCCGTGCAGGACGGCACGCTTTACGGGCTGCGCCCCAAGGTACTGGCGCTGGGCTTTGCCTATCTCTCCTCCAGCACGCTGGCCATGCGGGCGCAGCCGCTGCTCGATGAGGTTCGCGACGAACTTCACGAATCCTGCTCGCTGGGCGTGATCGAGGAGGACGAGGTCTACTACGTCGCCCGCGCTGAGGTTTCCCGTATCATGTCGATTGCCTTGCGGGTCGGCAGCCGTTTGCCGCTCTACTGCACCTCTATGGGGCGCGTGCTGTTGGCCGGTCTCGATAGACCCGCGCAGCAGGCCTACCTTCGCCGTACCGATCTGGCGCCGCTCACGGGCAGCACCGTCACCGAGCCCTCGGTACTGCTGCAAATTCTGCGCGACGTGGCCGAGGAGGGGTATGCCATCATCGATCAGGAGCTGGAGCAGGGGCTGCGCTCCATCGCCGTGCCGGTGATCGTCGACGGACGGGTGATCGCGGCGGTCAATATCGGCACACAGGCGGATCGGGTATCTCTTCCCGACCTGCGAACGCGATACCTCCCCGCCCTGCGCCGCGTGGCGCGCGACCTGGCGGCGATGCGACCTACAGGATGAGTAGCCCCTAGGCCGGATCGACATTCACCGCGGCCGTATCGTAGCGTGTAGCGAAGCGGCGGAAAAGCAGAGTATCGCTCGATCCGGTTGCTGTGCTTGCAGGTGGCGGTGTCGTTTTGCCGGGGCACACGAAGATCAAAAGCATGGTCAGGTGCCTCGGCTTGGACGTTGAGGACGCTTTCACGTGGGCGGAGGGCACAGAAATCTGAGAATATTTGGTTCTTTGCCGGTGCGAGGAGCCAAGATTCCTGCGGCTGCTATTCACTGCCATGCAGCCTTTCTCCGGCCTCAATGGAAATCCCGCGATTTCGGGACGATGCGGACATCGCGAGGGTGCTTGCGCAGTTCGCGAGGGGCTTGCGGGCGATGGACTTCGTCGCCGGATGCAGAAGGCGCTGCCGTGACCTGCGCGTGATCGTCTAGGGTGCACCGCCCAGTTCGGCCCAGCCATTGGCCTGCAGAATGCCCGCAGACTTGCACCAGCGCCGCTCCCGCAGCCAGAGCACCGTCTGTTTCGGGCGGTCCGCTCGCGCGCACATGCCCATGGCGGTGGCCATCGCAAAGCCCGCAGTCGAGCTGGCATCGTCCGGCTCGGCTGCGTAGATCTCGTGAACCTGTCCATAGCCGAGCCCGCCCCCCAAAACCTCGTCCAGCGAAGCGATGTTGCTTGCCCAAGGGCCCCCTTGTCCGGGGGCGCAAACGCAGGAAGAGCATCGATGATTCGCATATGTTCTTATTATGTTCTAATATCGGCGCCATCAAGAGTATAGGGAGCTTGCTCCAGTCAGGCCTGATGGCGGGGAAGCTCATAGCCCTTGATGGCAAGCCATGGGCATGCGGATCGAAAAGCTGGGCATTAATCGAGGAAAATAAAGATTTCTAGATACTTGTGTGCGAAATCCTCTCATACAGGACCCTGCGGGTCAGATAGGTTGAGCTCTGAGGTGGCAGGTGCCGCAGTCATCGGGGACAAGCTGGCCCGCTGACCACCGCATGATATGCGAGGCCAAGCCGACAGGCGGATCATGAGGGATCATGCGCGAGTTCCTGGATTGGCGGAATCGGCTTGGGTGGTGCGCGTGGCTGGCTCCAGCGTGCGAAGGTCCGATGAGGATCATGCGCCCGCCGCAGTAAGGGCATGATGCACAGGTATCGGATGAACTCGTCGACAGCGAGCGTTATGACACGCTACCCTCCGGGGTAGCGCGGCGATAGTCCTTGTCGCGCGAGGTGGCGCTGGTAGGCTCGATGATCGGCCAGAGCGGCTATGGATCCGAAAATGCTAGCTTGCCTGCGTATGGAGAGTGTTCAGCGCAGGAGCGCGCAGCGACCGCCTGGCATTTGGGGCAATGCCGGTTGCGGCAGGAATTGTAAGAGACCCGCCAGTGTACGAAGCCTTGGCAGGTTTTGATCGCGAACATGACCTTGGGTTGGCGAGGCTCAAGTCCCCGGCATTGCTCGCCTGAGAGGTCGGCCCGGCTGAGCAAGACTTGGATCACGCGGATATCGACTTCGGCCGCTACCTGGACCGTGTGGTGCAACTGCCGGGCCGAGATTGGATCGCGCTTCCTGTCCTGTCTTGGCGCCACCACATCCACAGCAGTTCAAGCAATTGGGGAAGAGTATGGCGTTACGATCCTTGTAGCCACCTTCGGTAGGTCTGGGACAGGCTTGCCCTGTTCGACGCGGATCAAGCATGCGCGTGCTGTCGATAGCGTCGATCTTGAGGTGGGGAACCTCGGAAACACCTTTACGCGCCCGCTCCAGTCGATTGTGTAACTTGTAACTGAAGTGGGGCGCCAGATCATATCTTTAGCTACTGCTCATCGATGACTGTCTAACCTCATCCATGATATCGCTAGGAAGGCTCGAATTGTCACCGTTTCTTGTTGGCGCTAAAAACACATTTATGTTTATGATTTGAACCAATGCTAGAAATTGTATTGCCAGGACACTCTGACTTCACGCGGTTCCACCGGATGGATATGATAGTCGTCCACGCCATCTGTCGCTTCGCCCTGTAGGCGCGAGGTGTAATAATAGGTGATATCGGAGTCCCGCGCGTTGAACAGGTTCAGGACATCCAGACCGATCCTGCCGCGTCCGAATGTGCGATAGAGGCCAAGGTTCACCAGCGTGGTGGGATCGGACCGTCTGGAGTTATCCTCGATCAGCGGGGCGGAGCCGAAGTGGCGTAATCGCAGCGTTGCGGAAATGGCTTCGGGAAGCTCGAAGGAGGCCCCGGCACTCAGCACTTGGCTGACCGAGTTGGGGATGTAACGCGCGCTGGCATCGACTCCGGTAAACCGGGCGTGGGTGAGCGCGCCGGAGGCGTCCAAAGTCAGCCAGGGCGCCGGTCTCCAGAACAGGCTTGCCTCGGTGCCATACCTTCGGGATGCGGCGTTGGGCTCGGTCGTGCCGCCATCGCCGGTATAGACAAGCTCCGACCCCAGCGTGAGATAGAACCCGACGAGGGAGGCTGTAAAGTGGCCTGTCTCGACACGGGCCCCCAGTTCCGCGCCACGCGCGCGGACAAGCGCGGGCACCTTTTCGGCAGGGTCGCCGGTCGAGGGATCGACCGTGATCGTCGATCCGCGCACATCGTTGCTGTGATAGCTTTCGCCATAATCGGCATAGAGTTCGAGCGAACGGGCAACGCGCCACGCCAGCCGCGCCTTAGGGGCCAGCATCGCCGACCAGCCATGCCCCGAGTTGACGGCGAGATCGGAGCGTACATCGTACCCCAGAAGATCGCCTCGAAGTCCCGTGGTCAGGCGCAGGCGATCCGTCAGCGCGATCTGGGCCTCGGCAAAGGCTGCGCCGCTGTACTCATCGACGCTGTCCTGACGGACTGTGCCGGTGCGCACACCATCGACGCTATGATAGAGGCCGACCTTGCCGATCATGTCGTAGCGGGTTTCGGCCCCCAGCGTTACGGTCACGGGCAGGCCGGCAAGCGCGGTATCGATATGGTGGCGAACAGAGCCACCGAATACGCCGCGCCGGTCCGCCTGCTGGAATTCGTCTCCGTTGACTGGGTCTTCGAGATAATATGTGAAATTCGAGGTAAGACCGAAATCGTAATACGTCGCGTAGGCGGTCCAGTCCGTATCTGAAGCCGACGCATTGAACGTCAGGCCAACGCGGGTTGTGTGTCCGCCAAGATAGGGATCGATGTTGCCGTAGCGACTGATCTCGCCGCTGGAGATTGCCCGCTCTGGCACCTGGTCGGTCGCGTTCCAGTCAGCATGGTAGGCACTGAGCGAAAGGCTCCAGTCGGTGCCGGACACTTTCGCAAAGGCATTGAGCTTGTGCAGGTCCTCGTTGAGCGTCCAGGGGCCGTTGTTGCGCGTGCCGTCGATCGCGAGCAGGATGTCCTTGTCGCCGGCCTTGAAGCTGCCGGCGACAAGCGCGCGATAGTAACCGTAGCTGCCGACAGTCATCTGCGCCACGGGCGCAAGTGTGCTTCTGGTCTTGAAGGCAACTGTTCCAGCGGCGGAGAAATCGCCGACCTCGGAAAAATAGGGGCCTTTGCGATAATCGATCCGCTCGACCAGTTCGGGGATCAGGAAGTTAAGGTCCATGTATCCCTGACCATGGCCATGGCTGCGCATGTTGACCGGGACACCATCGACAAACCCCGCGAAGTCCGTTCCATGATCGAGATTGAAGCCGCGCAGGAAATACTGGTTGGCTTTTCCGGTTCCGGAATGCTGGGTCGCGATCACCCCCGGCACGTTCTCGACGAGTTCGCCGACGCGGGCGAGCGGGCGGTTCTCGAAATCTTCGTAACCGACGACGCCTTGCGATCCGGACGTGGCCACCCCGATTTGCGGCAGAGCCCTGCCGTAGACGACGATGGCGGTCCCGTTCGATGGGGTGTCGCTGTCGATCTTGTTCTCCTGGGCGTGCGCGCATGTGGGAAGCATTAGAAACACCGGCAGAACCACGGCACGCGAACACGTCAATTTCATTAGATCCACCCCATTGCAGCTCAAGGATCACCCCTCAGCGGCTCCCCGTTGGCGCAGCATTTATTGCAAGCCCCCTCAAGCATTGGTGCCAGCGCCCAATGCGAAGGAAGCGCAATTTGCGCACCATGGAGGTGTATTGCACATCAGCTTTGTTGGAGAGCGAACGAAATGTTTTACAGGGCGCTGTTGGGCGTTCTGGAGAATATGCCGTCCTGGTGGCAGGGGCACATGTCTCTCAGCGTGGCCGATTGCGACGATGTTTCATGTCTATTTGATTGCCGAATGGTGACGGCGTGGCGCTCTGCGTGACATATTGGCTACAAATCATGAAATGATACAACATATCATTGACCCGTTTATGCCCTCCTGACAGAGCGCGCGCCGACAGGGGAGGGCGCCGGCCCACCCAGGATACGATGCGGGGCGCGATGATGTACGAATGCAAACGCAACTGGCTGCTGGCCGGATCTCTGCCGCTGGCGTTGGTTCTGCTGCCGCTGCCTGCGATGGCAGAAGAGGACGCTGCTATCGAAGAAGGGGAGCGGCGGGACGCGATCACTGTCACCGGGGTGCGGCAGGCCTATCGCGGGAACTTCGCGGTATCCGAGATCCCGCAGGCGATTGCCGAGATATCTGCCGAAACGCTCGAACAGAACGGTATTCAGCGCCTGACCGATGCGCTCGATCTCAATGCCTCGGTGGTCCGCCAGAATACGCTGGGCGGGCTTTGGGATTCCTTTGCGATCCGGGGTTTTGCCGGTGACGAGAATATGCCCAGTGGCTATCTGGTCAACGGCTTCAATGGCGGACGCGGGTTCGGAGGGCAGCGCGATACGGCGGGGATCGAGCGGGTGGACGTGCTCAAAGGCCCTGCCGCTGCGCTGATCGGTCGCGGTGAGCCGGGCGGCACCATCAACCTTGTGACCAAACAGGCGCAGCTGGGGCGCAGCTTCGGTTCCGCTGCCGTGCAGTACGGCAGCTGGAACCGGGTGCGTGGCGAGGCCGATGTCAATCTTGCGTTGAGCCGCGGGCTGACCGTGCGCCTGATCGGATATGCCGAGGATGGGGATACTTTCCGCGATCAGGTCCATCAGTCGCGCTGGGGATTCCTGCCTTCCGTCGGTCTGGCGCTCGGCCCCGATACGCGCCTGACCTACGATCTGGAGAAGACCCGCGTCGCGGTGCCCTTCGATCGCGGTATCGTCGTGCTGGATGGAAACTTCGACACCGTGCCGCGCTCCCGCTTCCTCGGCGAGCCGGGAGACGGCGATACCGTGGCGCGCGCCACAGGGCACCAGTTGCGTCTGGATCATGCCTTCAACGCGCGCTGGAGCCTGCTGGTTGGCGGCAGCTTGCGCGATACGCTGCTTACCGGGTTCTCGTCCGATGCCGAGACCGTCGCCTCGCGCCAGTCGCTTTACGTCGACGGCCGCTCGCTGTCGCGCCAGCGCCGTTCGCGTCGCTACGATGCCAGCCACAAGGTGCTCCGCGCCGAACTGGCCGGCGCGTTCGACACCGGGGCCTTGCGGCACCGGATGCTGATCGGCGCCGACTATGATGCCTTTACCTACGATCAGGTGTTCACCCGCTATCGCCCCCCCACGCTGGCCTCGAACCCAAGCGCGCAGCAGGGCAATGTGATCGACATCCTCGATCCGGTCTATGGTCGTTTCTCGCTGCCGCAAACCAGTGTCATGACCGACCGGGTGGATCGCCAGCATGCGGTCGGCGCCTATGTGCAGGACCAGATCGAGATCGGCGAGCGGCTGCAGGTGCGCTTCGGTGGCCGGTACGACCGCCTGACGCTGGAAACCGACAATCGCCTGAGCGGCGTGGACAGCCGCCGCGTGCGCAGCCGCTTCAGCCCGCAGGCGGGCGTGGTCTACAAGCTGGACCGCGCGATTTCGCTGTATGCAGCCTATGGGCAGGGCTTTCGTGCCAATGTCGGCACCGATGTGAATGGCGCGATCTTCGCCCCCGAAACCAGTGAATCGATCGAGGGCGGTGCAAAGCTGACGATGCTGGGCGGGGCGCTCACCGGCACGCTGTCGGTCTTCCAGTTGACGAAGTCCAACGTGCTGGCCACCGATCCCAATGCGCCGGGATATTCGCTGGCCATCGGCAAGGCGCGCAGCAGGGGGCAGAGTTCGATCTCAACGGTCGGCTTCCGGGCGCATCGACCTTCTGATAAGCTACGCCTATGTCGATGCGCAGGCGCGTTCGAGCATGCTCGATCCCAACTTTTCCTTCCAGATCCGGCCCGGCGATCCGCTCGTCAATATTCCCCGGCACAACCTCAATATTCAGGCCGTCAAGACGATCGCGATCGGTTCGCGCGAGGTGCAGGTGGGCGCGGGGATGCAATATCTGGGCAGGCGTTCGGGCGAGACGGGCAGCGACTTCATGCTGCCCGCGCACACCCTGTTCCGCCTGTTCGGCAAAGTGGACCTGATGGAGCATCTCGAACTCTTCGGGTCCGTCACCAACCTGTTCGACACGCACTGGTATGCCAACAGCTACTCGCCGCTCTGGGTGCAGCCGGGTGCTCCGCGCACCGGCACCATCGGTTTGCGTGCCCGGTTCTGAGGTTCCGATGCGAGACCGTATCATGCTGAAATCGCTTTCCGCCCTTGTCTTCCCCTTGCTGTTCGCGACGAGCGCTTCGGCGGCCACCTTGCCGCCCGATGTCCTGCCGCCTCCATTGCCGTGGGCCGGCGCCAGCGAGGCCCTGATCGTTCCTTCGTCCGATCCGTGGATCACCCCTGCCGAAGCATCGGCATTCCGCACCACGCCGGGGTACGATGAGATGCGGGGCTGGCTGGAGCGACTGGCCGGCGCGTCTTCGCTCATCACTCTCGAAACCTTCGGCAAAAGCGGCGAAGGGCGCGATCTGCTGATGGTCCGCGCCAGCAAGGGTGCGAGTGGTAACAAGCCGGTCTTGCTGGTGCAGGCGGGCATCCATTCCGGCGAGATCGACGGCAAGGACGCCGGGCTGATGCTACTGCGTGATATCGCGCTTCGCGGCAAGGACAGTCTGCTCGACAAGGTCGATCTCGTCTTCGTGCCGGTTCTCAACGTCGATGGGCATGCGCGCGCGAGTGCCTGGAATTTCCTGCATGTCCGTGGTCCCGAGGCCAAGGGCACCGAGGGAAATGCCCGCGATATCAATCTGAACCGGGACTATGCCAAGCTCGATACGCCTGAGGTTCGCGGGATGGTGGCGCTGCTGCAGCGGCTCGATCCGGTGCTCTATATCGATTGCCACGTCAGCGGCGGTTTCGATATGCAGTACGATGTGACCTATACGTATGCGGGTTGGGACCGGTATGCGCGCCATCGCGCGACGGCGCTCTGGCTTGAGGAGCGTTTTGGGCCGGGCGTGAAGGCCGCGCTCAAGAAAGCGGGTCATCAGCCGATCCTGTATCCCAGCCCGATCGATACCCGCGCGCCGCAAAAGGGTATCCGCTACAGTCCCGAAGGGCCGCGGTATTCGACCGGATACGGGGATTTCATCGGGGTGCCGACCGTACTGGTCGAAAACCACATGCTCAAACCCTATCGCCAGCGCGTGCTCGGGACCTATGTGCTGCTGGAGGCGGCCCTGAAGCTGGCGGCGCAGGATGCCGGGCGGATCGCCGTGGCCAAGGCGACCGATCGTGCCAGTCGCCCGGCGGAACTGCTCACACGGTGGGCTCCGGCAAAAGAGCCGATCGGCTGGGTGGAAGCGTTCAAGGGCGTGGCGTTCGAGACCTATCTCTCGCCCGCCACAGGACGCATGGAACAGCGCTGGACCGGGCGGCCGGTCACGATGCGCATCCCGATCATCGGACAGAACCCGGTCGAGACTGTCCGCCTGCCCAGAGCCTGGCTGATCCCGGCGGCCCATGTCGAGGTGATCGGGAAGCTGCGGGCGCACGGCATCGTGCTGGAGACCTTGGAGGCACCGCGCAGGCAGATCGTGGACACGGTGCGGCTTCGCGATGTGAAGCTGGCAAAGGCGCATGACGGTCGCATTCCCGTGGAGGCGCGCTTCGAGCACGGCACGGGCCTTGCCGCGATCCCGGCAGGAACGATCCGGGTGTCATCGGATCAGCCGCTCGGCCTTCTGGCGGCAGCGCTGCTGGAGCCGGAAAGCCAGGACAGTTTCCTGGCCTGGGGGCTGTTCCCCGAAGTCCTCGCGTCCCCTGCGGGCACCGAGGATTTCGTGATGGCGCCGGTTCTGGAGCGCCTGCTGGCGACACAGGACCATGTGCGCACCGTCTTCGAACGCAAGCTGGCCGCCGAGCCTGCCTTTGCCGCCGACCCTGATGCGCGAATGTCATGGCTCGTCGAGCGGCTTTTGCCGCCGGACCCGTTCAGCGGGATCTACCCGGTTCAGCGGGAAATCTGACGGCAGAACATTTCTGGGCGCGTGCTCCCGATGGCAGACGGCATTTGATCTTCCGTCATTCGTTACCTGAAGAATTCGGCCGCTTTGCGCTCTCGCGTCGCGCGATAGCGGTCTCCAGCGAGACCGCATAGGCCGAGTTCCACAGGCTTTCCTGCATCTGCCCGACGCTTGCGGCCATTGCGGCATTGCGGAACACCAGTTCGACATTGCGCGAATTGTCGAGGTATCCGCCCTCCCAGTTGCTGGTGCCGATCCAGGCGACCTTGCCGTCGATCGTCATCGTCTTGGTATGGACGACCCGCGCGTAGGGGATCGGGCCGGAGGAGGCTTCGGGGATCGTTGCGACGCGGATTTCGACATTGGGCACGGCGGCCAGACTGCGCAGCCATGGCGTCTTGAGCGGGGTCAGGTCCCAGTCGGCGACCAGCAGTTTCACGGTCACGCCGCGCGCGGCGGCCTCGCGGATCGCATTGTCGATCACGCCGTAATAGCGGTGCTGCTGATCGAGCGGGGCATATTCCATCACGGTGATGCGCACATCGTGTTCGGCCTGCGCAAGGAGCTTGACCAGTTCCGCCTGCGAATCTCCGACGCCGGCGGGATTGAAGGCGTTGGGGCTGGCAACGAGGGTCGCCGGGCCACTGTCATCCGCCATGACCTCGGCGGTATTGGTGGGGGCGACATGGCTGCCCGCCGCCAGCGTGGCCTGCGCCGCCCAGTCGTGCGCGAAGATCGCCGCCAGTTGGCCCACGGCATGCGGATCTTCGATCTTGACGCCGGTTTCGTCGATATGTTCGAGCGAGCGCCAGTCGAAGTTCTGGCTGCCGACATAAGCGCTCTTGCCGTCGATCACGAAGAACTTGGCATGGATGATGCCGCTGCCGCCCAACTGCGCGAACGTGAGTATCCGCAGTTCGAGGCCGGGGATCGCGCGGAGCCGTTCCATTGTCGGCGCGTCGGAAATCTTCACGCCCTGCGCTTCCATCAGGAAGCGGATCTTCACACCGCGTTTGGCAGCCGCTTCCATGCAGCCGATGACCTTGTCGAGCTGGCTGCCGGGCTTGTTCGCGACATAGAACTGTTCGAAGTCGGCACTCTTGCGCGCAGTGTTGAGCATAGCGCACCAGACCGCACCGGCCTGAGGCAGGTCGGGCGTCGTCAATGTCGTTTCGAGCGGTGCATTGTGGACGATCTGATATCCCGCGGCGGGGCTTGTTGCCGGAACTGCCGTCTGGGCAGCGAACAGGGCCATCAACGCGATCATTTCGTTCATCTCCGAGGGCTTGCGTGCGACTGGACGTATCTCGCGCGGAGATATCCGCTCAATTGCAGGGAATCAACGTAATGTTGTAACATCCCGTATAAGGGGCCGGGCTGCCTAGCACAGGGTGGCGAGCACGTCGCCGCGGATCGTGAAGCACAGGCATCTGCCCATCTTTGCCACCACCAGATTCTCGTTGGATCGGTCGATCAGGTCGTGGTCGAGGTTGACGGCCCCGAACTCGTTGATGATCACCAGCGCACGGCTCATGTCGGCGGAGTGGACGACGTGATTGAAAAGCGTCGTCTTGCCGCTGCCCAGAAACTGGTCGAGTACCATAACCAGGATCAGCGACTGCGGGCCGGTGAGGAACTGGCTCATGAAGGCTGCCCGTCGAAAAGCGGGGCCAGCACTAGAAGCAGGCGCTTCTCGTCGATGCCGGCGCTGTCGCCTCGATACAGTCGGTCACCGATCCGCACAGCGTGGAGATCGAGCGCGCGGTCATGGCATCGGTGTGGAACTTGCGGCCGGCGTCGGTCTCGACTACTTCAAGGCGCAGTTTCAGGCGAGCGCAGCCCACGATCCGCGCAAAGTTTCGGGCTAGCGCGACGGTCTTGCCGTCTGGACGGGACGTATCCTCGCCCAGCGGACAGCCCGCCTCGATCAGTCCTTCGGCCACTTCGGGCTTAAGACCGGCAACGGCCACCGGAAAATCGAGATCGTCGATCGTGTCGAAAGACAGGCCATAAAGCCAGTCGAGATGCACCGGACGGGGGCGTGCAGGCTGCGCCATTCCTCGAGTGTGAAAGTATCGGCCGGCAGCAGGCAGGCATAGCGATCCAGATCGACTGCAAGCCCGATAATATGGGCGTCACCAGAGCGACATTCTTCTTCCATTCCGGGCAAGGTGATCGTGACGTCTTTAGGAAGCCACAGGCCGTTGATCAGAGACCACCGGAATAGCCGCCAACGGCACCGGCTCCCACGATCAGAATGCGCAACGCTCTTCTCCTTCAAACACGGAGCCGGGGTCAGGCCGGCTGCAGCTTGGTCGTCCGGGCCTGCTTCAGGGTCAGGAGAAGCACTCCGGCGGCGATGACGCCCATGGTGCCCGCGGCCAGGAACGCGGGCATATAGGAGCCGCTGTGCTCGCGGATCACCCCGGCACCGAAGGCTGCGGAAGCGGCGCCGAGCTGATGGCCGGTCTGTATCCAGCCAAAGACGATCGGCGCCTCGGCCTCGCCGAAAGCCTCGTTCGCCAGCTTCACCGTCGGTGGTACGGTGGCGATCCAATCGAGCCCGTAGAAAACTGCAAAAACACCCAGGCTGAGGGTGTCGAAGCTCAGGAAGGGCAGAGCCATCAGCGATAGTCCGCGCAGGCCGTAATAGACGATCAGCAGCACACGCGGATTGTAGCGGTCGGTCAGCCAACCCGACGCGGTGGTGCCGAACAGGTCGAAGAAGCCCATCGTCGAGAGCAGGCCTGCCGCTGCCACGGGGGCGATGCCATGGTCTCCGCAAAAGGCGATCATATGGGTGCCGACAAGGCCGTTGGTCGTCAGGCCGCAGACGAAGAAGGTCCCGAACAGTAGCCAGAAGACGGGACGTTTTGCGGCACGGAGCAGCACGCTGATCGCAAGTCCAGCCGTGCGCGCCTGCTTCGTCGGTGCCGCAGGAGCACTGTCGGCGCTCTCCCCGAACCGGCGAGTGCCGATGTCGCCGGGATGCTCGGGCACCACCAGCCAGACGATGGGTACAAGGATCAGGCAGGCCAGGCTCACGGCCATGACAACCGGCCGCCATGCCCCTGGCTGGACAGCCACGCCAGAAAGGGCAGGAAGATCAGCGATCCCGTTGCCGTGCTGGCGCTGAGCAGACCCATGATAAGCCCCTGCCGGGTGGCAAACCAGCGATTGACGACGGCCGCGCCGAGCACGGATGCAACCGCGCCGCTGCCAATGCCGGAGACCACGCCCCAGCTCAGCACATATTGCCATGGCAGTTGCATCCACAGGCTGGCGAAGGTCGATACGGCCATGAGCATCAGGCCGGCTAGAATCGTGCGGCGGATGCCGAATGACATCATCAGTGCCGCCGCGAACGGGCCGACGAGGCCATAGAGGAATATGCCGACCGCAGCCGCGAACGAGATCGTCGCCCGGTCCCATCCGAAGTCGAGTTGCAACGGCATCATCAGGACGCCGGGTGTGGCGCGCAGCCCCGCCGACACCAGCAGCGCCAGGAAGGTGACAGCGACGATCAGGGCGATGTGAACGCGTGGCGAGACAAGGCTGGTCCGGTGCAATATGCGGCTCACTGCATAGCCTCCTGCGAAATCGTCACCAGCTCATGGAGAGCGGCCTCCGTTGTGGCCCAGCGATCGAGGCCGAACCTTTCGATCAGCCGCCGCTGGGCGGCCTGCCATGCATCGGTGGAGTTTGCGACCGCGTCATGGCCCTTGTGGGTTAGGCGCACGGTCTTGGCACGGCCATGACCGTCCTCGAGCGCAACCCAGCCATCCCGCTCGAGGGGCCTGAGTGCGCGGTAGAGCGTGGTGCGGTCCATCACGAGAATATGGGACAGGTCCATCAGCGGCAGCGGTTCGTGCCAGGCGATATTGCGAAGCACAGCATACTGGGCCAGCGAGAGCCCGGTATCCTCCATGACCTCGTCATAGAAACGGGTAACCGCGCGCGATGCCTTGCGAAGGGCGTTGCAGGCGCAGTTTAACTGATCGATGGCGGGCGAATCATGATGCATATGCATCATGTGCTATTCTGGACGCCTCGTCGTCAAGCGTGATTGCGCTGCAATTATCCCTGCATGGCCGCTTTCGCGACGAGTTGTGGGCTACGAAGCGGCAACCTCTGACTGAAATCGCGGTATCTCCCGAACGCACAGCCGAATTAAGTCTGCGCAGGCCGATCCCTGAAAGAGAGTTCTTTTTTCTGAATACTTGCGAACGGTGGCGAGCAGATCTGAACCTCGGCAATCAACGGTTCGAATCCCGTACTCTGTCGCCTTTGGTTTAATACGCTCAGCGAAAGCAGGGCTTTATGCAAACGCCTTTGTCGATCCCACGCTCAGTCCCACAGCGTGTTTTTAGCGGAATCCGTAATCCATTGAAAATGTTCAATAAAATATCTTGCGCCAGAATCGATAAGATTCTGATTTCAAAGGATTTTTTGAAAAATGGCGGAGCGGGAGGAAACTTTCAATTACCGTAACCATATGAATAAGAACGAGAAAAATATTTCTGCATTCTCCAGTCCCACGCTCAGTCCCACACAATTTCCGGACGTTCGCGGTCGGATTTGGGGCTTGCCCGAATGTCGGCTTACGGGTCTGACAATGTGATTTCGAACGCAGAGTGGGAGCGACTGTATCGTCAGTTGGCGCTAATAGAGCTGCCGTTCCCAGCCCAGAGAGCGCCCGCCTAAACTTGCCATGCAATCATGTTCTCGTCGAGCATCGCGATTGACAAGAAGTAGGGCAAAGTCGCTCAAGAAGATGATAGTGAAGGCCGGATTCCAGTCGATGGGGCATTTACAAATTTCGACGATTAATACTGTATGAAGTACAATGAAATTATATTTACTTTTATGAGTGCAAAAATCATCATTTCAAATGAAGGTATATTTTTGCGTTAAAAGATATTGCGGAGGTGGCAAAAGTATAATTTTTTCTTAATATAAATTCAGCGAGGAATTTTACATCCTCGCTGAATTTCTTGTTTAGAACTTATATTCCAGGTAGACGCCCAGCGTTCGGTAGGCTGCCGGGGTCGTGTAGTGCAGAAGGCCCAGTGTTCCGTACACCTGGTATCCGGTCGAGAAGTACTTGTTGAAGAGGTTGCGGGCATAGATGCCCATCTCGACTGAGCCGTCGATCTTGCCGATGCTGGCGCGTGCGTTGACCAGGCCGTAGGACGGAACATACGAATAGCTGGCGTTCGGGGTCGTCGTTCCATCGGCATTCTGCCGTGCAGGTGCAGTCCAGTCACCCAGCAGGGCACCGGTTACGGTCTGCGTGCTGCTGCGATAGGCATAGTCGACATGCGCCTTCACCTTCAAGCTGGATGAGATGTCGCGATCGTAATCGGCATTGATCGTGAACATCCAGTGCGGCGCGTTGGTAAGCTGCGTGCCGGTATAGTTCGCCGTCGGGCTGGCGACGTAATTGGTGAAAACCGCATTGGTATAAGTCACGGCGCCGCCCAGCAGCAGGTCTCGTGTCGGCTTTACCGCCAGCGAGGTTTCGAACCCGCGTGAACGCAGGCCGGGCGCGTTACCGATCGCCGATGCATTGGTGTAAGTGCCATCGCCGCTGATCACCGGTGTCAGGATCGTCGCCTGGAAATCCTTGTACTTCGATGAATAGACATCGAAGTTGAAGCGCACCCTGTGATTCAGGAATTCCGACTTGACGCCGGCTTCCCAGCTTTTGACGGTTTCCGCGCCATATGGGTCGTATTTATTGCCGACGAAGGCAATGCCGCCCGGCTTGTAGCCCGTGGAATAGGTAGCATAGGCCATGATATCGGGCGTGATCGCCCACTGCGGAGCGATGCGATAGGTGAAGTGACCCGCGCGCATTCCGCCATGACGGAAATCCGCAGGGGGTGCCGTGCCGCTGGCAATGAAGCTGGGTTCATAGCCGGTCAGCGCCAGAGGATCGGTATCGAAATAGCTCATCGTCTGGCCGTTCCAGTCGTAATTGTACCGGGCGCCGAGCGTGAGCTTGAGCTGCGGGCTGAAGTTCAGGTTGGTCTGGCCGAACAGTGCTGCCGTTTCGTTATAGGACTGCATCCGCCGAGTGTTGCCGATCATCGCACCGGTCGTGGGGTCGTTGGCAACCGAGTTGGCATAAAGCGTGGGTATGCCTACGCCGTCCTCGTCATAGACCGGTCCAGCACCCAGGGGCCCCCATTGCACCTGATCCTGCCGGGCAGTGAGCCTGTTGTAGAAGGCGCCGATCAGATATTCGAAGAAGTGCCCGGTCGGCGATGCGATGTGCACTTCCTCGCTGAACTTCTTGGAATATAGATAGCCGATGTTGAACGGCAGGTAGGCGTTCACGTTGTCAGGCAGCAGATCTGCGGGCGTATCGTTGATATAGGTGGCCTCGCGATAGGCCGTGATCGACGTTAGCGTAACACTGCCCAGATCATAGCTTACATGGAGCGATCCGCCCTTGTTGACCGAAATGATGCGACCGAAATGGTTGTCCGCCGAATTGACGTTATCGGTTCCGCTTTTTACGCCCAGTTCCGCCATCTCGGCCAGGATCGCGTCCGATGCAGAAAAGGACGTGCCTGCCGGGCCGCCCACATAAGTGCGCACCGACGTGTCGTAATGATGGGTGTACTCGCCAGCCAGCACGATCTGCAGGTTGTCCGTCGTTTGATACAGCAACTTGCCGCGCACACCGTATTCGTGGACGAGCCCCAGACTCTTGTCGAGCTGCGTGTACTTGCCAAAGCCGTCCTGGCCGATTTCGAAACCCGATACACGTAGCGCGGCATTCTGGCCGATCGGCACATTGACCGTACCGTTGAGGTTGTGGTCGTTGCGCTCGCCATAGCTGCCGTAGAAATTGCCGGAGTATGTGCCAAGTTCCGGCATGTTCGTCGTGATCGAGATCACGCCCGAGGTGGAGTTCTTGCCAAACAGCGTCCCCTGCGGCCCCATCAGCACGTCCACGCGCGCCACATCGGTCAGGCCGATCAGGCCGTTGTCGCGCTGGTTGTCCATCACGACGTCATCGACCACCACGTTGACCGACTTTTCGTTCGACATGTCGAAAGAGGTGCTTCCCACGCCGCGGATCTGGAAGGCAGCGCCCTGGGTCGGATCGTAGGTGACGCCGGGAACCACGTATTGCAGATCGGTCAATTCGTAGAGGCCGGTCTTCTCCAACTGATCGCCCGTAATCGAGGTGATCGAAATGGGCACCGACTGCGCGTTTTCTTCCCGGCGCTGCGCGGTAACGACAATGTCGGTGATACCCGCGCTATCCGTTCCGGAATTTTGCGCTGCGGGCTGCGGAGAGGTGGCCTGAGCAGACGCTTGTTCAGTTAACGTGCCTGCAAGGAACGTGAGTGCAACCCCGCTCAATAGGCGTGCCGAAGTCTTCATAATCGCAAAAATCCCCTGAATCAGCGAGTGTTGCAGCTGATGTTGGGGCGTCACTAGGTTGCGATAGTGACAGCTAAATTACACTTGTTCAGTTATGGTTTATGGCAATAAATTCGCTTTTCGCTCGTCCGGCCGTCGGGTTCTGCCTTTAGGATAAGGGGATACCTCGCATCAGGGATGCGGCCTGATCCCTGCTTCCAGCGTACGAAATGCGCTGCGGTAAGACGCGCGTTCAGGGATCTGGCGCGCCATGGCCACCATGCGCATTCCGTAGACGGCCAGTGCGATGACTTGCCCGGCCGCTCGATCGAAGCCTGCCCCGGATTGGAAGCCAAGGCCGGGAAGATCGCTTGCGCGGATACGATCGCCGCGCCGTCTGCGCATTTCGAGAGCATGCGACAGCAGGCTGGGTTCGCGCAGGCTGGCCAATGCAAGCATCGAGGTCGCCTTGGTCACATTGCGCGTCTCTGCATCTTCCTTCGGCGCCGTATAGGCCTCGCCGACACGTTCCAGCATGCCATGGAAGCGCAGGATCACGGCATTGAGACCTGCCATGACGAGTGCCGGTTGCGTGCCGAAATGATAGACGACCGTCGAGGCTGGCACCTGTGCTGCCAGGGCAACCGATCGGTGCGTGACCGCTTCCATGCCCTCGTGGACGAGAATTTGCGCCGTGCCTTCCGCGATCTTGCGGCGCTTGGGATCATCGCCAGGTGATGCGGGCAACACGGCAGGTTCAAGCGCTGCAATCAATCGCTCGATGGTGCCGCAATCACCGCCATCCGGCATGAAGATTCCGGCTGCAAGGCGTTGGAGGCAAAGGATGCGCAGCAGGCTGTAGCCGGCATCCTGCTCGTTTCCGAGCGCGAAAGTCACCTCATCAACCATGTACCCCAGCGCAAGTTCGGCGTGATCCGCCACGCCGAAGATCAGCGTCGACCAGAACGCCCCCGCAGCCTCGATCCAGCGCTCCAGAGCGGGCGAAGAGACTGGGCGCAGCGCGTGTTCGTGAATCAGTTCGATCAGGAACATCGGCTGCGCTCGCGATGGGCCGATCCAGTCCCGAAAGGCAAGATCACTCAAGGCCGCACGGGCAGCACTGTCCGAAGGCGCAGTCCTTGCGTACAAGGCCAGCCAGCGATCGAAGAAGTGCGTCTCTCGCTGTAACGCCCCCTCTATCAGGTGCTCGATTACCTGTTCTTTCGTTCCCAGCCGTGTGGAAATGGCCGTTACACTCACGCCCACCTGCGCGGCCAGCGGGCGCAGGGTCAGTCCCGGCAGCCCACGGCGATAGATGATATCCAGCCCCGCCTCGACGATCGCATGACTATCAGGCCTGACATCGCTGGCAATTGGCGAGGCAGGGGCGTCATGTGCTGGATGGTCTGATCGGGTCACGCTGGCAGCGTTACCTCAGCGCAGGTATGTCGTCACGACTGTTCGACGATCAGGATCATCCTCCGCTGGCCAGCCTGCTCGAAACACATTCCGCCGGTTTGCGGACCGGGTTGCAGCGAACCATGGCCTTGCCCGGCAGGCTCACCGTATATGCCCCGGAAAAGCGCGGATCGGCCCATATATAGTCGGTGGAGACGTATTGCGCGCCGCTGGCGAATGCAGCTTCGCGGCGTCTGGTATCATTGATCCGGGCTTCGAACGTGTCGGCGTCGGCGCGCGTGCGCACGATGAAGCCAGCCTTGACGTCCCGTGCAATCCTAGCGCCTTCCGCAATCGGATCGTTGATCGTGAGGTAGGCCGCTGCCGGAGAATTTTCGTCCGTATTGACGAAGAAGACCCGTCCTTCGAGCGATTTGCGCTTGCCGCGATAAATAGCGACCTTCTTCTCATGCTCGTCGAGCGCGAAGAAGATTTTGCCGCGCGCGGCGGCCAGCGTTGGCCAATTACCGGCCAGCACGGCATCACGAAGCGTCGGATAGCGGCCCTGCACATCGTCGGGCTCGATCAGCATCTCGCGCGGGATCACCGAGCGGATTTCCGCATCGAGCGCGTCGAACGCCTGTTCGGTGAACATCATCGCCGCTTTGCCGTGGGCCGGGTCAGCCGTTTCCTTGGCATTGAACATCAGCATGATCGGGACATGATGCGGATGCGCGCGCGACCAGTCGCGGATTTCCCCAAGGCATGTGACAAGCCGCTCGCAACTGCTCGCCGCGTCGCTGAAGGCCATGTGCAGTACCTTGAAGCCCGGCTTCAGCAGTTCAGGATCGGATTTGTCTTTCGCATAGTAGCCGCCATCGGGATCATAGTTCACATCGATTTCGAGCTGCCGCACGCCGTGATCAAGCTGCTCGCGCAATGAGCGATGGCTATAATCGAGCCTCAGTGCCAGTTGCGGGTCCGCGGCCGCAACCTCCGTGCGCACGGCCTCGCTCATCGGCTGCTTGTAGCTGTTATGCGTGCCGACAGTCTGGGTGTCGTTCATGTGCAAAGGGGCGGGCGCAGTCGCCAGCGCGGGGAGCGCCGTCCCGCCCAGGACAACAAAGGGCAGGCTCAAGGCGAGAAGTCCGCAGCGTCGGGTAAAGGAAACCATTGTCGGAAAACCCCAAAAAGGCATTCCGTGGCAGGCCTTTATGACATTTCTGCTGACGGTTGAACAGAAGGGCTGGCTATGGGAAGAGTTTCTCAACGAGGAGTTGTTAGCCAGCCTCGCCGATGCCCGCACAAACATGTCGAACATTCTAGCCGAACGAAACCATCCCGCTCGGCGCGCTTGAGCAGAGGCTGTCGGTATCTATTTAACCTCTGGCCTCTCGCTGTGATCGAGAGATGATCGGGGAAGGTTATGGTTCGTCGACGACGTGCTCGAGCATGAACGTGGAAGTTAGGATCCGACATCGACACCGATACCGCGCTTGCCAATGTACATCCATACCCACCCGGGTCACTTCTCAGTGGCAATCAACACCGGTGATCCACTGCTGGAAATCGTGCCGTCCGACGGCTCGTTGATGATCGAGGCCACCGTCAAGCCCGAGGACATCGCGTTCGTGCGGATCGGCCAGCGGGCGCTCGTGAAGATCACAGCCTACGACTATGCCGTCTACGGTGGTCTTGAAGGAGAGGTTGTCGGCATATCTCCCGATGCAACCGTCAACGAGAGGACCGGGGAATCCCGGTATACCGTGCGGGTGCGTGCAGATGGACGCGGCCTTCGCTCGCCACAGGGGACGCCGCTGGCTATTGGTCCGGGCATGGTCGCTGACGTCAATCTGATCGGAGATAGACGATCGGTCATGCGTTATCTGCTGACGCCGTTCACGCGCCTTGGCGATGAGGCTTTTCGCGAACGTTGAGACGCCTGGCTTCGGCTTCGTGCTTGAGGGAAGGGAGCAAGATAAACACGATAGTTGGAAGTGAGCTACCTCTAATAACTTGCTTGGGGCGGGGTTGTTATTTAAACAATTATATATATTCAAATATTGATGTATGACATCAAAGTGTAATAAATAATTCTCTGAACTTTCATAAAAAAGTTCTGTCCCCGATCGGGTCGCGATCGTCTCTCCCCTCGCGATAGGACGGCCAGCGTGATCTGCGCCGTCCGGTTCGCAAACAGGATCGGGGACTTTTTCACAATGTTGACCAAGCGCAGCCTCTGGCTGATTTCGACCGCGCTCGCGATGGGGCGCAGCCCGCCTTCGCTCAAGACAATTCAGGTGAGGCATCGTCAGGCGCGGCCACTAACGCCACGCAGGCAGACAGCATCGCCACGACCGGCAACGATGGATCGGCTATCGTCGTCACCGGCTTTCGCAGCAGCCTGAAGCTGGCGCGCGACGTCAAGCGCAATGCCACGATCATTCAGGACTCGATCGTCGCCAGCGATATCGCCGCGTTTCCTTCGCTCAATCTGGCCGAAGCGCTCCAGCGCCTGCCGGGTATCGCGATCAACCGTGAAGCGGGCGAGGGGCGCCGCATCAGCTTGCGCGGGCTTGGTCCTGACTTCACTCGCGTGCAGTTGAATGGCATGGAAGTGCTGGGCAACGTCGACAGTCCGCAGGACAGTCGAGGGCAGGCCTCGCGCGATCGTGCCTTCGATTTCAACATCTTTGCCGCTGAGCTGTTCAACCGCGTGGATGTGAAGAAGTCGTACTCGGCGGACCAGTCCGAAGGTGGTCTTGCCGGCACGGTCGGGCTCTACACGGCGCGGCCGTTCGATTATGCGGGCACCAAGATTGCGCTGTCGGGCCAGCTTGGCACCAACAGCCTGACCAAGGATGCGCAGCCGCGCGTGACGGCGCTGTTCTCGAAGAACTGGGGCAATTTCGGGTTTCTGATCTCGGCAGCCTATAGCCATCGCAAGACCCGCGAAACGGGCGTGGACACGTACCGCTGGCGCACCAACAATGCCACGGGATCGGACATTTCCAGCCTGACGCAGGAAGAGCAGGACAAGATCAATTCCGGCACGCTGCTGTTCGCGCGCGGCAACCGTGAATCGGTGTGGGACAGCACGCAGGACCGCTTCGGCCTGACGTCCTCGGTACAGTGGAACCCGTCCGACAGCGTACACCTGACCCTTGATGGCCTGTACGGCACCTTCAAGAACGACCGTTTCGAGACGCACCTTGCCTCGCGCGGCGGTGGCGGCTCGACGTGGCTGGGCGGCGGCCAGACCTTTGCGGGGTGACCTATCCGAACTCCACCATCAACGCGATCCAGTGGAACGACAACAACGAGGTAACCTATCTCGACGTGTCAGGCGCGCAGACAGCCACCGAAACGCGTATCCAGCACACCAAGAATACCTTCAAGCAACTGGTGCTGAGCGGCGATGCCGACATCCTGCCGGGCCTGACCGCGACCTTCCTCGGCGGCATCGAGCGCTCCAGCTACGACATGCCGATGGACGACCACTTCTATCTGGAAGGATACGGCGACGTCGTTTCCGATTACACCGGCGGCACGTATTCGCTCGTCAATACCTACAAGTGGGATACCGGCAACCCGGCGAACTGGCATGCCCACGAGATCGATCTGAACGAGACCTATCAGGATACCGCGTTCGATAATATCCAGGGCTCGCTGAAGTACGACCTCTCGCCCGATGACCACCTGAGCGCTGGTGCGGAATGGCGCCGTTTCGAAAACTCGGGCTACAAACGCACGTACAACGATGCGCTGCTCAGCCAGTTCAAGGCGGGCACCGTAAGTTCCGACATTAGCGACTATGCGCAGACCTATACCGGCTATTCCGGTCAGGACTGGGTGATCGTCGATTACGACAAGGCGCTGAAGGATCTGGGCGTCGATCGCGAAAGCTACCTCGCCGGCACTGAAAACAGCATCTATGCAGTGGAAGAGCGTACGGCGGCAGGCTGGGTCCAGTATGACTGGAACCACCAACTGGGCGGCATCGGCTTCCGTGGCAATGTCGGCGGGCGCTACTACCACACCAGCATCGGCTCCACCGGTGTCGGCACGGTATCCGGTGCCGATACGGCGATCTCGGTTTCGTCCAGCTATTCGGGCTTCCTGCCTGCGGCGAACTTCATTTTTGAACTGACGCCGAACCTGCAGGTCCGCGCGGCGGCCGCCCGGAACATCAACCGTCCCTCGCTTTCGGCGTTGGCGGTGAATGGCACGGTTTCGGTAGGCGATAATAACGAGATTTCGGTCTCGGTTGGCAACCCGGACCTGAAACCCTACAAGTCTACCGATCTCGATCTTGCGGTCGAATACTACTTTGGCAAGGTGGGCTCGATCACCGGTGGTCTGTTCTACAAGACGCTGGATGGTTTCATCGCCACCAAGACCGTCAACAATGTGGCGTGGAGTGAGACCGGCCTGTCCACCTCGCTGCTCTCGGGCGTAACGGCGGACACTACCGTCACCAGCTTCTCGCGCCCGATCAATCTGGGCAAGACCGACCTGTGGGGCTTGGAATTTGCTGCGCAGAGCGATTTCACGTTCCTGCCGGCGCCGTTCGACCACTTCGGTGGTATCGTCAATTTCACCTATGTGGATTCGAAGTATGATTACTCGACCGTTTATACAGGCGGTGCGAACACCACGCTGGAGGGCTTGAGCCACATCAACGCCAACGCGACGCTGTATTATCAGGACGCGAAGTTCGATGCGCGCGTTTCGGCCAATTACCGTTCGAGCTACATCTACAGTGCCTCGCCGGTCACATCGACCCTCAACGGCAAGACTGTCTACGATCAGGATCTCTCGGGCTATGCTGGCACGGTCTATGTCGACATGTCGGCGCACTACAAGATCCTGCCGCATGTCACGCTTACGCTCGATGGCGTGAACCTGACCAATCAGGCAGAAAAGCAGTACTCGGACAGCAGCAAGCGCCTTTATGTCATCACGCGTAGTGGTCGCACCATCATGGGCGGTGTGCGCTTCGAGTTCTGATAACACACGCCTTGTCGCTTAATGCATCGGGGAAGGGGGGCGTCTTGCGCTCCCCTTTTCACGTATCCGACAACGCTGCCATCCGGAAGACCTATGACAGTCACGCAATCGTCACGAGGCATTGATAGCGCGCGCCTCGAAGGGGCGTTCAGGTGTCAGGGATCCGTCTTGTCCGATCGTTTGCCGGCGCCCGTTTCGGGCTCGGGATCGGTTGCGTCTGGGTCGGACTCGGTGTTGCCAATCCGGCCATGGCGCAGGCCGTCAGACCCGTTGAAATTCGGGCCGAGCCCGGACCTTTGGTGGATGTGCTTCGTGCTATCTCGCGCCAAAGTGGTGTCCAGATCGTGACCTCGGTGAGCCCGGCTCTCAAGACGCGCGCCAGGTTACGTGGCTGTAAAGATGCTGGATCGGCACTGGCTCGGGCGACGCGCGGTCTACCGGTTCGGGTGGTACGTCTCGATAGCGGTTTTGTCGTGACGCAGGCCAATGCATCAGGTCGGCAATCGCCGGGAATGCCGCCACCGCCCCGCGAAGCGACGCCGACCGAAGCCCTGGGCGATGGTATCGTCGTCACGGGCTACCGCCAGAGTCTGCGCGAGGCGCTCGTGCGAAAGCGCGCGGCGGCGGATATTCGCGAGGTGACGCGGGCCGAGGATATTGCCGAGTTTCCTGATCGCAACGCTGCCGAAGCTCTGCAGCGCCTGCCGGGCGTTGCCATCAGCCGCGACAATGGTGAGGGGCGACAGGTTTCGCTGCGGGCCTTGGCCCGCTGTTCACGCGCACGACCCTGAACGGTATCGAGACATTGGCGACCACCGCCTCCGGCTTTGACAGCCGGGGGTCGGCCAGTCGGCAGCGTCGGTTCGATTATTCGATCTTCGATGCGGGGCTGTTCTCGCAGGTCGAGGTCGCCAAGACCTGGGATGCCAATCGCGATGCGGGAGGCGTCGGGGGCACCGTGGCGTTGCAGACGCTGCGCCCGTTTGATCGTTCAGGCAATGTCGCGCTGGTCTCGGTGCAGGAGCGCGCAGGTGCGAATTCGCCGGGCGTGCTGCCGCAGGTGACGGCAGAGATCTCTCGCCGAAACGCGCAATGGGGCGTGCTGATCGCAGGATCGTGGAGTCGTAATCGGGTTACCGAATACGGCTATCGTAACTGGGATTGGATGCCGGTGACTTTCGGGGAAGCGAACGTCGGCGCGGGTGTTTCGGACGACCTGCGCGCGCGCCTGACCGGCGCCTCTGGCGATCCGCTCTACATGGCTCGCGCCCAGACCTATTCCACCTGGACCAACCGTTTCGAGCGACTGAACCTCGTGGGCTCGGTCCAGCACGAGGCGGACAACGGCTTCGCCTTTACGCTCGATGGCGTTCACGCCCGGCTTTCCAACGCGCGTAACGAATATTCGCTGGCAGCCGCGGGCACGAATGGCCTGACCGGCGACGTCACCGGAACGCAGGTCATCAATGCGCTGACGGTTTCGGGCAACACCATCACCAGCGCCGACATGTCCGGTGTCGATATGCGTACCGAGCACAAGGTAACGCGCGATCACACCGATTACAGCGAGGCGGTGGCGGCCATGACTTTGCCGTTGGGCTCGCGCATGCGGCTGGAAATGCGGGCAGGCTATTCGGTTTCGGATTTCGAGGAACCGGTGGCGGACAAGGTGTTCCTGCAATCCAGGGGGCAGGATTTCGTTTATTCCGCAACCGGAGAAACGCCACGCAACAGCTATGGCTTCGACACTTCGGACGTGGCGAACTGGAGCCTCATGCGCGCTGACACACGCGAGGATTCCATCGTCAATCGAAACCTGACCGCACGCTTCGAACTGGTGCGCGACCTGGGTAACGATCTGACGCTCCATGCCGGGGGGATCTACCGCCGCTTTGCCAACGATGGCTGGGAACGTCGGGTCCAGACCGATTATGAAAACACCGCCGATGCAGCGCTGGGTGTCGGCGAGGTGTTTTCAGGCCGCACTTATGCCCCCTACGTCGTGGGAAACGTCGATGCGACCTTCGCCGCCACCGGCCAGGCCCGCGACCTTACCGCCAACGACGACCTGCCGGGCACCGATTATCGCATTCGCGAGAACACCTACGCGGGTTTCGCGCTTCTGGCCTGGTCGGGCTTCCTGGGAGAGCGACCTCTCACGGCAAGGCTTGGCCTGCAATTCCAGCGTACCGCGATTGCCTCGACCGGGACGGCCAGCGATTCGCTCAGCCTGTTCGACGTTTCGAACCACACGCGGCATTCGGCGTGGCTCCCCTCGCTGGACGCCCGGCTGGAACTGCGACGGGATCTGATCGTGCGGCTGGCGGCAAGTCGCAACGTCAACATGCCCGACGTCGCGGATTTGCGCGCAGCGGCAACGATCGATTCCACGCCGTTCGGAGGAACAGTGACTACCGGTAATCCCGCGCTGCGCCCGTTCACATCGGATGCGTTGGACCTTGCGGTGGAGCGCTATCTGGGCCGCGAGGGATACGTGTCCCTCGGGGTATTCTTCAAGCGACTGGATTCGTTCATCACGTCGGAAACGCAGGTGATGCGCTATGCCGATACGGGGTATCCGCTAGCGTTTCTCTATCCGGGGCTGACCGGCAGCGCGACGTATAACGTGGTTCGCCCGATAAATGGCTCGGGTGCAACGATTATCGGCATCGAAGCGGCATTCCAGCATGATCTGCGCTTCCTGCCCGGACCGTTAGAGCGGCTCGGCGTGCAGGCGAACCTGACATATGCGAACGGCTCCACCGATGTCATCTATGGTAGCCAGGCCGTGGAGTTGCCTCTGATTGACCTGTCTCGCTGGGCGGGCAATACGACGCTCTATTACACGGGGCGGGGCTGGGATGCACGGCTGGCGGCGGCCTATCGCGGCACTTATCGCGTTGACGTGGGCGACAACGGCAACATCGGAGAATGGATAAAAGCTGCCGTAACTCTGGATTTCGCGGCCCATGCCGGTCTCGGTTCGGGCATGCAGGCCACGTTTGAACTGCGCAACATCACCGATGCGCCGGTGATCCAGTACACGGACCGCACAGCGAAACGCTTGTTGGTTGATACACGCAGCGGCCGGACCATTGCCGTTGGGCTTCGGTATCGGTACTGATGGCGATGGGCTTTTCTCTTCTGTCGCGCAAGTATGCTGTCCCCGAAGCCGAGCGCGTGCGCTCTACACCCGAGGTCAGACAGGCTGCGGTGCAGATTGTGCAATCGCTCGATCGCCTGCGCGGCTATGTCCGACGGCGCCTTCGTGATGCACAGGAGGCGGAGGATGTGGTGCAGGAAACGCTCGCGAGGGTGATCGCGCAGGAGGAACGGCAAGTGATCGAACAGCCGCTGGCCTATGCTTTCCGCGTGGCGGATTCGGTCATTATTGCCCAGGCGCGCCAGCGGTTGCGGAGCCGGCATCAGGAGGCGGATGACAACCGGGAGTCCATGGCGCTGGACCTTGCCTGCTCGCTGCCTCTGGCCGACGAAGTGCTAGACTATCGCGAACGTCTGGCGCGCTTTGAAGCCGCCCTTGCCGGACTGACGGAGCAGCGCCGCGCGGTATTTCGATTGCGCCATCTCGAAGGACGGTCACGTCAGGAAATCGCCGAGGCGATGGGGCTCAGTCTGGAGGCCGTGAAGAAAAATCTGGTCCGGGCGATGGCAGACATGATGCGGGCGCTGGGTGACGATTTGGATGAATACACGAAGGAGCGAAGCATAGGCGGGAGAGACGGTGGCATGGGAGAGGGCGCCTTCCATGAATGAACACATGAGCAAGGATCAGATCATCGATGAGGCCGCAGATTGGGCCGATCGTCTGCCGGAACTGAGCGAGGGCGAGCATCTCGAACTCGCCGCGTGGCTTGAACATGATCCGCGCTGTCGTTCCGCACTTGAACGGATGCTGCGCCTGCTCGGCGATCCAGCTTTGCTGGATGCACTCGACATGCCTCGACCTGTGGTGGCACTCCTTCCATCGCGGTCGGGCTCATCGCGGCGGATCGACGCGCCGCCGATGCGTTCGGGTCTATCGCGCCGGCAGGCACTCGCAGCCGGGCTGGGCGCCGTGCTGGCGGTCCCGGTCGGCTGGGCTACCTTGCGAAGCGGCAAGGTGCCTGGCGGCGTTGCGCCGGTTGGGCCGCCGTTGCGTTTCGCATCCGCGACGGGCCAGCACCGCGAAGTGTCGCTGCCGGATGGTTCGACAGTGCTGCTTGACGCAGCGTCCTCGGTCTCGATCGATTTTTCTGGCCGTACGCGCCGGATTGCGCTCGACGGCGGTGCCGCGCGTTTTGACGTACGCCACGATCCGGCGCGGCCTTTCGAAGTGCATGTACCCGACGCGCGTATGACGGCGCTGGGTACGCGCTTCAGTGTCGAGCGGCTGATCGGTGCCGCAGAACTCAAGGTGTTTGAAGGCGCCGTGCGCTTTGAAGCGCAACGGCAGCAGGCGCTCGCCGTGACGACAGGCCACTGGGCCTTGTTGGACGGCGCACGTTTGACCCAAGGTGGAGGCGTTGGGGCTCGGGCGGATTGGCAGGATGAATGGCTCGATGCGCAGGACATGCCGCTGTCCTTCGCGCTGCAGAGACTGGGGCGATACACGCGGGCACCGATCCGTCTTGACGATCCTGCCTTGGCGCAGGCGCGTTTTAGCGGCCGCTTCCGGCTCGACAACCCGCAGGCTTCGCTGGCGCTGATCGGCGCACTTTTCGGGCTGGAGGCCGTGCCGCGCGACGGTGCTATCCATCTTCGGTCAGCTTAGAGCAGTTTCCGAGTCATCAGTTGAGTCCAACTGCCTAGGTGTTTGATTGTAGACTCAGGACTCTCTAATTATAGCCAAAAGAGCAGGGTAGCGGCCAGAGCGAGAGTGGGGAAGGACAGTTGGGCGATGGGTCTGAACCGCACCGGGTTTGTCGGAGGCTGATAATCCTGAGTAGCACGGCAACCTGACCGTCCGCAGCTGAGGACCGGAAATTTCCTCCCGAACGGCTGCAAATGGTCGAGCGCTGCTATCAGCGAACAGCTTCTATTCTGAGACACTTGTCCAGAATCTGCCTTTGTCCTGCCGGACGGCTACAGTCGAAATCGGCGGATTTTTCAATTGCGCTGCTGGATTGGATCGGCACGGGCCCGCCTCTGAAAAGAGAGTTCCATTTTCCGAACAACTGCGAACATGGACGAGCAGGGCTAAACCTCGGCAACCAACGGTTCGAATCCCGTATTCTGTGGTTCTCGGTTTAATAAGCTCAGCGAAAGCAGGGCTTTATGCAAACGCCTTTGGCGATCCCACGCCCAGTCCCGCAGTACGTTTTTGGCGGAATCGGTAAGCCATTGAAAATATGCAATAAAATATCTTGCGCAAAAATCGTTAAATGACTGATTTTAAAGGATTTTACTTAAAAATGGCGGAGCGGGAGCCCGTCGAATAAGGTCTAATAAATGGCAGATTTCCGGGCGTTTCAGGGGGTGTCTAAAATATGATACCCCGAATTATACCCCAACCCCCGATTTAGCTTCCAAACAGGGAATCTAACTCCGGCGCAGCGAAGCCGAATCATCCGCCGAAAAGCTGTTCAGCCTCTATCCCGTAACTCCGGTTCCTCACCATCCATATTCACCCGCATGACGAGTCCCAAGGGTGACCCGTGTAACTGGATGCCCTTTACCCGCTCTACGATTGCCCGGACGTCGAAGCCACGATCGATCTTGCTGCCGATCCACACCGCGCGATCTCGCCTGAGGTAGCCAACTTTCACACCCCGGCAGCTCAGCACGGCGACCGCCATGGGATCGTGCTCGTTCTCCGGCTCACGCGCGAGCGTTAGCATCTCGCCCGGCTGGCAGCGTGCCAGTTCGTCCTGGCGGCTGGTGCCGTCCTCGTTGTCGTGCTGCTCGCCGACTGCCGGCAGACTGAAATCGCTCCATCCCATCTCATGACCCATATGAGAACAAATATAGAACATGCTATGATCGGATCAGCCGATTCGCATAGAGGGAATTTCGCATGACCAACCAGATCATGAATGCTGAGAGTCACCGTGTTGATGTGTCAGGGGCGCCCGAGGAGCCGATTGCTTTCGGACGCTGGGTTCTCGCCCAAGTTCGTCGGGACGGGTTCCTCGGCAATCTGGCGAAGGCTGCTGCAGCCGATCGGGCGTTTCCAAAGGACGGCGATCCAGAAGCAGTACGCAAGCATTTGAGCCGGGCAGGGGCCGATCCCGAGATGCACGAGGCGCTTGATGATGCTGAGTTGGACTGGGCGAGCTTCTGACGGTGGCAGAGCGGTTCAGAATCTCGACGTTCCGCCGACCACGCTCGCCTTGGCGCTCGAGTGTCGATGAGGCGATGCAGGACGCTATCGCGCTGGGGTTAGCGTCTTGGGATGCCAGCTGCCGCGAGTGGTTTCTCGCTGTGCCGGTTGATATGGATGTGGAACGCGAAGGAAGATGCGAACGTCCCCAACAGATTGCACTTTAAGGTATTCCGCATCGCTTCAATTCGGTTCAGACCGGTGTGCGCTCATATACCTTTGGAAGGAGCATGTATGATTCGCAAGCTGATGACTGCCGCAGCTCTGGCTGGAATGATCGCTGCTACGCCGACGCTCGCTGCGTCTTGTAAGGATGCCAAGGGCAAATTCATCAAATGCCCGCCCGTAACCGCCAAGACCGCAGCCATATCAGGCGGTGTGACCAAAGACGCGAAGGGCCGTTGCCACATCGCCTCCGGTCCGAAGAAGGGGCAGTTTACGAAGTGCAAGTGATCGGCTGGTATCTGTGAGGATGCCGCCGAGTTGTCGTGCAGCTTGGCGGTGGGCAAGATCGAGGAGTGTCACGCCTCTCGATCTGCTTGTCGGCATGATCGCCTTCTATATCGTCGCATTCAGAACATGGATATAGAGGCGGGCTGTCGGCGGGGCGATTGATGCTCTGCCCGATATCCGAAATTGCGACAGTAACGACAGGGCAGGCCTCTCCACGATGCACACTTGCCCGGTCCTCGCGCTCCCGGCTACGGCGCATCCATGCCCCTGATGATCCTCGCCGCCGCCGCCGTATCGCTCTGCCGGGCAATTAAAGCGCATTTGGAAGCGGGGTGCAGACCAGAACCGTCCGCACCCCGGCATACTTAAATGGAGCCGCTTACTGACGCAGCTTGTGGAGCGCTGGATGGCGCCTTGAGTGCTGGGCGATAAGCGACAGGTTCGGGGGCCGGCACGCCTGCTAAGCAATTGGCATATTCCTGAAGGCGACAATCCTTCAGTGTGCTGTAGCCGAGCGTTTCGTAATTGCCCCCAGCACATGCTTCGATTGCATAGGCCGAGCATTCATTCGTAGTCTGAGAGAGAGCTGGCGTCATTGAGAAAGCGCACGAGATTGCAGCGGTCGCACACGCAAGGCCAATCGTTCTTTTGCTCAAGTTCATTTTGCATCTCCTCGATATGTCATCGCAGTTGCACCTCTCACTAATGAAAATGAGGGGCGATGGATTAGAATGAAGCTAATATGTCTTGTTGGATGCTCTACAGGCATTGATGCCCGATTATCATTCTCCTGTTGCTGTCCCGATTCGATCAAGACTTATCAAGATTATGCGAATGATTAGATCGATCAAGCATTTAATGCCAACCTGCACTGATCATTGCCCATGGTTAATTTTGCGGCTCCCGATGTACATAATTTGCCAATGTTGTGGAGGTGATCACTGCTCAGCCCAAGGCTGATCTGTTCGATCCACGTCAAGCGGGCCTTCCCACGCCCGGCACAGCGCGAATGCCTCGTCGGGCTTGCCCTCCTCCATTGCTGCCAGTCGTCCTTTGCTACTGAGCAGATCCAAAAAGCCCGAGGCAGGAGACGGCCTCGGGCTCAGTTGAAAAGGCCTCAAAGGCCTTCGGGTCGCAGGGCCATCATCTCGCCTGAAGCGTTAACACGCTACCGCGTTTCAGGAATTTAACTGCTGCGGGCAGATCTTTGGAACGATGATGAGAGAGCGGCATTATCTCGTCGCCGACGATGCTGACCCCCCGTTCGTTTCGTTGGTAGTTGATCGGGCCGGCCAACCTGCCCTGGTAACCGGCCCGATCACGAAGTTTGACCGCTTGCAAGCTTCGTTTATATCGGCATCCGACTGCGGGGATCGCGCTTTTGGAGCTGCCCCGAACGCCCCGCAGTCACCCATTGAGCTCTCTGCAACCAGACCTTGAGTGGCACCATGCTGTCAAAAGACGAACGTTACATTTTGCATTCGATGGATGAGATAATTTTGAAGGCGCAGAACCGCGGCTATCGTGTCGTGCGTTTCATGGTTCAATATGCAGCCTGGACTAGACTGCTGGCGATTGTCGACGAGAACTTCGCCCCTGATGCGTCGGCTGTTGGGCCTGAAAATTACAGGGGCATACCTCTCGAATTTCATAACGGTAACGTGCGCAAGCTCTACTTCAGAGAAGCGTAAGCCTGACGGCCCGCCACCGCAGCGGCGGGCCCTTCGTTTATGATCCACACTCCACCTTCATCCCCTGCGCCTTGAAGTATCCGCACAGCCGCACCCCGGCGGCGCGCACGCGATCTCCCCAAGCCTCTACAGCCGACGAATAGCGATCCGCTGCTGCCGGGTCTGTCAGGATATCGGGCGATGGCTTCGGCTTGGCCTCGGTCGCTGCGACCAGATCGGGCGCTGGGGGATAGCCGACGACCTGAGTTTTGGCCGCACACGCGGTGAGCGACAGAATCGTTAGGCACATCACATATCGCATGGTAGCTTTCTCCTTGTACCAGATGGCAGTCTTTTGATTCTGGTGCCTGTTCTCGTGTAAAGGGCTGGCGGCGTTTGCGTCCTTCGCCGCCAGCCCGTTCACTGGCACTTCTCCTGATAGACCTGCATCTTCGCCAACTCGGCAGCGCTGTACGCCCGCCTGAGCCGCTGGCACCCCAGCGCAACGGTGGTCGGCGCAATCGTCGCGCGCTCTTCCGGCGGCTTGGCGGCTTCGGACGCCTCGGCCTTAGCGATCGCCAGCTCATCGTCCTGCGTCTGGATCGCGTTGTTGATCGCGTCCTGTGCCCGGTCCTCGGCGGCGCGGTTGGTAGCCGGGATGGTAGCCGCCGCCCGCTTGTCGTCGGAGGCCTTGATCACGCTGGCGTCGTGCATGTGAACGCCGACCAGAGCGACGGCCACGATGGCAATGCTGCCGACGATGCCCACGGCGAGCCACTTGAGCCACGAGGGGAGCGCTTTGACCCATGCGAGGGCCGCGAGCGCGAACGCGGGCATCACAGCGGCCACAGCGGAAAGGTGGGCCATACCAGCGCGCTGAGCACGCGGTTGTGACGACTGCCCCCGGCTGCGGCGAGCATCACCGCTGCGCCGCCCAGGTATAGGCCGATGGCGAACGCGGGCATCAGATGACGTGCCCCACCACAGCGCCCAGCACGAACAGCGCGACCGCAGCGATCTTGACGTAGCGCCCGGCGGGCGCGGTCTTGATCTGGGCGACAGCGGTCTGCTCGGCGAGGATAGCCTTGGCTTCGGCGGCTTTGATGGCGGCGAGGTCGGAGGTGATGGTCATGGGTGATCGTCCTTCAGATGATCCGCGCGGTCTTGCGCGGCGGTGGCAACGGATTGGGCGGCATCCTCGGCGCCGATGTTCAGCCCGAGCCCGGCAGGCCCATGCGCTTCAAGGCGGGCGCCGAGGATGCCGACGACGATGAACGAGATCAGCCCGACCGCGATCGCGCCCACGGCAATCAGGGCGATCAGCCGCAGGGCCTCAAGCTGCGTGGTCTGGAGCGCAAAGCACCCGCCAGCGGCGTCGGTGATCGGGACGGCATTGAGCTTGTCGATTGCGTACTTCACCGCGCCCAGCGACTGCGAGCACCACGACTGCGAGGAAAGAATCCACGTCAGCCAGATGGACAGCGCGATCATCACCAGGCCGAACACAGCGGCGAAGATCAGCGCCCATTTTGAGAGGGAGCGGGCCGGGGTCATGGCGCCGCGTACACCTTGGCTTCGGCAGCGCGACGGTTGACGAGCCCCTGCATCACCCGGCCACCAGCCTTGTTCCACAGCGCGAAGGCAGCGGCTGCACCGGCATAGTCACTGGCCTTATGCTTGCGCAGGACGGTGGACTGGCCGAAGCCCGTTAGCCCGATATTGTAGGCCAGCGACACCATCGCATCGAACTGGTTCTGTGTCGTTGGGGCGGTGCCGATCAGGCGGTCCACGCCCGCCACGAACTCGGCCACATGGGCATCGAACCGGGCCTGTGCCTGCGCCCGAGTCCAGATCGTGCCCTTGACGATATCCGGGCCTGTCGAGCCCCAGCCAATGGTCCACGGTGCGCTGCCGGTGCCGGGGTCGGGGTAGGCTTGCACGCGGCCATCGCCGATATCCTTGGCATAGCCCTCGCGGGTCTGGATGAATGCCTTACCGGGATCGCTGATTGTCCTGGTCATTCCTTTATCCCCCTTGCTCGCAGGGCTTCACGCACCTCGGCGTCCACCTCCCGGCGGTGCGCTTCGGCGCGGAGCAGTTCGTTGTTGTCGCGAAGGCTCTCGGTATGCCCCTCGATCGCGTCGATGAGCCTGCGGATGAGCGGACCATCGCTAAGCGTCGCACTCGCGAGCACCGGCTCGTATTCCGGCTTTTCCTTGGCATGCCCGGTCTTGTACCCGAGGAACCCGGCGACTGCGGCCCCGACGCCTGCGCCGACCAGCGGAACCCACGAAGCTGCATCGGCCAACGCATCATTTGCTCCCACCGATCAGTCCCCCCTTGTGGTAGTCATCCGCCGAACGCGCGTCCTGCATCGCCGCCACGACGTTGCGGACCGAGAAGATGAACAGCCACGGGTAGATCAGCCATGCGGTCGTCGGGATCGGTGACGACGAGAAGCCGATGCACACCTGAAACCAGAACATCGTGCCTATCCCCGAACACAGCGCGCGAAGGTGCGGGCTGCGGCGCCACGTCCCGTTGACGTAGAGCATGGTCAGGTGAAGCACCCCGGCGCAGAACGCGATCCAGCCCCAGGTGTGCTGAGAGGCCAGACGCGCCATGCCGATCATTGTCGGGTTGCCGAAGAAGGGCAGCGGCGAGAGCAGGCCGACACCGATCGTGGTCTTGATCGACGCGAGCATCCACTCGGTCGCCCGCACCTTGAAGTGCGAGGGAGGCGGATGCGGATCACTCGGAGGTGTCCGTCTCTTCCGCGACCACGTCCTCGATCGTGACATCGACAACCATGCCGGTGTCGAGGATCACACGGACCGGCGAGGCGGTCTCGGTAAGATCGGCCGAGACCGCCAGCGCCCCGCCGGTGACCGCGAACACGTCGGCGGATTGGTAGATGATGACGCCACCGGCCTCGTCCATGACGGACATGCCGACAGCGGCGTCGCGGCGGATGGTGAGCGCCTGGTAATTGGCGATGGTCTGACTTGCTTCCACGGGTAGGCGCTCCTTACTGGACGTCGATCAGGACGATCTTGCCGGTGTCGGTGACGAAGGATTTGACGAAGTTGAGGCCGGTCAGCGCGACAGCGACGTTCAGCGTGCCGCCGATCAGCGAGAACTGGCCCAGTTCACCGCCGCCCCACTGGCGGTCCCAGCGTGCGCCATCGATGCCGGTGGCGATGACGGTGCCCACCGCTGCCGAGGCGGCGACGGTGAACACGTAGTCGGGCTCACGCTGGAAGGTCTCGGAGAGCCAGTCGAGCATGGCATCGAACTCAGGCGACATGACCTTGAGCGCGGCGATGGCATCACGGGTGGCCGTCAGGTTGAGCCCGGTCTGTGCCTGAAACGAATCCGACCAGCTGACCGAAAGGAAGGGCTGGGACCGGTTCGCAAAGCCGCGATCGAGCTGCGCCGCTGAAAGGGCATCTTCCATGCCGGGGTTGTTCGGCGCCGGGGTGCTGGCGATCCAGCTGGTGCCGTAGTTGGTGACGGTGGGCGTGAAGATGTGCCCGCTGGGATTGGTCAGCGCCGCCGGGTTGGTATCCACCGCCTTGGCGGCCGGTGCGGCGATCCAGTTGCCCTCGGTGACGATCTGGCCTGCCGGAATGTTGGTGGCATCGAGCCAGGGGTACGAGCCCTCGCCGCTGGTGTTGTAGCCCGAGGTGACCTTGAAGGGCACGATCAGGTTGCGGGCGAGCTTCTGCGTGTAGCCTGCCTGCCATGCCTCGGGCCGGGCATAGACGGCATTGTACATGTCCATGCCTGCGATGTTGTCGCTGGCCTCGAAATTCTGGACGTAGGATGACACCCCGCCCTGCAGAAACAGGAACTGGCCATAGTCCCACAGCACGCAGTTGCTGATCGTGAAGTTATTCAGCGTGGTGTATTGCAGCGACAGCTGGAACATGTCGGGGTGGGTCGATGCGCCGCTGACCGCCGGGGACGCACTCGTGAGGTAGGAGAAGGTGCTGGTGCCCGTCTTCTTGATCACGTCGATGGTGGCATAGATGTGCGGGTTGTCCGCACTCGCGACGCCCGGCGTCGAGGCATAGACCGGCAGGGGAATGGTGGTCGCCAGGTGCACCCATGCCGCACCGGTCCATTCCCATGGCCCGAAATCGGCGCCCGCCGTGGTCACGAAGCCGCGCGCATGGGCAACAGGGTTGAGGGCCGCTTGCAGATCCGCAGCCGTCGCATAGTTGGTGCCCATGCAGTTCGGCCAGGTGTCGGCAAGGCGAACGGCGCCCAAGCCGCGCATCACGCGGTAGACGCCCCGGTTGAACACGCTCGCCCCGGTATAGGAATCGATGTGATCGCCCGCGTCGGTCGCGTAGACGTAGAACAGCATGTCGAGCGGGAGCACACCGGCATCGACATCGCTTTGCGCGGCGGCCAGCGTCTCGTACTTGGGGCCCGCATCGCCTGCGACCATCTTCGCACCGCTCGCGGTCAGCGGCGGGCTCATGTTCGCCATGTAGCCCGGATAGCTGCCGCCCTCGGTGCTGGGCGGGTAGAGTGTGCTGGTGCGGTTCTGGTTGCCCCACAGGAAGCGCGAGACCGCGTCGGTGGCAATCGCCTGCCCGGCATCGGGGCGATAGCTGTGCAGATGCAGCTGGCGGTCGGTGGGTAGCTGGGTGACGGTCAGCCCGGCGGCATCCAGCGTCTGGATGCCATTGCCGATATCGACGCACAGCTGATCGCGAGCGTGGTAGACATCGTAGAGCGCGACGGTCGACCCCTGACGGATCGCGTGCTTGATCGAGCCCGAGAGCACGCCGCGCCCGAAGCCGAACATGTCCGACCAAACTCGCTCGCCGCGTACCCCGTCGATGTCGTAGGTGACGGCAGTCGCGTTGGCGCCCGCCAGCTGATCCATCGCGCGACCAAGCCGGTTGAAGCACACGTCGCGAATCTTGAAGTTAACGCCGCCAAGGCGCCCGCAGCCGATCCAGCGCGCATCATCGCTCTTGTACGTCTCGTTGAAGTACGTTCGGTCGCGCCCGCGCGTGTAGTGCTGGGTGATGCCCGAGAAGCAGCTGTCCTCGATGTCGCACAGGCCCAGCGATGCCAGTTGGAATGAAACGACAAAGGACTGCCCGATCTGCTCGCCGCTGGTCGCGCCGCGCGGGAAGCAGTGTGCTTGGCGGTGAGTGATCGTGCCGGTGTTGCGCGTGGTGTTCGTGCTGACCGAGCGATACTGCCCCAGCGCTTGGGCGCGGAAAAGGCGCCTCGAATCTCGAACGCGGTATGCGTGCCGGTGCCGACGGCGATGTCGGCGTCGTAGTAGCAATCGCCGAGGCACGCGAAGAACGGCTCGGCAAGGTTCGTCGGTGTCAGGTCGAGCGCCTGCGTCCGGTTCGGCAACAGGTACGTATTGCTGTCCGGCTCGCTCGAAAGCTCCAGCTCGATCAAGCTTTCGGCATGGAGGTAGGGCTCGCTGTTCGGGCCGCTGCGCCACTCCGCCACCGGGCGGATCGAACCGTCGGTGATCCGGGTGCGGCCCTTCTTCATGCGCCAGGCCTTCATGTTGATGGCCCGATCGGTCGCGCTGGTCTGGTAGTAGCTGTCGCCGAACGTTTTGGTGCCGCAGACCGGCGCCATGTTCGGCAGTGGCGGCCCGTTCTTGATCAGGCGCACGTCTTCGACCAGCAGGGTGCGGGTCGCGCTCATGCCGGAGGCATAGGCAGCGGCCTGGAAGCCGGGGCGAACGGTGCCGGCAGCGGTCGCCTTGCCTTCCGACCACACGAGGTAGAACGTCACCCCGCCATAGGTGCCGAACACGCTATAGCCCCAGCGTCGCGCAGAGGAAGTTGCCGAGGCAATGGTGCCGTCTGCATTGAGCGAAAGATTGACCTGCAACGTCGGGATCGTGCCCGATACGGCGGAGGGAAGGAAATAGAGCGTCTGTGCGGTCGTGAAGGACTGGACCGCGACGATGGCCTCGACGCGGATCAGATCACCGGCAACGAAGGCCTGGGTGATGTTGGGAAACGAACAGGGGTTCGAATAGGCATAGGTGCCGAAGTTGATCGCCATCCCGAGACCGGCTGTGCCGTAGATCGAGGGATAGGTGTGCGCGCCTGCATAGCTGACAGTCGTGGCCGTCGTCTTGCTGAGGTAAAGCGGATCGGCGGTGCCCGGATTGCTGCCGGTGTTGAACGGCGCGCCGACATAGCTGGCGGCCGGGCTGAAATCGACGCCCACGATGTTGCCCGAGGTATCGTAGTGGACGATCTCCTGATCATCGAGCGTCGAGAACTCCCAGTACCCCTGCGCATTGCGGAACGCACGGCCCGCCGTGCTGCGATAGCGCGGGGCCTCGACGATGCCGGTGTCGCCATAGTCGATCACCAGCGCGCGGCGGACGGAGGCGGCGGTTGCCTGCGTGAGGGCAGAGTATTCGGCGGCCAAATTCGCCTTCGCCGCCGCGTTTGCGAGAGCCGTTTCCGCCCGCACCGCCTGCAGTTGCGCGGCCAGCGTGTTTTCGCCGACGTAAACCTGCACGGGACGCGCGCCGACATTTACCGTGATTTGGCTCACAGAGTGATGCTCCCCAGAAGATTGATAGTGCCCCCGCACAGCAGATCTTCCACGCCACCGCTGGGCTTGAAGAGGAAGTCGACGGCGAACTGCACCACGCCTGCCAGTTCAACATCTTGCGGAAAGGCAGCGGTCACAGCGGCCGACAGTGAGCAGGTGAAGGTACTGTAGCCATCGGCAACCACCGGGCCAGTTACCGTGAAGGTGGCCAACGGATCGCCTGCTGCGTCCGGGTACAGCCGGATTTGCCCACGCAAGGTCGAGCCGGTCCAGTCACCCGCAAGGATGAAGGGCATTGAAAATGCGCGGCCGCGGGACATGTCCGTAATCGAGACAGGCCCCTTCTGGGCCGCGGCGAGCCACCGCAGCCAGTCGTCAAATTGCGTTGCCATGAAAGCCCCGTGTGCGTGGATCAGGTAATGGTGCCGCTGGCGGCGGAAGAGATGGACAGCAGTGTCCCCGCAGAATTGTAAATCCGTACCCACCACCAGTATGTGCCCGGCGAGAGCGTGGCGTCCTGCCAGTCCATGTCCGCGAACAGCGCGCCGGTCAGCTCGTCTGAAACCGCTGCGCTGGCGTTGGGATCGCTGCTGTTGCTGCGATAGATCACGGCCGTCGACCACCCGGAGATATCCGGCATCCGCCAGGCTACACTCGGAGGATTGGCAGCCGTGTCGACGGTGACGTTCGAAGCGGTGGGCACCACATCCGGCACGTCAAACGACAGATTGGAGATCACAAGCCGCAGTTCGGAATAGTAGCTGATGGCCACTTCATAGGTCTTGGACGTATCCAGCCCGGTGATTGCCGTGGTTGTCGTCGTGGTGGGCAGATAGCCTTGCTGTGTCCAGAAGGCGGCTCCCACTTCGCGGTACTCGATCAGCAGGAATTTCGCGGCGTCGTCGTTGACTGCCCCGGTCAACGTGATCACGCCGTCCCCGCCCGAGCTTACGGACGCCACCGCCGTCCAGTCACTGGGGTCGGGAGCTTCGTAATCGGCAGGTGCGTTGCGGTCGGTGATCGGCGCTGGCGTCCCCACCAGCCCGAGCGCCCAGCTGTGTTTGCTGTCAGTCTCCTCGCGCAGCGTCAGCACGACGCTACCCTGATCCGGATCCAGCTGACGCTTCAGGACCAGAGCCTTTTTCGCGCGCATGTAGCCGAACTCCGGCGTGTCCTCGAATGTCACGCAGTCGCCCGCGCGATAACCCAACCACCGCAGCTTCAGCGGCATCGCAATCGGCCCCGCCTCGCGGGCGTTGGCGATGTCGTATCCAGCGATCTGTGCAGCCTGGTCGGGCGTCTTGCCCTTGAAGCACTGGATCATCGAGTACGTCATCGCCTTGGTGCGCTCGACGCCCTTGTCGGCGGCGAGATAGGTATCGCGACGCACCGCGCCTGCCGGCACCTGCTCGAAGTCATGATCTTCGCTGCGATAGGTCGGGATGATCCCGTTGATCCGGTCGCGGCGGGTCTGCGTTGTGGTGATCGAGGCATTGCCGATCACGTCATCGCGCGTGATGGTCCCGATCGAGACGCGCGGAGTGTTGACGATGCACGACAGCGTTGCGCCCAGGCGGACCGGCTCACCGCCGCCCGCCTGGCACAACGCTTTGAGATCTTCCCACTTGTCGTCGGTCGTCTGAAGCTGGCCGTGCGACTGCCACCCGTTGGCATCGGCTACGTTGGCCGCCTCGACGTACGAGGCAAGGTCGATCGAGCCGATCGGCATGCCCACGCCGCCAACGCGCACGTTGTTCGGGCCCTGGAACCATCCCAGCGCAAAAGTGGTCGCCTGCACCCACGGATTGACCGAATAGGCCCACGTCGTCTGGTCGTTATACCGCTGGGCACCAGAGCCGCCGGGATAGGTGTCATCCTGCCTCGGATCATAGCATTTCACGCCCCGGATGCGGTGCTGCATGTCCGGCACCTGCGTGAACAGCGTGCTGCCTTTACCGTCGAAGATGAAAGCATTCATCGCGGCGGCGTAGCCGGACAGCTTGCTGGCGCTGGTCCAGCTGGGAAGCCCGGCCAGATTGTCCCATGGCCCCGCCGGCTGCAGCCGGCTTGGCTCGGGACACAGGCCCAGCTGTGTCGCTTGATAGACACGGCCGTGCAGATCACCCACGGCATTGTCGCCGACGAACGTCGTCACAACCTTGTCCGCCCAGGTCGCAAGGTGCGCATCGATCGGCCCGCAGGCGGACAGGATCGTGCCGATGAACTGCCAGTAGTTCTTCTTGCCGCTCCAGCTGCGATTGGCCGTCTTGCGATAGATCACCGATCCGGCCACCAGCGTTTCGCCGAACACGATCGGCGCCGCCCCGTTGGGATCGCTCTGCCAGTCCGTCTGGCTTCCGCCGACCGACGGCGACTTCGCAGTCAGCGCCGTTACCGCGCCGGAAGCAAGCCCCACCGCCGTCGCGATCATCGCCGTGGTCGAGGCACTCAGCGCAACGCCTGCGGCGGTCGTCACGCCCGCCTGGGCAAGCCCGACGCCCAGCAGCGATGTGCCGCCGGACGGAATCGCGGCAGCGACCGCGACGACCACCGCCGCGATCTGAAGCACCTTTGCCATCCGTCAGGTTCTCCAGGCGGTCAGGATAGGCAGGCCGGTCGGCTGAATGATCGCCAGCCCATCGGCGTCCTGATGGAATGCCAGCACGCGCCCGTTGCCGATCACCACACCGAAGCTGCCGAAGTCAGTCTCGCCCGCCAGCTCCACCACGTCGCCGATCAACACCATCGCGGGTGCGATGCGCGGCACGCCCCAGCTGTCGATCGCCGCCGCGCCCGATCCGCCGTGGCGCCGCAGCCAGCGCTTCAGGCCCAGCATGGTCGACCAGGTGCCGCCGGTCTTGATCGGCCAACCCATGGCCTTCAGGTGCGCGATCACCACCAAGCCGCAATCGCACGAACCGAAGGCGAACGGCTTGCCCGCGAACCGCTCCAGCGTGCTCGCGGTGGCTTCTCGCCGCTCATGCAGGTTCACGTATAGCTCACCGATTTCGTCGGGGTGTTGGTGCCCCAGTAGATGGTATCCTTGATGCCGGTCACGTGGTTGAAGCCTTCTTCACCCGGCCACACCTGCTGATGAAAGGCCGGTGCCAGCACGATGCCCTCATCGTTGAAGAACAGCCGCTCCATGCCGCCCACGCAATCGAGCGAGACCTGCAACATGTTCTTGCCGAACTCGTGCTTGGTGACGTCCACCTCGCCATCGAACAGCAGGAACGGATCGCCCACCACGCTGCCCAGCGCCGGATTTACCGCGCCGATCTGGATCTGCACCGCTTCGCCCTGCATCGCAGGGCCGGACAGGGCCGCAGTAGCGTCGTCGTCGGCCGGGAACAGCGTGACCGACAGGCCCGGCGCGTCGTCGCCCGATCCGTCTTCGAAACTGTCCATGTCGCTCCAGACGCCATATTTCGTATCCTCGCCGGAATAGAGGTTGCCGCCGATCAGCAGCTGCGCCGATCCGTCGAGCAGGCGCACGGTGTCGTCGCCCACCGTCAGCGTCAACGCGGCGAAGAACGTCACGTTGTCCTTCGCCAGTTCTGCATCGAGGGCGGGAGAGAAGGCAGTCATGCCCGTTCCGTCACCGTGAACGACAGGCCCACGGTGCGGGCCACGTCGAGCGTCCAGCTGCGCTCCGTACCGTCAAGCCAGCCCTCCACAACCGGCTTTGCCAGCTCTACCGCTTCTGCCCCGGCCAGATGGGTTCGCATCGGAGAGGTGAGGGGGATCGTACCTGTCCCGCTGGAGTCCAGTTTCACATTGCCCGCGGCGAAATAGAGGTAGTACCGCCCGGCGACGACAAGGTTCAGTGCCTGACCCTCCCGAACGGCATATCGGGGCGTTGCGCCAGTAATGAGTAGCGAGGTGCCACCCGTGTGGACGCCGCTGACGGACGGCACGCCGGGAGCGCCGACATTGAAGTCGGGCTGTGGGTAGGCGATCCGCGCACCTTCGCGCTGGGCGCGCTGGAGGCGGGCGATCCATTTGCGGCCCTCGGCCTCCATGCGCATCGTAGGGGACGTGAACTGAACCGCGAATCGCGCGCCGAGGCGACCGACGCGTTGCGTCACTCCGCCAAGCGCAGGCTCCATCAGCGCTGCCCAGTCCATCAGCGACGGAACGGCGCCGCTGCACTTCAGTTCAGTGAGGTCGATCATGCCTTACCGAACCTCCGCGAGGCCTTCTTCGCCTGTCGCTGCTTGTCGCGCACGATTGCGGAGCTGGCATTGGCCGAACCGATGTTGTTGACCTTGCCCCAGAACTCGTCTGCGCCGGGGCCGTAGTATGTGTCGCCGTAGTAGTTATCTCCTCCGCCACCGCCGATGTTCGCGAGGTTGTCGTTGGAGATCACGGAGCCATTGCTGCCCGGCACCACGATCTCCGGCCCACGCTCACCGACGAGGTACGGTAGACCGCCGATGACCGGTCCGCCGCTGGCGCGTGCGCCTGCCAAACTGACTGACAATCCGCTGCTGTAAGAGCTGAGGCTGGATGATAGGCTCGAGGTATACTGCGAACCCGTCAGGCCGCCGATGGTCGATCCACCGCCGATGCTGCCAAGAACGTTGCCGAGCGTGCCGACGATGGCCCTTTGCAACTGGATACGGACCAGATCGGCAATGATCTGCTGCGCCACGTTCTTGAACACGTCGCCCAGCTTCTGCGTGCCAGCCGCCGCGCTGGCCAATCCATCCACCAGCCCATTGATGCTGTCGACCTGGATGTTCTCCATCGCATCGTTGATGTTTGTCACCGACGCTTGCAGGCCCTTGGCATAAGACTGCAGCGGCGTCAGGTTTTGGTTGAGGACGACTTGCTGGCGCTGGCCAGCCGATTGCTGCAGGGCGTTCTTGTTGTCGAAAGCGTTCTGCCATGCGGTTGTGTCAGGCGAGTTGTTCGCCATCACCTGATCCAGAGCCGAAGCCTTCAGCTTGTCCTGGAGCGCAAGAATTTCCAGCGCGATCTTCTGGCGGTCGGCGGTGCTGTCGGTCAGCTGCTCCTGCAACTGCAACTGGTCGATCTGCTGCTGGAGGCTATTCTGGTCGAGCTCGAAGCCCTGATTGGCGACGGCAAGGTTCTTCTCGTTCAGGGCCTGGTCGCGCTTCATCTGCGCGTTGATGGCCGCCTGATCCTTGAGCTCTGTCCGGCGCGGCTCGGTAAGGTTCTTGTTGAGATCGACATTGCGGTCGTAGGCGGCAAGGTCCTCGTCGATCTTCGAGAGCTGCGCCTGATACCGCTGCTCGATCGTCTGGTTGTTGTTCGCCTCAATGTCGGCGCGGTCCTTCGCCAGCTTGTCCAGCTGATCTTGGTAGATGTCGTCCTTTTGCTCCTGCGTCTTTTCCTTCGGTGCTCTTTTCGCCTTCTTGTCCTTCGGATCGTTGCGGAGGGATGGATCCAGAACGCCATTCTTGATGGACGAAAGCATTGCGTCCGCGACGCCCATTCGGCCAGGTGCGATAACTGCATCTTTGATCGCCCCGAGCAGATCTTCGCGGCTTATCGAGAGCCCCTTGAGATCGATGCTTACTGCGCGGTTCCAAGCCTTGTCGCCAACTGCAGCCCGCTGCTGATCCGTCTTCGCTGCGGCAAGGTCTTTCTGGAAGGACGAGACGAAATCGGAAACGGCTTTGGTGTTTCGTTCGCCAGCAGACCCAGGGACCCCGACCTGATCCGCTGCCAAACTGGAAAAAACCACATCGGAAGTCGAGCGTGAAGACGCTGAGCGGAGCGTCTTTGCAGATGCATCCTGCATCCGCATCGCATCCATCTTCATGTTGTACGCCTTGGCCTCGGCGTTCAGCAGCAACTCGGATGTATTTTTTTTGAGCTTGCCAGTCACTAGGTCGAACATATCGCCGAGAGCTGACTGCGCATCCGCCAGGCTGTTCGACGATACTTCGACCTCATGCATGGCATCGTCGGTTTTCATCAAGGCGGGAATGATGGCTGACAGCATGATGGCCGCAGTCTGCAAAGCAATGCCCACGGTCCCGCCATGAATTTCGCAAATTTGCCTGCGCCGCCTGTCATCAGTGTGATGGCCTGGACCGTCTGAGCAGCCTGCGACGCGAAGATTTGCTGCGGTTTTGCACCCATCGCCCACATGGTGGCCATATCGCCAATCTGGTAGTTCAATTGCTGCATCCCGGCCTTCATCGCGCCGGATGATGCGACTACCTGCGTGCCGCCGGTACGGTAGCCCTGGACTGCGGACCGCAGATTCGTGGTGAACTGATCCTGCGAAATGGCGCCAACCCGGTACGCCTCTTTCAGCAAGGTCACTTCCTTGCGGTAATTCGCCAATGCCTGAATGCTTGGGTCGAGCCGCGCCTGAAGCGTTTGAACCTGGTTCGAGAACGAGGTGATCGAGATGCCCATGCGGTTTGAGGCGTCGACAACATCCTTGGCTTGCGCGCCGATGGACTGCGCCATCTTCTGCACCGAGGATTGTGCGCGTGCGGTTGCTCTCTCAAACTGCGCGCTGTCCATGCCCAGTTGGATTAGCAGGGATCCCAGAACAGTTGCTTCGGCCATGGGGACATCCTACTTATTTGCCAGGTGGCGCCGAAGCGCTGCCGTTAATCTGCGGCGTTCACGCGCGCTGCTAGCGCCCTCATATTGGCGAGCATTTCTGCATCGCTCATTTTTATGGCGGGGCGCTTAAGATAGTGACTGAGCGGCTTTAGGCCGCCCTTCGATTGAGTTGATCCGACGAACGCTGCAGTCTGCCAGGCTTGCGCGGTTCGATTTTCGGCGTCGGCCTTCATCCGACGGCGGATGCCGCGCATGGCAAACTGGAACGAGCGGGGCGTCTGCTGCCAGAAGGCGTCAGCAATTTGCCCCGCTTCGATCCACATCACGTAGAAATCATCAACCGTCAGGCGGCGGTTTTCGCCCTCCGCCGGGTCGGCTTGGCCTTTCCCTCCGCACTCGGATCGGCGGGCGCGCTTCCGAAGGTCTCGAACAGCTCCTTCACCTTCTCGGCGAACTGGCCGTTACTGCGCACGACAATCGCCAGCGCCTCGGCATCGGTCATCTCGCCGTGGTCCTCGATCGCCAGCGCCATGCACATCATTGCGAGGCGCACGGTGGAAAGCGAGAACCCTTCGCCGGTGAACGGGTCCATCCCGGCCTCTTCCAGCAGGGCGAGGGTGCGAAAGTTCAGCCGGAGGATGAAGGTTTCGCCCTCAACCTCCAGCTCAACCTTGCTGTCTACGGGCGCGACCATCAGGCGTGCGCTGCCGTCAGGGTCGTGATGGTCACGGCCCCGCTGAACCGAACGGTAAGCGTAGCGGTCATGCGATCATCGATCGGAACGGTGCGCTCGTAGCCCTTCACCACGAGTTCGCCCTTGAAGCTCTGGCCAAAAGCGCCGTCCGGGATGACCACCTCATAGGCGCGGGTCACGCCGTCTTCGAGCGCCGCCTGAATGAGCAGATCGGTATCGCTGCCGGGCACAAGGTTGAAGCCAAAGGTGCCTTCGCCATCGGTGATCAGGCCAGCGATGTATTCACGGCGGCGGTTCGGCGATTTCATGTGCGTGGCCTCGACATCGTCGACAGTCGGATTCGGCAAACCGATCGAGGTGAGTTCGTCAAGTTCGGTCAGGGCGGCGCTGGCGTCGGCCAGCCAGAAGCGCGACCCCGAACCCATGCGGGCGTCGGTCATAGAGGTTCTCCGTAGGTAGGGTGGCTTGCGCCGAGATGCTGGCTACCGGGCCAACGCCGTCAGACCGTGGCGTGCCACAGATAGGCATCCACGATTTCGATACGCACCGTACCGGCATCGGTGCTTTCGCTGTCCGACCGGTGCAGGATGATCTGTCCTCGCTGGAATTCGATGCCTTCGACAATGGCAGGATCGGCAACGGTGGCGATCACGGCTTCGCGGAGGGCTACTGCGGACACCTTATCCATTGCGAAGCAGTTGAACTGGATCCTGTCGCGATTGGTCTGCTGGAGGCCAGCCATCGTCTGGGCCCTCTCGCCGCCGATCGTCTCCAGCACTACGGCAGGGTATGACGACGCCTGCGGGCGCACGTCCCACTCGACGAACGCGCCTGCGAGCGCGGGAAGAGCTTTCAGTCTGGACCGAAGGGCGGTTTCGAAGCTCACGGCTGCTCGAAGCGCACTTGCTCGCCGTCAATCGAGAAGGTGACGGTGATGGTGCCGAACTCGCCTACCGCATTTTCGACAACGGCGCGAAGCTGCATGGGAAGCATCTCACCGTCCTCGTTGCATAAGGCGATGGCCCGGCCGCCGGGAATGGCAGGCGCATCGATCATTTTGATAATCATGCGACCTCAACCTCGATCTCAGTCGCGACCGGCGCGACAGTGCCGACCAGCCGCAGAAGGGCGGCAGCCGCATGGACCCGGAGACGAAACCCGCGTGGAAATCGGACCTTGATGCTCATACCAATCTGCAAAGCATCAATGGTGTGGATCACTTCAGCCATTGCTGTTCCTCGCTGCCTTGCGTGCCGCGCGCGCGGCGGTCGCTACGATATCCTCGCGCAGAGCATCGCCAGCGCGGTTGACCGATTCCTCTTTCATCGCCTCGAAGGCGGGGCGCATGTACGGTTGCGCCTTATGGGTAGCAGTGCCCATTTCTTCGAAGATAGAATAGGCCGCGACGCCGCCGCCGGGCTTGCCAGTGCCTTTCTTGGTGAACCGCCGTGTTGAAGGCTTGGCGGGCTTCACGCTGCCATCGATGCCGATGAAGGTCGAAACCTGAGTGCCGCTGTTCCCGGCTCGCTGCTGTCCTGCATTTGCGGCCCGGCCGATCTTGATGGATTCGACCAGGTACTTGCCTTCGCCGGTGGCCGGGTCATCGGGGGCCAGCCGCTTCGCCTCGGCGAGCATCGGTTCGGCAGCGACCTGCAAGGCACGCGTACCGACGCGGCGCATGGTGGCCTTGTCCGCGAGCTGGGCCAACTGCTTTTCGAGGTCCGAGAAGCCGGTCAGCTTCATGGTGGTGCTGTCGGCCATTTCAGCCTCCATTGTCGATGGCGGCGTGGATCGCTGCTATTTGTTCCGCAGTGAGCTGCGGAACTTCAGCGACCACGATCAGCTCGACACCTTCGCGGCGCGATAGCTCTTGCACGCCGACGATGTTCCAGGTGCGGCCAGCGAACTGCACAGTGTCCGTTTCGGTGATCGTCGCGGTCACGCTGTCCCAGCGCAGCCAGACGGTGCCCCCGGCCTTGGCTTCGATGCCCATGTTCTCGAACACCTCGCGCCCGTTCGATGGCTTCCACGATGCCCAGCGCGTGCAAAGCGGGGCAGGGGCGCCGGGGGTGGTGTTGTAGCCGTCGTCAACGGGGTTTCCGGTTCGCATCACGGTGATGCGGCGGTCGAAAGACCCGGCTTTCATACCTGCACCGCGCGATATGGGTCGCAAAGCGCCTCTACAGCGGCGGTAATTGCGGGAGTTGCCGCGCCGGCCTCTCGATTGGCGTAAAAATCCCCGACAAGCAGCAGCACGGCGGCGTCCAGAACGCCAGGAACCGGATCGAAGTCAGCCAGCGTCTTGTCGGTATAGCTCTCGACCCAGCCTTGCGCGGCGAGAAGGTACACGCCGATCAGCGCATCCTCTTCGCTCGCGTCAACACGAAGATGCTGCTTCGCAGTGCTGAGGTCGATCGCCACTTATCAGGCCTTCGCCGCCGACTTGGCGGCAGCCTTCTTCACGACCACGCTTTCGCCGGTCGCGGTGGTGTAACCGCCATCATTGACCGCGCTGGTAGCTGCCCCGAAGGTGTGGTTGACCGTGGCGGCGCGAACCTTCGGATCTTCGCCTGCGAGAGAGAGGGCTCCGGCCTCTACGAGTGCGGCAGCGTCGATCTCAGTCATCTCGCGGGTGTCGCCGCGAGCATAGTTCTTCCCGGCTGCGTGCATCGAGCGGTGAACGGTGTAGGTTTTCTTGTCAGCCATGGCATCGGCTCCTTGAAATGAGGGCGCGAGCCGGTGCCCGCGCCCTCTATCCAGATCAGGCGTTCGCGAATGCGCCGTCGACGAACGCTTCCGGGCGATAGACCGTGAGCGCCAGGCGCTCCTCGGCGAGGATGGTCACCATGTTGCGGCGGAAGTTGTCGCCATCCTCGGTGGAGACGAGAACGCCGGACTGCTCGCGATCGAACAGCTGCGCACCCATCTTCCAGGCGCCAACAGTGAACTCGCCGACGGTCTGCGCCATCGACGGGATGACCGGCAGGCCCCAAAGGGTGGGGGCAATCGTGCCCTGAGGGTTGCCGATCAGGTAGCGACCCTCGCCGTCCTTCATCATTTCGATGACGGCCCAATCGATCGGGTGCAGCACCTGGCCATCGGCAGGATACAGCGCCAGAGCAACCTGCAGCTGCGCGATGCGGAGCTTGTCGATCATGGTCGGCGTCGCGTAGCCGGTAAGGCCTTCCGGAACGGCATAGTCAGAGGCCTGGGGCTTGATGCCGCTGAGGTTCTGGCCGGTGCCGTCGCCCTTCAACAGCTGGACATCCTCGACGAAGCCCAGGCCGTAGCGCAGGCGGTTGTCGATCATCGAGCGTAGGCCCGGAGCGTCGGCAAGGATTTCCGCCGATGCAAGGAACCAGTGCGCGATTTTGCGGACCGGAGCGTTCTTCAGGTCGAGCTTGAGGCTCGATTCCGGCTTCAGAGTGCCCTCCGCGACCATACCGGCGTTGTTGGTGAAGCCCGTTTCCTGCACGTACTCGATCGAGCTCGATGCGGTCTGACCCGGCGCGATCAGGTTGCGGATCGTCAGCTGCTGGTTGGGCAACATCTGCATCGGCGACTGGATGCGGTCGGGACGTACCAGATCGCCGGCCGAACCGTCTGCGTCGGTGGTCAGGCTGGTGATCGCCTTGACTTCGATGCCCACGTTCTGGCCCTGGCGCGCGCCATTGGCGAAAGCGGACTTGTATTCGTCGCTTTCGACGTACTGCTCGCCGATCGACGGGGTGCGCTCGGGGCCGGAGGGGCCACGGCGCGCCATCTTCTGCTCCATTTCCTGAAGCAGAGACTTGGTTTCGTTCAGCCCGGTCAGCGCCTGGTCTGCGAGCTCCTTTGCCGTCTCGGACATCGGAATGCCGCGCTGCGCCTCAGCCAGAGCCTTCTCGGCGATGGCTTTGACCTCGTCATGTTTGGCCTCGAACGCCGTTTTCACCTCCAGCGCGAGCTCGGCGGCACTCTTACCGGCATTCGGGTGACCATTGGGGTCGCGCAGGAGGCGGCCAAGGCGACGTTCGTTCGCGGTGAGGCCACCCATGGCAGCAGACATTGCGAGCACGCCAAAAGGCGCGCCCGTGAGAGCGAGTTTCTTCATTTCAGCAATCCTTAAAGGGGGTGAGTTAGGCGCGGATCTGCGCGCCAAGGGCCGACCAGAAGTCGGCATCGTGTTCACTGCCGGGCTCACCCCGGAGCAGCTGAGACAGGCCCTTGCCCGCGATCGCGGCGGCCTGTGTCTTTGAGAACCCCATTGCCTCTCGCAGGGCGGACTCAAATTCGGAGAGGGACGGCAGACCGCCAGACCCGACAATATCCTTCACGCTCAGCACGCGGGTGCGATCATTCATCGGAATTGTGACGAGAGAGATTTCGTGGAGCGCAACCTCCAGCAACTGGCGCGTCTTTTGCTCCAGCCGCTGGCGGATCGTCTTGAACCCCATCGAAAGACCGCCGATGGCGCCGTCTTTGGTGAGGCCATAGGCCTCCTGACCGGTCGGCGTCGACATCGCGAAGCGCCCCTTCACGAGCAAGCCATCGGACGTCTCCTGCCAGCTGTTCCAGACTCCCGCCGGTCGGCGTTGGTCGTGATAGAGCAGCATCGGAAGCGATTTGCGGTTCGCCAGGGAAGCGGTGATCGCACCGGGCATAACCTGGTCGCCGCCATTATCGACGTTGCCGTAGCCAACCGCGAGGCCCGAAATCGAGCCGTCATCGCCAATGGCTTTGGTATCCAGCTCGAAGTCGAGTTCGTTCATGGCGTGCCTTTCGGTCCCGACACGGATTCGACCGTGCCGTCATCTTCGTGGTCGGTGAGGAAGGAGGGGCGCGGGACACCGGCCTGTGTCTGCCCAGCAAGGATCTCTTCCGCGGTCATCGGCATTGCGCCAGATGCCTGAAGGGCGGCTCTATGCGCCTCCAGCTTTGCCGATGCGTCGTCTGTGGGTTTCGTCATTTCGTGCTCTCCGATGCGCCGCTGATAGCGTCTTTCAGCGGTACATCCTGCATCTGGGCCATGAGAATGTCACCGCCTTCCACTGGCGGCAGCCCTTCCAGCGCGCGGATCTCGTTCTTGGTTGTTGATTGCCACTGAGAAGTGACCCGGGATTTCCATTGAGAATTGACCCGGGTGGGTATGGTTTATGTGCTGCCGTTTTTGGGCAGGTTCAAGGTGCGGGCTTCTCCTTTCTGGCTTTGGGCGTAGCGGTGCTGGCGCGGAAGCGGAAGCTGTCGTTTCCGGTCTCCAGGATGTGGCAGTGATGGGTTAGCCGATCGAGCAGCGCGGTGGTCATCTTGGCATCGCCGAACACGCCAGCCCATTCGCTGAAGCTCAGGTTGGTGGTGATGACGACGCTGGTGCGCTCGTACAGCTTGCTGAGAAGATGGAAGAGCATGGCACCGCCCGATGGGCTGAAGGGCAGGTAGCCCAGTTCATCGAGGATGAGCAGGTCGAGGCGTAGCAGGCGTTCTGTCAGCTGGCCGGACCGGTTCAAGGTCTTTTCCTGCTCAAGCGCGTTGACCAGATCGACCGTGGAGAAGAAGCGAACCTTCTTGCGGTGATGCTCGACAGCCTGAACGCCCAGAGCCGTGGCGATATGGCTCTTGCCGGTGCCGGGCCCGCCGATCAGCACGACGTTGTCGGCGTTTTCCATGAAGTCGCCCTGATGAAGCTGGCGTACGAGGGCTTCGGTGATCTCGCTGGCGGCAAAATCGAAGCCCGCCAGATCTTTGTAGGCCGGGAAGCGTGCCGCCTTGATCTGATAGGCGATCGACCTGACCTCCCGCTCGGCCATCTCTGCCTTCAGGAGCCCAGACAGCATCGGCACGGCAGCGTCGAAGGCAGGCGCGCCTTGCTCGATCAGATCGCCAGCGGCTTGCGCCATGCCGAACATCTTGAGGCTGCGCAGCATGACGACGATGGCCGCGCTGGCGGGATCATGACGCATGGCGGATCTCCCTTAGCCTGTCATAGCGTACGACATTGGCCTCGGGCTCCTGCGTCAAACGCAAGGCCTGAGGCGCATCGATCGGCGCTGCTGGAGGCACCTTGCCATCGATAAGGCGATGCAACATGTTGAGAACGTGGGTCTTGGTGGCAACACCGGCTTCCAGAGCCAACTCGACCGCGCTCAACACTGCCCGCTCGTCATGATGCAGAACGAGAGACAGGATCTCGACCATCTCCCTGTCGCCGCCCGGGCGCTTTAGCAGATGGCCCTGTAACTGCCGGAAGGCTTCGGGCATCTCGAGGAAGGGGGCGCCATTACGCAAGGCGCCGGGCTTGCGCTGGATCACCGCCAGATAATGCCGCCAGTCATAGATCGTGCGTCCCGGCTTGTGATGGGAACGGTCGATGAGCCGGGGATGTTCGCACACGATCTGACCTTCGGCCGCTATGACCAGACGATCCGGGTAGACCCTCAGGCTGACGGGTCGGTTCGCGAAGGATGCAGGCACCGAATAGCGGTTCCGGTCGAAGGCAATGAGGCAGGTCGGCGACACGCGCTTGATCTGCTCGACAAAGCCATCGAAGGGCCGGCCCAGCGGCATCAGGCAGGAAACTTCCTCGGCGTGCGCATCGGCCACGGTGCCGGGCAGGACACCATGCTGGATCTCGCCCCATTGGGCGATGCATTGTTCTTCCAGCCAGGTGTTCAACTCAGCCAGATCGCGGAAGCTGGGCATCGGTTGCCACAGCCGGCGTCGAGCGTCCTGGACGTTCTTCTCGACCTGTCCTTTCTCCCAGCCAGAAGCCGGATTGCAGAAATCGGCCTCGAACAGATAGTGGCTGGCCATGGCGGCGAACCTGGCATTGACCTGCCGCGCCTTCCCCGTCCCGATCTTGTCGACAGCGGTCCGCATATTGTCGAAGATGCCACGCTGCGGCACGCCGCCAAGCACCCGGAATGCCTGCGCCAGCGCGTCGAACAGCATCTCATGGGTCTGGAGCAGATAGGCTCGCACGATGAAGGCGCGGCTATGTGCCAGCTTGGTATGGGCAACCTGCAGCTTGGTCACCTTGCCGTCCAGCACGGCATAATCCTCACTCCAGTCGAACTGGAAGGCCTCGCCAGGCTGGAAAACCAAAGGCACGAACGTCCCGCGCCCGCTGGTCTGCTGTTGATACTGAAGCTCGGTCCGCCATCGCCGCGCAAAGGCGGCCACCCGGTTATAGGAACCATCGTAACCCAGCTTCACCAGATCAACGTAGAGTTGCTTGGCGGTCCTCTTCTGCTTGCGGGATTTCTTGGATTCCACTCGCAGCCAAGCCGTCAGTTTGTCTGCGAAGGGATCGAGTTTGCTCGACCGTAACGGAACCTTGAAGCTGGGTTCAACCGTGTCGGAGCGCAGATACTTGCGGATGGTGTTGCGGGACAGGCCGGTCCGGCGCTTGATCTCCCGAATGGAAATCCCCTGCCGGAAATGCCACCGGCGGATCACACTGAATAAGTCCATGTCGATCACTCCAAGACCCTCCGACTGGCAGCCGGAAGGGAGGAAAACATGGGTCAATTCTCAGCGGTAATTTATACGCGCCCCGGGTCACTTCTCAGTGGCAATCAACATTCTTGGTCATGAATTGCTGCATGATGTTGTAATACGTCGCGCGCCCGGCGCTGTCGGCGCGAAGGAAGCCTTCGACATTGAACTCGATAGACACCCCATTGAAGCGATCAGCCGGGGTAAGAAGCTGCTTCTCCAGCGCACTTTCGATGCGTTTCAGGCGCTTGCGCATCTTGAACTTGAGCAGGGAGAGCGTCTGATCGCTGATGCTGCTGCCGAGTTGGGTATTTCCGGCCGTATGCCCCACCATGTGAGGGTCTACCTCGAAAATTCGGCAAAGATCCTCGACGCTGAACTGGCGACTTTCCAGCATCTGCGCATCTTCCGGGCTGATCGAGAGCTGGTTCCACTTCACCCCGTTGTCGAGCACCATTGGGCGCCCGGAATTGGCAGCGCCGACGAACTTTTCCTGAAGCAGCCCTTCAAGCTTGGTCCGCTGATCGCCGTTTAACGGCTTATCGGTCGAAAGGATGCCAGAAGGGCGCGCGCCGTTCACGAACATCGCGCGGGCCGCGCTATCGGTCGCTACCGCCGACGTAAACGAACGGCGACAGACCTGCAAAGGCGACAAACCGCCAAGTGGACCGCCGCCAAAGCCGCGAATATGGAGCACGCCATCCTGCTGCGACCGGACAGAGCGCCCGTCGGCCTCCCAGCTATACTCGATCTCGCCGGTCCAAAGCCGCCGGACACAGACAATATCGGGTCGGACTGGCGTCAGTGAAATAATCGAGCCATTCGCCCTCCGCTCGATCTCGGCGTAGGCGTTGCCATGCAACTCCAGGCAGGCGCACATGAACTCCCAAAAGTCGAAAGCCGACTGATCGAAGTTAGGGCTATCGTGGAGAAGCGAAAACAAGGGATGGTCACGGGCTTCAACCGGCACGCCAGCCGGCCCCTTACGATAAACAGTCAGAGGCAAGCCCGCGATGTTACCCGCCCAGAAGTTCACACATGCCCACGTCGCCGAAAGGCCGAGCGCCAATGCAGCGCCGCTGGCGCACTCGTCGCTATAGCGCTCGGTCGTGATCTGGTTGGTGCGCAGGTTATCACCATCTTGCGCACCTGCGGGCAGGCCAAACCAGTTGAGAGCGTTTGTCCACCAACTCATTGCGCGAGAGCCGCAAGCCAGTCGTCAATTCCGGTGGTGGTCGGCACCTTGGCCGCGACACCGATCGCCATGCAAAGGGCGACTGCTGCGTCGATCTTGTTCACCGCGCGCTCCTTTGCCAGCCAGTAATTGCCCCAGCGGTCTTCATCCGTCACCGCGCTCATCATCGCTGAGATCACCACCGGATTCCGGCGGATGCGGATGCGGCCTTCCATCATTGCGCTTTCAAGCTCGCGCACTGATCCGGGCATCCACAGACCTTCGGGCTCGACGCCCTTATTTCTTGCCTCTTCCACCATGGAGTCAGAGGCCTTGCCCTTTTTCGTGCCGCCCTGCGGGTGCTCGACAAAGGGGATGCTCATGCCCAGCTGATTGCACTCGTTCTCGAACTGCCGGAACGCGTACCGGTCGTAGCCGACAGCCGAGATTTCAAAGTTGCGCTCATCGTCGGCCAGCGCCTGCGCGACGTGGTCAAAGCGGATGCTCTGGCCCTTCGGCGCGTACAGGTGGCCTTGGCGCACCCAAACGTCATACGGAGCCTTGTCCCGCAACGCGCGGGCATCAAGCGTGTCGCCGGGCGTCCAGGCCTCGATCCACGCGTCGTACGTAGGCTTCGAGACGATCTTGCTTTCGCCTTCGACAATCACTTTGACGTCGACAGATCCGGTCTCGACGACATTGGCTTTGGCCGTGATATCGCGGCTCTGCGATAGGTCGATGCCGATCGCCACCTGCTTCCCGTGGTGGATCGCAGGATCGAAGTCCGCAATGCATGGCTCCAGAACCGCGCGGGACATCCAGGCCGCATCCGCATCGGTCCAGACGCAAAAGTGCAGGCGGAGGATGCCGTTCAGCTTGCCGGGGATGGCCTTGGCCTGCGCGACGACGCCTTCCAGATACTCATGCGACAGGATCGTGCCGAGCAGCGGGTTTGCCTTTGCCCAGCACTTCGGGTCTTTGAGCGGATCGTCCTTCGGATCGAGCGAGCAGACCCAACTGAAGGTGCTGTCGTCGATGACCTCGCCGACATACGCGAAATCTTCCCCCGGCGTAGCAGTGCCAGCGGCCACTCTAACGGCGTGCTCATGCTCCTCGTAGCAGATCGAATTGCGGTCGCTGCCGCTGTTGGTGATCATCAGCAGCAGCGGCTGGCGGCGAAACTTGAAGCCGCGCTCGATCATCTCCACCGCATCGCGGTTCGGATGCTCATGCATTTCGTCGGCCAGGCCGATATGCGGGCGAAGGCCCGAACCGGACTTGCCAGCACTTCGGCTGAGCGGGCGGAAGAATGAACCCTTGGCCAGCCACGCCAGGTTGAACACCCGACCCGGCCCACCGCTCTGTGTGATCCGCTTGGCGAGGTCGGGCGATTGATCGACCATGGCGACAGCATCGTTGAACAGGATCTTTGCCTGGTCGCGGTGTGCCGCAACGGCGTAGATCTCGGCGCCCGGCTCGTCATCAGCCATCATGCCGTACAGCCCGACGCCACCGGCGAAGGGCGACTTCCCGTTGCCCTTGCCTTCTTCGATGTAGGCGCGCCGGAAACGGCGAGTGCCATCGGCGCGCAGCCAGCCGAACAGGCAGCCGAGCTTGAACGCCTGCGACGGGTGCAGCGTGAAGGGCCTGCCCTCGAACTGCCCGCCGTTCAGGCGCAGCTTTGTCTCGAAGAACCGCCAGACGCGCTCGGCCTTCTCGACCGAGTACGTCAGTCCTCGTTCGTGCCCCTTCTGCAGATCGTCCAGATGACGGCGGCAGGCGTTGCGTACATGCGGTCCGGCGATGATCTTGCCGGCCGCAACGTCCAGCGCGAACTGCGTCCCCCGGTCAGTCGGAACCGAAGAACTCGTCTTTCTCCTTCTCGGTGGCATGGTCCCCACGATTGCGCTCATCGGTCAGGCCGAGCTCGCTCATGTAGGCGCGCATCTGGCCGTGCTTCGACGCCGGGAAGCCGGTCGGGTTAAAGAGAAACTCCTTCCACAATTCGCAGAAGGCGATCGCGGCTGGTTCGCGCGATCCATCCAGCCAGGCGGCCGGGTCGATAAATTTCTTCCAGGCCTTCGCCGCTTCACCCTTCAGGTGCGCGGGCTTGACCAACTTGCCGAAGCTGGTTGCAGCTGCCTCGGTTGCATCGCGCATTTCAGCGCTGTCACCGTGACGGGCAGTGCGGTGTGTACCGTCTACCAGCCGCAGCTTTGCCGGTTTCGGCTTCGCGCCACGGGTGGCCATATTGAGCAACTCCGACAATCAATCTGGCTTTGCGCTTTTTTAGGCTCACGCGCGCCAGAGGCCCTCTCAACCCCCAAATTCAGGATACCCCCCCATTTCCTGAACGAAATGGGTCAGGCAGGGTCAATTTGGCAGGTTTCGCGCGACTTTTCTGAACGATCACGCGTCATCGACCGGCCAACCGTCCGATCCGATGCGCTTTGTTCCTCGTCCGTTCTCAATCAGGGCCTTGTCGCTGTCGTGGTGGCGCTTGCACAGGGACTTGAGGGGGCCGGTGAAGAAGGCGGTTCGGTCACCGCGATGCGGTGGGTCGTGGTCGGCGACGGTGGCGGCAGTCACAACGCCATCACGCTGGCACATCCAGCAAAGCGGCTCTCGTGTCAGCTGCTCGCGACGCCTGCGCTTCCATTGCGCCGTGCCATACCAAGGCTTGGTGATGTCTCGATAGGTGGGGGCTGCGGTCATGCCATGCTCCGCGTACGGATGGCCAATCTCACCCTCCACCTAGACTCCCAAGCCAACAGCGCTAACCTCAGGCTCGCGACGACTCAGGGGGTGGGAATGCTAGCCGAACTCAGTGCTGCGCTTGGCAGCCTTAAGGCGATGTCTGACATCGTTAAGGGCCTCAACGCTTCCTTCACTGAGGCGAAGCTTAATGAGGTCAAGCTCGACTTCCAGAGAGCCCTTATCGAAGCGACCCAAGCCTTGGCGAATGCGCAGGCCAGCGAGGCGGCGGCTGCTGCTCGCATACGCGATCTCGAAGATCAGATTGTGAAGCTTAAAGACTGGTCGGCAGAGAAAGAGCGATATGCGCTTCACGACATAGGACGAGGAGCCTTCGCCTATGTGCCGAAGTTGGGAATGGAGAACGCCGAGCCACCGCATTGGCTTTGTGTAAATTGCTTCGATCATGGCCGAAAGTCTGCCCTCCAGAACAAAGGCAATGGTGTAGGTAACCGGACCATAGCTGAGCGGGGTCTTGATAAGACCTTTGCCTGCAATCACTGCTCGGCAAGCATTCAAGTCAGTTGGAACAACAACCCCGTTTCGGACCGGAATGCCATGGAGAAAAAGGCGCGCGCTCCTCAGGGTTCAGACTAACTACCATAAATCGGACGTCAAAGCGCTGACCTCGCCGGGTTAGCTTCAGAGATGACCCTGCTGACAGCGAACCATGGGAAGACAGCGGACTGACCATCGGGCGACCTCGCAGAATTGAAGAGGCCGACCGGGATCAATCCGACGTTAAGCCACGGCGGTAGATCGAAACCATTCTCTCAGCCGGGAACGAATATCCGCGAATTATCTTCACCGACCATTGGCGAGCTCGCGCTCGCATGGACAGACGGTGAAGCTCAGTGACAAACGTAATTGATCAGCTGGTGCGGCAGGCTCGGTATGAAACCCGCAGGGCAGACGAAGCGGTTCGTAAGGGTCGCAGCATGCTGAGCGTCTATGCGCACCGTGAGCGGGCAGTCGCGCTTTGTGCTCAGGCAAAGCTGCTTGAAAGCGGATACGATCCGGCTGACCCTCGCTTGGGTGAGACTATCTAAGCCAGATACAGCAACGCCCGCTCACCGTTTCCGGCTGCGGGCGCAAATCTCAGTGGTGGTAAGGTGCGCTTCTTATCGTTGTTGGTCAACCCTAAAGTTCTACAGACACTGCGCCCGGAATCCTAAGGCGACAACCTCCGGGTCATCGCTCCAGAGATCCCCCGATAGACTGTGGTGCAAGTCCCAGTACCAAGAGAAGACGGCTCGCGCAGTGCGGAACACCCTGGGGGAAGATTTTGGCAAGTGCCACAGAAGGCCGCCCAGCATAGGGGCGACCCCTTCCGCTCGAAACTCCCTGGTCGTCGCCTGCTGCAATTTGCTGGCGCGTGACCATTCGATGGTTAGGGCGATCCTCGAAGCCCATTGCGGCATGTGCATGGCCGTGAGCCACTGATAGTCGGGATGTTTCGGTGGACGGCCGGGCTCGTTCCTGCCGTCGCGATGCCGTCGCCAACCGTCCGGGAAGATCACCAGATCTGCCTTCGCTAGAGAGGTCGAATATACTGTGCCGTCTTCGTAGCGGGCAGGGATACAGGCCTCACGCACCCAAACCTGATCGAAGGGGCGGATAGACGCCAGAGGACTGCGAAGTGTGACCCGCATTTCGGTTTTACGACCAGTCATCAGCGCCGCCGCTATTCCAGGATCTGCGATAGTAAAAAAATTCATCGGGAGGCGGCGTACTTTCTGACCAGCTACAGACTTCTGCCTTTATCGGGCACTAGGCGCGCTTAGGAAGCGATATTGCGCGAATTAACGCAGTTCGCCGTCGCCCAGCCGGGCATACCGCCACAGCACGTCGCGCTCGTCGACATCCTTCCATGTCTTCGCCCGGATGTTTTCCCAACGATCCAGTGCGGCCAGCAGGCATTTGCGCGCCTTAATCCAGCCGACGCGGTAACGGCGGGCAATGGAAACAAGGGATACGTCCTCGATGACCATGTCGATCACCATGCGCTTGGGCATGGGCAACGTCTGGCGCCAATCCGTGTAGGCCTTCTCCGCACGGATTAAGCCGAGCCGTTCGACCAAGGCGTTTCGTGCCGAGCCTGAATGATCCACACGCGCTTCGAGGCTTGCCCCCCGGACCGATACATTGCGCTCGATCATTTCGGCGACGAAGGCGATTTCGAGGGCGGCCTGATACTGATCGTCCGAAATCTGTTCCTTGTCCCGCATGGCCCGAAACGACGAGACATGGCGAACCCGGTGCACGATGGCGCGGGTGAAGGTTTCGACGTGGAGGATTTCGTCGCGATGATACGGAGCGTGCTGGCGCTGCTCCGGAGTTGGATCGAACTGCTGAGTTTCGGTCTTGAGCACGAGATCAGCCTTCGCCGTCTTGATCTGCTTCTTCTTGCGGTTCTTCGGCTTAGCCATTTGTCGTTTGGTCCAGTTCTCGCGCCAGCCGGCGCAGGCGGTTTTCAATCTCGGATCGGTTCTCGAAGTAGCGCTCGGGGTCGCGCCAGTCGGGGCGGAGGCGGCGCAAGGTGCGGGCTATCTCGCGCAGTGCCGACGCGGGGGTGCGGGGCGGCTGGATGCTCATTTGCCCTCTTGGTTCGCCAAGCCAGCCATGGCGCGGAGATGCGCCTCCTGGTCGCGCCGACGGTGCATCCGCTGCTCGGTCGCAACTGGATCAAGCAACGCCACTTCCATCTTGCCCAAGCGGTCGATCTGCTCGGCGCGTTCGGTAACCAGCGGATCGGCAATTCGCCGGATCTCTCCTACCGACGGCATGAACCCATGGGGGCACCGACGAATTGCCTCGTCGATGGCATGTGCAACGATGTCGTGCGGCAAGTCCGATAGCAGCCGGGTCGCCTCGTCGTTCCACAGCCGGAACGCGTCGGGCTCAACCGCACGGGTCGGATTGAACAGCACGAACAGCGCTCCCAGCCGCTGGCCGAACCACAGCGGATCGGCTGGCGCGCAGGTGGCCTGCAGCGAGGTCAGGAACGCTGGCACGCGAGCTTCGACACCGAGCGCATCCAGAGCATCGAGCGCCTTCTCCGGGCGCCAGGCCGGGCCGCCATCGAAAATCCATTCCTTGGGCGTGTCAGTCAACGCCTCGGCCAGCCCATGCGGCAGTGATGCCAGCGATGGGGCTCCGAGGAACGGGACTGGGGCGGGTGACGGCGCGGTGCGGCTGGGCGTGTTCGTCATGATCGTAGTTTCCTTCTCGGACCTTGCGGAGGTTTGCGGGCTTGAGCAGCCAGTCGATTACGGCGACGAAACCGTTGCGGGAGGTTTCCCCGCGCAGGAACGGCGATCCTCGGATGATGGCGAGCGTATCGGCCCAGCCTTCGAGACCGCCGACGTCCTTGAGCCGGGCGGCCAGATGCCGCTTGCGTTCCGGGCTCAGGTCGACGGCGCGGGCGTTGGGCACGAACTCCCGGCGCAGGGCATCGTGGCGGTCGAAGGCGATTTGCGTGTCGTCCGGCTGGTCGATAACCACCGGCAACGCTGTTTCACGAGAAGGAGCGATAGCTCCTTCTTTCTTACTATCTATGGTCTGGTCTGGGGTTGGTCTGGGTGCTACAGCATTGCTACTATTTTGCTCTGGCAAAAGGTTAGCATTGCTAGGCGCTTTATCCTTATCTTTAAGAGCCTTAGCAGTGCCACCCTTTTTTCCAGCTTCTTTGCGCTTGGCTTTCCTATCGTTTGCGTACTCAAATTCTTGCAGCAAACGTTTCTGGAATATGCGTCCTCTGGAACGCTTAAAGAACTCGTCGATGATCGGAGCCACGACCCGATCGAACGTGTCCTGGTCGACGCGAAGGCGGCGCTTGATCCACTCATGGTCGTCGGGAATCGAGCACCGTGGCGTGCGCCAACACAGGCGCAGCAAGCGCATATAGGCTCCGTCCTCCTCAAGCGTGAGGTGGGCGGTTGCGCCTTCGTAGTCGTCGACGAAGAGAGGCAGTGATGGCAGCCTGTCGGCCATCAGAAGCCTCCCTGCTGATAGAAGTTCGCCGGGCGCACTGCTTGGTGCCGTCCGAAGAACCATGGCTTGCGACGACACAGCGCGCCCTGCCGGTTCTTCGCCGAATAGACTTCCATCTTGTCGCGGGCAGCGGCCATGTCCTGCTCCCACTTCTCCCGGCGCTTGGTGTCGGTGACGTCGGGCTCGGCGCGCTCTAGATAATACTGGTCGCGGTAGACGAAGATCACGATGTCGGCGTCCTGTTCGAGCGATCCGCTGTCGCGCAGGTCGGAAAGCTGGGGGTGCTTGTCTTCGCGCTGCTCGACGCCGCGGCTGAGCTGGGAAAGCACGATGATGGGAATGCGATTCACGCGCGCCGCGCTCTTGATCGCCTTGCTGATCGCCGTCACTTCCTCGTTGCGATTGGTGGCCGGTGGCGGGTCGATCAGTCCGAGATAGTCGATGATGACCAGACCGAGTGCTTGGCCTCGGCGTTCGAACTGGCGGGCTTGCTGGCGGATCACCAGATTGATCTGGTCGGCGCCGAAGGCTTCCGGGTCGATGATGGTCAACGGCCAGTCCTGCACTTCGGCTTCGATCTCACGCAGCAGGCGCTTGTCGGCATCGGACAGGCGGCCGTCGCGGATCTCCTGAAAGCTGGCGTGGCCTCCGGCTTCATGGAGCAAATCGGCCTGGATGCGCGGCATCAACTCGACGATGTCCATTTCCCGGCTGACGTAGAGGACACCGTGCCCAGCCATGGCTGCGCGGCGCGCGACGCTCAGGGTAAGGGCTGTCTTGCCCATGGAGGGCCGTCCGCCGACAAGGATGTAGGCGCCGGGATGCATGCCCCCGGTGATGTCATCCCAGTCTGTCAGGCCATGAAGGCGGACGCCGGGCGCGATCTGCCCGCGCTGGATGCTGTCGATCCGGTCGTTCGCCGAAGTGAAGGCTTGGCCGAGCGAGTACGTGCGCGAGTTGATACCGGGCGTGGCATCGATCGGCATCTCGCCGCTGGCTGCAATCGCATCGACTGACATCGACATGTCGGCGCACGCTGCCGAGGCTTCCGCGAACCGGGCGCGCATCTGCCGCCGGACCGCCAGATCGGCAATCTGCTCGGCCACGTCCTGAGGGTTCATCAGGGATCGAATGTCACCGGTCAGCCGACCGAGGTATCCGACGCCCCCAAGCGACGGCAATCCGGGGTCATCTTGGAGCAGAGGGCGCAACGCGACCGGCGTGACGGCTTTGCCCTGCGCATGCACCGAAAGGACGGCGGCATAGATGCGCTGATGAATGGGCTCATAGAACGCCTGCGGGCGGAGGATCTGCGCTACCATGTCGATGACTTCGCCGCCGCTGGACATTACGGCGCCCAGCACGATCGCTTCCGCTTCGACGTTGTGAAGGTCGGTCACGCGCGCCCTCCCTGCCGAGCGCAGTTGCCCACGCCCGGCAGTTCGGTCACTGTGCTTGCTCCGACACGAGCACGAAGTGAGCTTTCAAATGGATCGAGACGTGCAATTTCTAAATGGCATGATGGTCGACATGGTGAAATGCGTCGCTGCGCTGGCGGGATCAGCGGCAGCAAGCGAGTTGCTGCTGAAGGACGACGCACAGACTTTGTCAGACGCTCTGAAATCGATAGCCGAGCGGGCAGACGACGCCATCGGGGCCGCCCAGCATGCGGGCAATCTTGTGACGACGCTAAACTCGATATCGATCCTGCTCGCGCGATACGCAGAGGGGTAAAGGAGATATCCGAACGCGGCTGAATGATAGGGCGCGGACCTTCATGGCGCGCTCTATGTTGCTCGCCGTCCGTCTCTTGGCCGGCGGGCTTGCACTGCGGGCTGGGTGTGCAGCGCATGGTTAGGCGCCTGCCGCAGTAAAAAAATCGTTGGGTTGAACTTTTCCATCGGTAGCCTTCGCAATCGCGTTCATAAACTGCGGCCGAGGTACGCGGCGCCCAGCGACGTACTTCGCGACGACGCCCGCGTTCGCGGCGCCTATCTGTTTGGCGAATTCGTCGTAGGTGAGATCCGCCTCGACGAGATAGTCTTTGAGCTGCATGAGACCATCGTATTTCCTATTTGGACATATCGCAACAGTCTGAGTGTCCATTTTGTGCACTGTTTCTTAATATCCGCATTGGATACAAGGAGGTGCCTCAAAGGGAACAATTGATGTCGAATTTAAGTGAAGCGATCCCGAACCGTGTGCGCGCACTCCGTGCCGAACGCGGCTGGTCGTTGGCAGAGCTGGCTGAGCGCGCCGGAACCACCGCGCCGCAGATCATGAAGCTGGAGAAGTCGCAGCGGCGGCTTGATCTCGGCTGGATTGAGCGACTTGCCGCCGCATTCGACATTTCGGAAAGCGCGCTTCTTAGCCAAGAGCCAGCGCGACCAGCCAACCCGTTCCTGATCCCGCTTGTTGGCGAGATTGCAGCTGGAAATTGGCGTGAAGCCATTGAACACCGGGAGGATATGATCTTTCCTCCCGTTGAGGGGCTCAGCGAGGCCGCTTTCGCCTTGCGTACGCGCGGCGACAGTATGGACAAGATCATTCCCGATGGCGGATATGTAGTTATTGATCCTCATGAGGCCGACCTACGTGAAGGCAAGGTTTACGCGGTGATGAATTCTGAGGGCGAGACGACAATCAAGCTCTTCCGTTCGGATCCAGCTCGGCTGGAACCATGCTCGTCGAACCCCGAGCATCAGCCGATCAGCCTCGGGCGCGAGCAGTTTACCGTTATCGGAATGGCCAAGGGCGCATTTGTGCCTTTATGACGATATTTCCAATGCGGACATTAACTGCATTGACACTATTTCCGATTTGGACATACCCTTAGGGCATCGGAGACGATCGCCCCCGGGCCGCTGACCCTCCGATGCGCAGGTAAGGGAAACTCGCTCGGCCGCCGGATACTCGGGCCAGCATTAGCCAACCTCCTGCTTCACCATCGCAGGAGGGCTTCATGCGTCACACTACACCGTTCAGCGGCGTCAAAGTGCCGTTCGTCTCGGGGATCGAACTCGGGATTTCCATCACATCGCCCTCCAGCGCTGCGGCTGACGTCGCAGAATGGCTGGGGGAGAGCATCGAAGCGATCCACCAACTGGATGCGCTGATCGGACATGAAATTCTCAGCAAGGCAGAGGCGCGTGGTCTGACGAATTTCGTCGGAGCAGCGACCAGCCTAATGACTTTGACGTCTTCGCTTGGTCGTGGTCTGGCCCTGTGCCAAGGCGTCGCTGATGGGCTGATCCCGTTACTTCCCGACAGCATCCCCGAACCCACTCCGCCAATGCGCCGCGCAGTGTCTTTGCTCCGTCGAGCCGATGAATGGCAAATCAAGCTTGCCGCCTACCGCGCGGCAGACTCAACCGACACCAGCGCGATGTCAGCCGAAGAGAAGAGCTTAGATGGCGAGCTTTCAAGCGCCGCGCTCGAACGCCTCATCGCCTGCCCGGCGCCCGACATGGAAGCCGTCCGGGAAAAGATGCGGATTATGCACGCCACCGACACCGTCGGAAATAACGGCTTCTTCGATTATATCATCGCTGACGTCGAGACGCTGACCGCAGGGAAGGGCGCCTGACCCATGGGCAATCTCATTCCCCATTGGGCCATCCTCCGCACCGAAGTCCCGCGCATCGACAGCCAGTGCCATCACTTCACCGATGAAAGCTGGGGCGAGGTCTCCCGCATCGAAATCCAGTGGCTCGGCCTGCACGTCGCCTTCGAGATCGCCCGCACGCCGCCCAAACTCACCGAGGCCGAGACCGCCGCGAACCGCGCGCGTCTCCGCTCTTTCACGGAGGCCTGAGCCATGGCTTTTCAGTTCACCCGCATCGACGAGCCCGATGTGGCGAAAGTGGTCTACAGCCTGCCCGATCTGCCAGAAGGCGTCAGCACCGCTCTGCTCGTCGCGGTCACGACCTATACGGCTGCCGTCAAGTCGGGGCCCGATGCTTTGGTCGATGCGACGTTTGCCGCATTGCAGGCTTGGAATCCGCGAAACACAGCGGATCTTATCGCCAAGACGATTTACAGCCTGCATCGGCAATGCTGCGGCCTGACCGAAGACGGGCGGCTCGTCATCCCGAGCGGAACACCTGATCAGGGCCGCCAGATCAAGTTTATCGAAAGCATGCTCGGCGTGATGCATGAGCAGATCGCATCTGTCGGCGTGCCTCCGGCACCCGATGCGACCATGCTGGCCCGGCTTACCTCAATCGCTGAATTCGCGATCGAGGCTCAAAGCCGCTGCACCCGCATTATCGAGATGTCGCGTGTCATCGATGAGGTGTCTGAGGATCTACCGCCGGACTGTGAAGCAGCTCGCGTGCGCATCTGCTCCGAAGTGATCGACGAAACGGCGGAAGCGATGCGCGACCAATTGGAAGCTGTCGAGCGCACCTGCAACGATATCCGCCGCGCCCTTCAATCGGAGGCTGCGTGACCATGGATACTGTCATTTCCCCGACCATGGCAGCCGCCTTCGAGGCGTGGCGCGCGTCGTACATCGCATGGATGGACGCAACCGAGACTTGCGACATCGACGACACGGTTCAGCATGCGCTTCATGGCGCGCGCTTCTTCGGTCTGATGCAGACCCGCGTTCAGCAGTTGGGCGACCTGATCGTGAAGCTGTACGTCGAGATTCTGGAGCAGCATGGCCACGAGCCGGGCGGTTCGATCTTCGCGGTCAGCACGCGTGAGTTCTGCGATGACGGCACCCAAGATACCGCATTCTGGCACGGCATCTATGCCGATCTCCAGTCCTGCGATCTGGGCCAGCGCTTGCTGAGCAACGGAAGCATCGCAGCATGACCGCGCCCCTCAATCCAGTTCCCGCCGCCCCCCGAGCGGGAGTGTCAGCAGTGGCGGGGTCGTGCCCCCCGGCCTCGCCGCTGCTGGCCGAAAGCTGGCTCCTCGCATGGAACAAGATCAACGGCGGCGTCTCGATCGGCACCGACGGTACGCTGCACCCGTGGTTCCATCCCGAGATCGGCTGCGCGGATAGCGACTGCGCGACGACGCTGCTTGCCGAGCTGATGGACACGCCTGGGCTTCCGGCCGCCGTGCGCATCGTCGTGGCGGGCTCGCTCAAGCCGAAGCGCCGTCGGGCGCAGTGGAGGCGCCAGTGACCGCTCTGCCGCCCTCATGGATCAACAAGGGGTCCAACACGATCCCCGAATGGATCAAGCCGAAGATGGTCGGCAAGCGCGACGCCAACGGCACGTTCGTCATGCACACCCGCGTCGGTGACAAAAAAGTGCAGTCACGCGTCCTGGTGGGCAATATCGTAGTGGATCGTAATGGCGATCTTTACACATGCCATCCAGCCGAAGCGCGTGCGCTCCTGGCAGATCTGGAGGCCAAGGAGAGCGGCGCTTACGGCGCGGTACCGGAGGCTAAGGGCATCAAGCCAATCCGGTCACTGGAGGCCGAAGTCGCTCCGCGCGACGACGATACCGACGACATTTCGCGCCGTATCCGTGCCATGGATTTGCGCGCGCCTGAATCGCTGAGGAAATCGACTCCAGAAGCGCAGAAATCTGCGATTGGAAAGGTGGATTCGGAGCAAAAGGAACTCACCCGCATCACCCCGCCGGGGAAGCGCGAGATCACCACCCAAAAGCCACAGAAATCTGCGGTTTCTGCCCGGCTGGTCACCGCTCAGAGCACCACCCCCAAAAGGTGGCCAGTCGCCAAGGGAAATCCGCCTTCGGTCGAGAACCGTAACCCTGCCGAGTTGAACCTTGACGACAGCTATCAGCGCTCGACCGACAACGGGGCGAGCATGGCGCTCATCAAGCGGATTGCGAACGGCTGGGACTGGCGCATGTGTCTGCCGCTGGTCGTGTCCAAGCGCGATGACGGATCGCTATGGGTGATCGATGGGCAGCACCGGCTGGCTGCGGCCAAGCTGCGCGGCGATATCCCGTTCCTGCCGTGCTGCGTCGGTGTCTACGGCAGCGTCGCCGACGAGGCCGCGATGTTCGTTGCCATGAATCGAGCACGCAAGCCGATGAACCGGCTGGACGACTTTCATGCCGCACTGGCTGCATCAGATGCTGATGCTTTGGAGATCCAGCAGCTCGTTACCGATGCGGGCCTGACCGTCGCGCGCAACACCGCTGTTGCGGCATGGAGCGCTGGAGACATCGCCTTCACGGCTTCGATCGCGACAACGCTGCGCAAGCACGGTGCCATCATTGTGTCGGCGGCGCTTACAAACCTGGCCGAAGCCTTTCCCCAGCAGAAGATGATCCATTCCGGTTCCATCTTCCTTGGTCTGGTGAAGGTTCTGGCATCTCCGCCAGCCGCGTTTGATCCGGATCGGCTGCTCCAGGCGCTCAAGCGATACACTGCTGAAGAATGGGGCAGCTTCCTGACCGGCCTGCGGGGTGGCGATACGCGCGCCAGCGCAATTCGTGATGCGCTGATGATGGCCTACGAGGAAGTGCCAGAAACAGACGGAGATCAAGCATGGCGCGGTGACGCTGTTTAGTATGACGTGTCCCGTGGCGGCCAATCGCGCAGATTCTCTGCACGAACGACGGCGGCATATGGTGCACCTGGGCGCGCCGCCTTCAATTTTTGGGGAAGCATGCGCTCAATTTCATCGAACAGAGCGTCACTGGCGTCGCCAATCATATCTTCCAAGGGGGGCAAGCTTCTTGGCCGCCGTCGGGAGAATATCTCTCGAGATTAATATCGTCTGCATCGAGGTGCCTTCGCCCACGCGAACGGCCCAGCCGAGGTCCATTACTACCCAACTTTTAAACCGCTGAATGGTCGCCGTCTTGTCATTACTCATCGTGCGAGCATCATCAACCGACGATCAACAAATTCAATACCTTTCAATATTTTAAGGATCACCCAATGGCAAACCAAGCCGCAATTGCGGTCGCAACGCCCCTCAACGCGCTTTTGCCGGCGTTTGGCGACATCGCTGACGAGTTACGTCGAGCCGAAGCCACAGTCATCCATGGCGCCCCGAAACGGATTGCTAACACGACCGATTGCACGGTGTGGATTGAGGGCATGCGAGCCGGTTCCAAGCCGAAGACAATGAAGGCCTGCAATCGATTCACGAAGGCCACGCGCGATGATTAGCGCCACCGAGCACGACCTCGCCGTCGAGCTGGCGAAGGCTCGGGCGGCGGGAGATCTGTCCCCGCTTGAGAAGGCGCTGCTGGCGCGCATCTCCGCAATTGAGGAAGTGAATGGAGAACAAAAGGAATACGTTCGGCGGCTGGAGCGGATCGAGGAGGAGGCGGGATCTGTCTATCGATACCACCGATCCGGCAATTCGCACGACGACGACTATGACGAAGTCTGGGACGCGAACGAAATGATTTCGAGGCTCAATGATCTCGGGGAAGCGCTGGAGCAATGACGACCGACCGCCGAAAGGACAACCTGCTTCGCCTGCGCGACGTCACCAAACGGACCGGCCTCGCGCGCACCACGATCTACAACCGGATCGCGGCTGGGACATTTCCTCCGCAGGAGAAGATCAGCGCAGGGCTGGTTGCTTGGTATGAGAGCGATATCGATGCTTGGGTGGCCGATCCTATGGGGTGGCGAGGGCGGGCAAGTTTGTAGCTTGGATTGAGAAGTTCGGAGGGGAAATCCGTCCATAATCGTCCCGAGAAGTCTTTGTTCGCCCTACGTTTGCTCCTGTGCGAGTTGAGTTAGGTGTTTCCGCAATCTTCTGACCAAAGGGCGCCAAAGCGGCGGCAAACCGTTTCATGATGAGCAATTTGCGCACTAGCAAGGGTAGAGAGTTGTGGCTATTGGCGCCGTAAGGTGATTCGGACCTTGGGGCCTGACTTCACATGCAACTTCAACCCTGGCGGGTGTCTTGATCGGAGAGACAGTCAGGGAACGTGCTTGCTATAAATGCGTTTGACAGATCCAAGGGCCATACATAGCTTTCCCTTAGCAATACCGTCTTCAGGTGAGTGACAGAGTCAGTGTTTATTCACCTGTTACGGGTAAGCTGGGCAAACGGTAAGAGGAGACCGACTATGCTGAAGATGACGTCCAAATTCGAGGGCTGGGGTGGCGACTAAGCCTAAGCCCGTACAATAAGCATCTTGATGCGGACGCCTCGGCCTAATAAGCCGGGGCGTTTTTCGTATGGGGGTAAGATGTTTGAGCTGCTGACCAGCTGGAAGGACGCCGCGCCGGCAGTTGGGGCGTGTACGGCTATTGTGACCGCAATCGTTGCGTTGCTCGTTTTTCGGCATACACGAGCGGCCAATCGCCGCCGGGCAACCTTAGACATGGTGATGAAGACGCTGATGGATAGCTTCGCGCAAGAGCGCTATGGCGACTTTAAGAAAGTAATCCGTAGGGACAAAGATCCCAGCGATCCGTTCAAGATTGCGAGCCTTTTGGATGCCACAGTCGAAAATCACCAAGACCGTGAGCTTGTTTTACAGCAATTGAACATCTACGAGATGACATCGCTAGGTATTCGTCGAAAGCTGTTTGACGAGGATTTCTACAAAAGATGGTTCCATAACCAGTTTATGACTGATTTCGAGAACTCGCGTGATTTCATTGAGGGGGCCCAAGCTAAAAAGGGCTCGGTATATTGCGAATTTGCAGCGCTCTACAACCGCTGGGAAAAATCAGGCCATCCACTCTCGAGCCCTGGGAAAATCAAATTTGCTTACTGGGGGCTTACCGGCCAATTCGACAAGATTGATCGTGCTCGAGAATGGAACAAGGCGAGATAATAACTAGCTGAGAGCAAAAATTTGATGGTGTCGGAAACTTATCCATTCCGCCTAGCCCCGCCCAGCAGCTCGTCCGCCGGGGCCATGCTCTTCATGAGCAGATCGGCCCATTCCTGCGACAGTTCGCGCCGACGCTCCATATGCCCGGCGCGGTCATAGGCCGCCTTCACCTTGTTCTCCGGGACGTGCGCCAACATAAGTTCAATCACGGCAGGATCGGCGATCCGCTTCTGCTTCACGGCAATGCTGTTCATCGTCGTGGAGAAGGACGAGCGCCAGCCGTGCGGCACATGGCGGCCGAAGAACCCAACGCGGTTGTAGAGATAGCCGATCGCGTTCTCGCTGAGCGGGCGATGGCTATGCCGCTGACCGGGGAAGACCAGCCGACCGCGCCCGGTGAGGCGGCGCACGGCGCGCAGGACGTCGACAGCCTGCCAGCAGAGCGGCACGAGGTGCTCGAAGCTCTGCTCGTCCTTCAGGTCCATCACCAGCTTCATGCGCGCGGCAGGGATGCGCCAGAGGGGAAGGGCGGGGCCGAAGGCTTTGTCCTCCCAGTCGATGCCCTCGAACTCGCTCCACTCTGCACCGCGCACCATGCCCGGGCGCGCCTGCGTCAGCGCCAGCAAGCGCGACGCAAGCTTCGTCACCGGCGATGCACCGGAAGCCTCCGCAGCGATCAGCACCTGGCGCGCCTCGTCGGGATCGGTGATCGCAGGCTGCTTACCTTTCTTCGGCAGGGGCTTCAGCGCCTTGCCGACAACGGCGGCCGGATCCATCGACACGATGCCCTCGGAAATCGCATAGGCGTAGATCGAGGAGATGCGCTGACGCAGGCGCTTGGCTGTCTCTATCGATCCGCGGGCTTCGACCTCGCGCAGCGTCTTGAGCACGGCTGGCGCGTCGATGGAAACCAGAGGCTTTGCGCCCAGCGAGGGAACACGTCACGCTCTAGGCTGGTGATCACGTCGTTCGCGTGCACCGGGGCCCAGCGCGGCGCTTGGAGGGCGAACCAGTCGCGCGCGGCGGTTTCGAAGTTAATGAGCTTGGCCAGCTCAGCCTTCTCCTGCTCCTTCGCTTCCTGCGCGCGCCGCCGGGCACCAGCCGGATTGATATGCTCGCGGATCTGGCGCCGCGCATCGTCGCGCTTGTCGCGCGCCTCACTCAGCTTTACCTCGGGGTATGGCCCAAAGGTCAGCAGTTGCTCTACCCCCTGAAACCGGAACTTCATGCGCCAGGTCTTCGTCCCGGTCTTTGCGACATGAAGGAACAGGCCGCCCGAATCCGCGAGCTTATAGGCCTTATCCCTCGGCGCGGCGTTCTTCACTTCCCGATCTGTGAGCACGATACCCCTACCTCCGATTTCGATACCCCGCATTTTGCCCCCAATACCCCGAGGCTGGGGAGGAACAAAACGGGACAGCTATGGACGAGGGATACAGCAAAAAGGCCCGAAAATCTATGATTTTGGGACCGTTATAGCTTGGTTTGGATGAGTAAATGGCGGAGCGGGAGGGATTCGAACCCTCGATACGCTTTTGACGTATACTCACTTTCCAGGCGAGCGCCTTCGACCACTCGGCCACCGCTCCGCATGCACTGGAGGCGGCTCCCTATCGTGGTGCGGGGGTTTCGCAAGCGCTTGTCGCGTGGCATCGTCGCTTCATGGCAAACTCTTGTTCTTATTCGCGCGTGAAGCTCGGTTCTGCTGCGGTTTCGCTTGCCTTTCTGGCCCCGGTGCTGGCGCTGGCGGCACCAGGAGGGAAGCAACCTTCCAAGCCGGTAACGCCCAACGACGTCGTTGCCGGGGCGCCGGCAGCGGATTGGGCGCGAATCGCTCCGTCGGACCTGATGGTGATGGACCTGGCGCCGGATGCTGCCGGGCACGCGCGACGGGTGGTGATACAGTTGATGCCCGCGCCGTTTTCGCAAGGGTGGGTGGGCAACATCCGCAAGCTGATCGCCGCGCACTGGTTCGATGGCATCGCGGTGGTGAGGGTGCAGGACAATTACGTCGTGCAATGGGGCGATCCGGATGGCGAGACGCCCGGCAAGGCGAAGCCGTTGCCCAAGGGGTTGATGATCGGGCCGGAGGCGCAATACGAAGTCCCGGCGGTCACGCCCCAGCCGATCCGCGATCCGGCCCGGGGTTGGGTCAATGCGCTTGAAGATCCCTATGGCCTCGCCCAGTTCTGGAAGGGCTGGCCGGTCGGGCGCGACATGCTCGCCAAGCCGAGCGCGCAGGCGCACAACTGGCCCTTGCACTGCTATGGTATGGTCGGCGTCGGTCGCAACAACTCTCCGGATACCGGCACGGGGGCGGAGCTTTACACCGTGATCGGACAGGCGCCGCGCCAACTGGACCGCAACATCGCGCTGGTCGGGCGGATCATTGCCGGAATGGAAAACCTTTCCTCGCTGCCGCGCGGGACAGGAGAGATGGGTTTCTACAAGACGGCGGCAGAGCGTACGCCGATTGTCTCGGTACGTCTCGGCAGCGATGTGCCGGGTCTTGCGGGTTATGAATATCTCTCCACCGACAGCAGCAGCTTTACCGCTTATCTCCATGCCCGCGCAAACCGCAGGGATGCGTTCTACATTCATCCGGCAGGTGGGGTGGATGCCTGTAATGTGCCGGTGCCGATCCGTCCGGTTCCGGCGGATTGAACAATACCGTGAGCGAAACCGTGATGCACACAGGCGCCTTGTGGCGCTGGACCGGCAGTTCGGGCAGCGGCACCTGGCATTTCCTGACGATCGGCGGAGAGGGAGGCGAAGCGCTTTCCGCCACGGCACTGATGCGGCGGCTGGAGGGCGTCTCGCGCGGGTTCGGTTCTCTCAAGGTCAGGGCGCGGATCGGTGAGACCGAGTTTGTGACCTCGGTGTTTCCGAGCAGCGAGGAGAGCGGCTGGCTGTTGCCCGTCAAGCGATCGGTCCGCGCCGCAGAAGACCTGGCAGAAGGAGACGAGGTGGCGGTGGTGCTGGAATTGGATTAGCCGGGGAGCGCGGGATCGTCGCTTCTGCCTCGAATTTTTCGCGCAACCTCTAAATCGCCCAGTTATAGCGCGTCAGCGCCATCGCGAAGGCGAACAGGAACGCGTAACCAAAGCGGTCGAGGCGGACGAGCGCCTGCCCCTTCCTCGCTCGGAAACGCCCCAGCCCCATCATCATCGCGCCTGCCAGAGTGGGCGTCACCGCGAGATTGACCAGTCGCAGGACCGGTGCGTGAAGGGCCGAATGCGGTAGGATCAGCAAACTGATTCCCCCTGCGGCGACACCGCCCAACGTGATCCACGCGGCTGCAATCGGCGGCGTAGGCACCCATCGCAGAACCCGTGCCAAACCGCGCAGGCCCAGTTCGAAGCACACGCCGACCAGAAACTGGAGCACAATTTCGCCGATGAACTGGAAGAGGATTTCGAACAGAAATTCCATCGCCTGTAAGTCCGTTTGTAGAGTGCGTAGGGCGCTTTGCTTTGCAGGCGCTCTTGCGATGGATTGCGTTGCTACCGCAAGGTTGGCGAAGGGCAAGAGGGCAAGAGGGCAGGGGCCGCGCGACTTCCATGTGCCTGACGCAGCTGGATTGATCGGCCAAAGCCCATCTCCATTTTCGGTCTCGCCCGAAAAAATCGCGCCCATTGCATTTTTTCGCGAAACTTTTGGAGCGGATGAAGCGAATAGACAGGTAAGCGTGCCTGATGGCGGCGCTTCACAACTTGTTCACGCTGGAGTATCGCAGATGACGTTTCGCAAGACCCTCGCCGCCTCGCTGGCATTCGGCCTCTCGCTGGCTGCCCTGCCGAGCCCCAGCTTTGCCGCGCTGCCGCAGGGCGCCAAAGCGCCCGATTTCACGCTGCACGCAGCGCTCGCCGGCAAGCCGTTCGACGTGACGCTCGACAAGGCGCTGAAGAAGGGGCCCGTCGTGCTCTATTTCTTCCCGGCAGCTTTCACGTCGGGCTGCACGATCGAGGCACATCTGTTCGCCGAGGCGACCGACAAGTTCCACCAGATGGGGGCGAGCGTGATCGGGGTAACGGCAGGCAATGTCGAGCGCGTGGCCGAATTCTCGAAGTCGGAATGTCGCAACAAGTTCGCGGTCGCCGCCGATCCGGGCGCGAAGATCGCCGCACGCTATGACGTGATGCTGCAGGGCGCGCCGAAGGCGATGTCGAACCGCACGTCCTACGTGATTGCACCCGATGGCAAGATCCTGCTCGCCTACACCGACATGAACCCGCAGGCGCATATCGAAAAGACGATGGCCGCCGTGCAGGCATGGAAGGCACATCACGGCTGACGCGCGAGCCGGTGAGCGTGTCTCACCGGACTTTCGCCTGAGTGCTGCCCGGTTTCCGGTCCGGCCAGGGTGTGACGCATCGGCTTACGCCGCGTTGTCGTGCACCCTGGTCCGGCTTGCCGCGCGTGCGTTCCTTCCCGACTTCATTGCCCTTTTTCCAGAGAGGCCCACCATGCTGGTAGCCCTGTTGTCCGCCTTTGTCGGCGGGATCATCCTGAACCTGATGCCTTGCGTCTTTCCGATCATTTCGCTCAAGGCGCTGGGCCTTGCCCGGCAGGGCGGCGATCCGGCGAAGATGCGGGCGGAAGGTGTCGCGTTCTTCGCAGGAAGCCTGCTGGCGATGCTGGCATTGGCAGGCGTGCTGATCGCGCTGCGGGCAGGAGGGCAGGCGGTGGGCTGGGGCTTTCAGCTTCAGTCACCGGTAGTGGTCGCGCTGCTGGTGCTGGTGCTGCTGGGCGCCGCACTCAACCTCATGGGCCTGTTCGAATTCGGGCTCGGCATCCAGCGCATGGGCCAGAGCGCAGACGGGCATGACGGCCTGCTGGGCGCCGCGCTGACCGGTGCACTGGCGGTGGTCGTCTCCACTCCCTGCGCCGGGCCGTTCATGGCGGGTGCCATCGGCTATGCGCTGGTGCAGTCTCCGCTGGTGGCGCTAGCGATCTTCGGGGCGTTGGGCGCAGGTGTTGCCGCACCGTTCACGCTGGTCTCGTTCAGCCCCGCACTGGCCCGTCGCCTGCCGCGTCCCGGCGCGTGGATGACGACGCTGAAGCACGCACTGGCTTTCCCGATGCTGGCGGCTGCGGCCTGGCTGGCATGGGTGCTCTCCGCGCAGACCGGGAGCGCCGGGCTGGCGCTGATTCTGGGCTGCGCGCTGCTGCTGGCGTTCGTCGGCTGGGTCTATGGCATTGCGCAAAGGCGCAGCATGATGGGACAACCGGCGCGCATGCAGCAGGGGTTGGTGGTTATCGGCCTTGCCGGTATCGCGGCGCTGGTCGCCACGCCGGGCAGCGCGCTGCGGGCACCGCAAGCCCCGCAGGTGTTGCAAGTCGCTGCCGCAACACCGGGCTCCGGCACCGCCGCAAGCAGCGCCCCGATCCGCTGGTCTCCCGAGGCTGTCGCGAAGGCACAGGCCGATGGCCGCCCGATCTTCGTCGATTTCTCTGCCGACTGGTGCCTGACCTGCAAGGTGAACGAGAAGGCGGTGCTGTCTACCGCTGCCTTTAAGGATGCCATCGCCCGTACCGGCACCACCTATATGGTCGCCGACTCGACCAACTATGATCCCCGGATCGAGACGGCGATGGCGAAGCTGAACCGCTCGGGCCTGCCGCTCTATCTGGTCTATTCGGCGCAGGGCGGCGATCCGGTGATCCTGCCGCAGGTGCTCGATACGAAGACGGCGGTCTCCGCACTGGAAGCTGCTTCCGGTCGAAAGGTTTGACAGGGGCAAGGCGACAAGCGCAGGCCAGCACGCAACGCAGGCAATCGAGGTAACGTAACGAAGGCATGGCGCACGACCTGCCCCCCGAACAGGACTGGCCCGGCTTCATGCGCCGGGCGCAGGATGGAGACCAGCGTGCCTATCGGCTGGTGTTGCGGGCGCTCGTGCCGGTGGTGCGGATACGCGTGCGGCGGCGGGTCTTCGACGAAGCACTGGCGGAGGACGTGGTGCAGGAGGTGCTGATGACCGTTCATCGACTGCGGCATACCTATGATCCCGAACTGCCGCTGATGCCGTGGATTTCGGCCATCGTCTCTGCGCGCTCGGTCGATGCTCTGCGCAAACAGGGACGCTCTCGGAGGCGGGAAATGGCGGTCGAGGAAGATCTGCCCGTAGCGGTCGACGACATGGCCGAGCGTGCCTTCGAGGCGATCGATACGGTGCAGGCGGTGGAGGGCATGCTCAAGGTGCTGCCCGCCGGCCAGCGCCGGATGGTCGAACTGGTGAAGTTGCAGGACATGACGCTGGACGAAGCGGCAGACGAAAGCCGGCTCTCGGTGCCTGCGGTCAAGTCGCTGTTGCATCGCGCGGTGGTGAAGCTGCGCGAACATGGGAAACGGACACATGGTTGATCACGATACCCTGATCGATGCGCTGAGCGCCGATGCCGGGCCGGTTCGCCGGATCGCGCCGGTCTGGCAGCGCCTGCTGCTGTGGATTCCACTGGCGCTGGTGCTGGGCTTCGCGGGGAGCCGTCTGGCCTATCGCCCCGGCACGGACTGGACGGGTACGCTGGCATGGCTGGCGTTCGCGAACATCGCGCTGTCGCTGACGCTGGGCTTTGCGAGTTTCGCAGCGGCGCTTTCGGCCAGCGTCGCCGGGCGCAGCCTGCGGCTGGGCGGTGCGGTGCTGGCGGGGCTGGGAGCCGCGTGGCTAGGGCTTTCGGTGTTCACCATGAACCTGCCTGCCCCGCTCCATGTGATGCCCGAACATGGTGCGTCCTGTTTCTTTTTCGTGCTGTCGGCGGGTATCCCGATGGTGGCCATCGCGATCCTTGCCCTGCGACGGACACGTGCGCTGAAACCTGCGCGGTCGCTGGCACTGGCAGGTACCGCCATCGCCTTTCTGTCCTTCGGGCTGCTGGGTTTCTGCCATCCGGTCGAACTGTCGCCGGTGGATTTCCTGACGCACCTCGCTGCAGGACTGCTGCTCGGCGCGTTTACCATAGCCCTCGGGCGCAAGGCGATCGCGGCCTGAGGGCAATGTTCCCAAGCCCGATGCGGAACAGGGTTGGCCCGATACGCCCCGCCAGGCGTCGTCATGCCATGACCTATTCCGCTTCCGATGCTGCAAGAGAATTGGTTCCGGTGGTCCGCGATGCGTCAGGAACCCCTACCTGACGATCGCTTGATCCCGGCGTTCCGGGATTTCAGACGTGCTGAGGCTGTACGTTCAGCAGGCCACGGCTGAGAAGGTGCACGATCATGTGCGTGCGGTTTCGCGTTCGCGTCTTGAGACGCACGTGTTCGACATGCCGGGTGACGGTACACGCGGCGATGTCCAGTTCGCGGGCAATTTCCTTAGCCGACATGCCCGCGGCGACGAGTTGAAGCACTTCCACTTCGCGCGATGTCAGATGATCGCACTCCATCATCAGGTCTTCCATTGTCACACCCTCCTGCTTTCTGACGACTCGACTGGTGTCATTTGCGGAGTGCCTTTTAACGCTGTTAGGCAAATTGCGTAAGTATCATCTGTGCTCAATTGCACTCACGGCAATAGCGTTCAACATCGGGACGGCGATAAAATAAACAGAAAATGGTCTGTTTTCCGACACATCAAAACAGAGGTCGGCAAAGTCTGTCCTCAATTTGACCCATTTGACGATGGCCGGAATCGCGCTCAATTTACATACATCGTTACCACGGTTAATCGGTAAATCAGGATTTTCCTGAATTATTAGTTTGCATGCGAAAGTATTGGCATGTGGGCGTTGCCGGGATCGTGAAGCGATGGTCTCGGTTTTTCGTGTCCCCGGCTTTCGTGCCAGCCCGGTTTCGGGACAACTCCGTTCTGGGGGTGAGCGCGGCTGGGCAAGGACATGCCGCTTGCCGGGTATACGACAAGGCCACACCCGTGGGCACGCCGTTTTCGGGCGCTGCGTTCGGCTGGCCTGTCGATGCAGGGAAGCAGGGCCGGGGGATCGTCCACTTGCCCGAAAGGGCAGACAATAGGGGTTATCGTCATGAAAGGATATCTGCGCCCGACTTTTGCCGCCGTATCGCTCTTGCTGGCGACAACCGCCCCCGGTGCGATCCTGGCCCAGACCACGTCCGAAAGCGGCAGCAACGCTGCGGCCAACTCCGGCTCACAATCGCAATCGGCTTCGTCCAGCAATCCCACCAACGTCAATGCGCCGGTCAACCAGCAGGGCAACCTGACCTCGACCAGCGCATCGGGATCGAATGCCTGGTCTGGCTCGACGTCCGGTTCCAATTCGGATCAGGGACAGACCCAGGGCCAGTCACAGGGACAGCAGGCGAACAACGCGCAGACCCAGTCGCAGGGGCAACTCGCAACGAACGAGCAGGGCGTGGCGATCACGTTCAACTCGACGACGCCCCGGACCCAGAAGGTCTATACTAACAGCCCGGTACCGCTGGCGGCGTCCAGCAGCTTCAGCAGTGACTATTGCGGCGGCACTGCCAGCGGCGGCGCCAGCGTGGCTCCGATCGGCATCAGCTTCGGCGGCGCCGGGCCGGTGTTCGACAAGTCCTGCCAGTCGCTGCGCCGGGCGGAGAAGTTCGGCATGGCAGCGGCCAATGCGTCCAACCTCGGGCAGGCGGAGCTTGCCGGGCGCCTGATGTCGATGATGATCTGGTCGATCTGCACGGCGGACAGTTCGGGGCCAAAGGGCGACAAGGCCACCGCGCGCGCCTGCGATGCGCTGGGCCTGCTCGGCAGCATGGGCTCCAGCCAGCCCGCCTCGGCGCCTGCGCCCGAACCTGCCGTGCGCGGCCCTGACGGCCATCCCACCGCAGAGGCCGCGACGCGTCAGCCGCCGATGGCCGCGCTCGATCCCAAGCTGGAGATGATCGCCAAGTAGCGGCGCCTCTTCGCCACCGGTTTCGCGGGTCCGATCACGGGGCGACGGTCCGCGAACTCCCCATAGCCCCTCGCATGTTAAGGAGAAGGATCATGATGAAGAAGGCACTTGTCATTCTCGCCGCCGGCATGACTCTGGCATCCCCCGCCATGGCCGCTCAGGCCGGCCTCGCCATCGGTGGCGCATCCACCTCGTCAGGCAGCAGCGCCAGTGCGGCCAGCATGGGCAGCAGCGGCTCGGTGCTGTTCGGCTCGACGGTGCAGCAGTCGACTTCGGCTGCGAATTCCAACGGTTCGGGCGTGGCGCTGATCAACGGCAACAACACCAGCAGCTCCACCAACCATACGTCGAGCACCGGCCAGCAGGGCTCGTCGGCCTCGATCGGCTTTGCCGGTTCGGGCAATGGCAACATGGCAGGCGCGACCGGCGGCTCGACGGCACAGACCGTGCTGGGCGGAGGCTGGGTCTTCCTTCTTCCCTGACGGGAAGGCGGGATGTTCCCCCTCCCGATCCAGAGCCATCCCAAACCCCGGTTGGCTCGGAGGTGCAGCGGGCATTCGTGTCCGCTGCACTTTCGTTGTCTATTGGTATCGCGGCGATCGGGCTTCAGGCCTTTGGTGTCACCCAGACTTCGACCGGAGTGATGAATTTGCCGGGGGCCGGCTTGCCGACATGGACCCGGTCGGCCGTGACCTGTTCGCCGGTTTCGAGATGGAAAGTGACCCACGGCTTGGGCATCCGCTCGAACTTGAGCTTCTGGATGGCAAGGCCGGTGGTGGTGTTCATGATGGTGGCGATGATGCTCATCGCCGGGCCGTTAGCGAGCAGGGGGTGGCGGCGTCCAGTCCGCCTTGCGCGTTATCGGTGGATGATGGCCTCAGGGTAGTTCTGCCCTCTCTGTGTGCGTTCCAACGCGTTTCAGCTGTCCCGCAGCGAAAGCGCCGTTCTGGTCGAGCGGATGTTAGGGGCCACGCCGCCTTGGGTGGCGAGCTACCTGTCCCGGAGCGCTTTTTCGTTATCTTGTCATACGTTTGCGGCTATGCAGTGGGTATGCGTAAAGTGGTTCCCTGCAGCATTTCGGCTGTTCTCCTCGCCTTGTCGCCGATTGCGACGAGCGCCGCCCCCGTGTCTGCGTCTATCCCCACGCCTGCGTCTAGGCCGGAAGCGGTGCATGATCGGACGATCGACATGCTGTCACGCAAGCTTTTTCCGGTTCTCGACGGCATCGGCAAACATCGGGAATGGCGCGACGATTTGCTTCGTGCACCCGGTGTCGCGGCGATGCTGAAGGCCCGCGCCGATCGGCTTGCAGCTTGTAATACCGATCTTATCTGCCTGACGCAGGCCATGATCTGGTCGAGCGGTGAAGAAGATGTGCTGGCCGCCGCGGCTCCGGATGCGGCGAAGGGGGGCGATCCCGCGCAGGAAGCGCCATCGGCTGCCATTCGTCGCGAGCTGGAGGGCGTCAATGTCATTTTGCGCACTTACGGGCTGGGGGCCGTTCCAGCCTATCCGCTGATCGACGGGCCGGGCACGATCGATCCGGCTGAGCAGCAGGCTCGCCTGAAAGCGGCCGCCTGGCTCGCACAGACACCGCGCGGCGGATCGGCACAGGCGATCGACCCCTCTGTCGACTTCGCGCTGGCCCTGCTCGATGGCAGCGATCGGACGGATGCCATCAGTTTCGAGCCGCTGGATGGTGGTGAGAATGCCCTTGCAATGGCGCGTGCCCGGCATCTGGATTGGGGGCGCTGGCGTTACAGCGCGATGATCGTCACCGGTGTCGGCCCGGAAGTGGAGGGCATGCCGCTCAGCCCCATGGGCAAGTATCATCTGCGTCTGGCGGCGCAGCGCTTCGCGCAAGGCGATGTGCCGTTCATCATCGTGTCCGGCGGTCATGCGCATCCGCGTGGCACACCGTTCGCGGAGGCCGAGCAGATGCGCAAGGCGCTGATCGAGCGTTACGGCATCCCCGCCGATGCCATCGTGATCGAACCCTATGCGAGGCACACGACGACGAATTTGCGCGATGCGACGCGGGTGCTGCAACTCATGCATGCCCCGCTCGACAAGGAAACGGTGGTCGTGTGCAATCCGGGGCAGAGCAGCTATATCGGCAGTCCAGCGTTCGTGGATCGCAACGAGAAGGAACTGGGCTATCAGCCGGGCAAAGTGGTTCGGCGCATTTCGCCAACCGAAGTGGTGTTCGTGCCGTCAGCCGATTCCGCGCGGATGGACCCGCGTGACCCGTTGGATCCATGACATTAAAAGGTTTGCAATCCCACGAATGATTGGCCCGCATTAACGCCATGATAAGGCTATTCCTGTAGGCGCTTTTCATGTTTTCTTCGCTTTCTGCCCGGATCGCCGCCATTGGCGTGATTGTCGTCGCCGCTCTGGGCTCTTTCGCGGTGATTCTTGCAGATGCTTCGCAACAGACGAGCGACAGCTTGCGCTGGATGACCCACTCGGTGGAGATCATCGAACTCACGCAACACACACTGGGTGAAATGCGCGAGGCGGAATCAGGAGAGCGCGGGTTTGTGATCACCCGTGATCAGCAGTTCGCAAAGGCATTCGATCAGAGCCTCGGCGACATGAAGGCAAATGCTGCTCGCATCGTGGCGCTGACGGCTGACAATCCGCTTCAGCATGGACGTGCCAAAGAGCTGGCTACCCTTCTGGATGATCGGGCAACGCTTCTGCGCCGCCCGCTGGATCTGGCGCGAAAAGGTGATTTCGAAGGGGCCGAAGCTGCTGTTTCGACGGGGCAGGGGCGTGAACTGATGGATGCCATCGGTGTGCGGGCGCAAGTCTTCCTGGACGAGGAGCGTGCGTTGCAGGCCGCGCGCACGGGGTCTGTGGAGGTGAGGCTGGGGAGCAACCAGCGATTGGCCTTGATCGGCGCATTGCTGGTGGGCCTTCTGGTCGCGATCGGCTGCTTTGCCTTGATCCGTGGTATCCGTCGCCCCGTCGAAGCGATGCTGCGGGCCATGACCGATCTTGGCGGTGGGCAGCGCAAGGCGCGTATCGACACTGACATGGGTTCGCAGGAATTCAGCCGTCTGGCGAAGCGCTACAATGCGATGGCCGATCAGCTCGAATTTGCAGTGGCCGATCAGGTGGACAGCGAAGAGCGACTGCACGTTGCCAATGCCGAATTGCAGCGCAACAGCGAGGTGCTGCGCGAACGGGGCGATGTCATCGAGCTGCTTGGCGGGATGGCGCATCGCATGCAGGCGGCACGTACCGACGACGAGCTTGCGCAGATCATCCGTGTGTTCGTTCCGCGCGTGCTGCCCGGCATTCCCGGCGCGCTCTATGCGCACAACAATTCCCGCAATCTGCTGATTCCGATTGCCGGTTGGGGTGGTATGGAAGTCGGCCAGGAAGGCTTTTCTCCCGATCAATGTTGGGCGTTGCGCCGTGGACAGAGCCATGGTGTTGCCGAGCTGGGCAGCGATATCGTCTGCGGGCATGCCAGCGAGAACGAGATCTATCACTGCGAGCCCTTGCTCGCCGGCGGTGAAGTGATTGGCGATCTGTACTTGCGCGGAAGGGTGGATTCCGAGAACCGCTTCCGCCTTACGGTTCTGGCCGAAAACATCGCCTCTGCTCTCGTCAATCATCGCCTCCAGCGCTCTTTGCGCGAACAGACCATTCGTGATCCGCTGACCGGACTGTTCAACCGTCGCTACATGGAAGAGGCGCTGACGCTGGAGATCGCACGCGCTGCGCGCTCCGGTGCGCCGCTCAGCCTGGTGATGTGCGACGTCGATCACTTCAAGCGGTTCAATGACGAGTTCGGGCACGATGCTGGCGATGCCGTGCTGCAGGCGGTGGCCGCCGAGATGAAATCCCTGTTCCGTAACGGCGATGTTGTGTGCCGTTTCGGTGGCGAGGAGTTCACGATCATTGCACCCAGTTCGGCTGCAGACGCGTTGCTCGTCCGCGTTGAGGAGGTGCGTCAGGCGATCAGCGAACTCAACGTTCGACAGAATGGGCAGACGCTGGGCTCCACCAGCATGTCGTTCGGCGTGGCGGCGTGGAATCCGGGCATGGGCAACGATGGTACGCACCTTATCCAGGCTGCTGACGCAGCGCTGTATGAAGCCAAGCGCGCGGGCCGTAACCGTGCAGTGCTCAGCCGGCTTGCCGCATGACCCATGGCGGAATGATTTTTTCCCGGATCGGATAAAGCTGTCGGAGTCCGGTGGCGGCGCACGCCTTCGATGGCCGCCGATCACAGGGTGCTGACGTGTGGCAGCCTTTGTTGTCAGTGCGGCTTCAATTGGAGACTTGGCTGCACTTGGCCTCGCTCTGATACCGGCCTTGGCACTTTTCTCAGCTGACTATCTGGGAGAAGTGCTGCGGCACTCTCCCGCTGAAGTCGGCGTGATTGTGCCCCGTCTGAAGGGGGCAGCATGCTCCAGCTGCGGGCTGCGTAGCTATGATCAGCGGCTATTCACAGGGTTAGAGGCTGCACGGTGGCATCTTCCTTTTTGAGCGTGCCGCTGCCGCTTTTGCAGGCGTGCTGTAATCGCAATGTTTCGAATACCGCGTAAAATTTGCAACCAAATGAAACAATATCTCTATTGATTATATTGCGACGTATTAGCAATAGCGGTGAACCTAAGGTTACAACCGTATCAACAGGGGTTCATCCAAATGAGTAGACATTCCTCCCGCTATGGGGCGGCCGTGGCCGCGCCTGCATGTCTTGCCTTGGGCTTTGCGAGTTTCACGGCCGTGCCTGCCCTGGCGCAGGATAGCGCAGTCAGTGAGTCAAATCCCACGCAACTGCGCGGGGTTAATGTAACCGACACTGCCGTTGACGATCACAGCTACAAGCCCAAGCTGGCATCGCCGAAGTATACCGCGCCGCTGTCCGAAACGCCGCAGACCATCGAGGTCATCAACAAGCAGGTGATGAAGGATCAGGGGGCGACCACGCTGACCGAGGCCATGCGCAATGTGGCAGGCGTGGGCACTTTCAACGCCGGTGAGGGCAATGGTGGCCCGATCACGGGTGACTCGCTCTACATGCGCGGTTTCGACATGTCGAACAGCATCTATGTCGACGGCATCCGCGACCTCAGCGGCGTGACCCGCGATGTCTTCAACACCGAGCAGGTCGAAGTGACCAAGGGTGCGTCGGGCTCAGATTACGGGCGCAGCTCGGCGGGCGGTTCGATCAACCTTGTGACCAAGCAGCCGACGCTGGAGAACAGCCTCGATGCCAGCGCGGGCGTTGGCATGGGCGATTACTATCGCGGAACGGTCGACCTCAATCGCAAGCTTTCGGACACGGCGGCCTTCCGTCTGAACGTTATGGGTCAGGATGCCGGTGTCGCCGGTCGCGATCATGTCAAGAACAACCGGTGGGGGCTTGCGCCGTCGGTCGCCGTTGGCCTTGGCACCGACACCCGCGTCTATGCCGATGTGATGTATGTCGAGCAGTACAACCGCCCCGACAGTGGCCTGTCGACGGTCGGCTGGCCCGGCTTTACGGATACCGCGATGAGTTCCGCCGCCAAGGTCAATCACAGCAACTATTACGGCGCCAGTGACTCGCACGACAATTCGAAGGCGACTTCGGCCACGCTGAAGGCCGAGCACGACTTCGGCAGCAACTTCACCTTGCACAACACGTTCCGCTGGAGCGACGTGTCGCAGGATTATCTCGCGGTGACGGCGGGCGTGGCAACGCTGGATGCGGACGATCCCAGCGCTTCAACGACCACCCGGCTGGGCGCAGCCAAGCAGCTCAAGAACACGGTTCTCGCGGACCAGATCAATCTGACGGGCAAGTTCGATACCGGCAGCGTTCATCATAACATCAGCGTCGGTGCCGACCTCTCGCGTGAGAAGCAGACCAACTATGGCCTGACCAAGACGGGTACGTTGACCACTCTCAGTCTCTACGATCCCGAATACACTGCAAGCGGTGTGACGGTGGTGCGCAGCGGCAGCAACAGCTACTGGCAGACTGATACGGTGGGCGTCTACGCCTTTGACACGGTGGATCTGACCAAGCGGCTCTCGCTCGATCTCGGTGGACGCTACGACCACTACAAGACCACCTATGACACCAGCTCGTCGAACCTCACCGGCAAGGGCGATCTGTGGACCTACAAGGTTGGCGCCGTCTACAAGCTGACCCATTCCGGCAACATCTACGCCAACTATGCCGTGTCGGCGCAGCCGCCGGGTGCGCAGGGCAGCTTCAATGCCTATTCGCTGTCCTCGGCGACCAGCAGCGCCAGCGATCCCGACCTCAAGCCGCAGAAGGCCCGCACGCTGGAGGCCGGCACCAAGTGGAACCTGTTCCATGACTCGCTGCTTCTGACGGGTGCGGTGTTCCGCAGCTGGATCTATAACGAGGTCTATGCCGAGGACGACGGCACCTACTCGCAGATCGGCAAGAAGCGCGTCACCGGTGTCGAACTGACCGCAACCGGCCAGATTACTCCGGACTGGAACGTGATCGGTTCCTACACGCACCAGAAGACCGACATCACCGTTGGTGCCGCGACGGCGCAGGATGGGTCTTCGACGCTGCCGTATGCTCCGAAGGACGCAGCCTCGCTGTGGACCACCTATCGCACGCCGATCGGCCTCACCGTGGGTGGCGGTGCGCGTTACACCAGCAGTGTTCTGCGCCAGTCGAAGCTGGCCACAACGCCTTACGAAATGCCTTCGTACTGGGTGTTCGACGCACTGGCGACCTACAAGATCGACAGCCATGCCGATGTTCAGCTCAACGTCTATAATCTCTTCAACAAGAAGTACATGACCTCGCTGAACTACCTTGGCTATCGTTATCAGCCGGGTCTGGAGCGCTCGGTGCGTGTGACGCTGAACGTCCACATGTAAGGCAGGCAACGGCGCAACTCACCGGCCTTGGCAGGTGAATTACGCCCGGTACGCTTCATCGTGCCTTGCGTGCGATGAAGCCTGAAGATCAGCCCCGTCGCCATCCGGCGGCGGGGCTTTCATGACAAGGACCCAAGTCCATGATGTTGCATATACCCGGTGTCCTGACCCGAGAGCAGGTCAAGGCCATGCGCGCCGAAATCGATGCTGCCGACTGGGTGGACGGACGCGCGACGGTGGGCAGCCAGGGCGCACAAGTGAAGCGCAACCGGCAACTGCCGGAAGACTCTTCCGTCGGCCTGGCGCAAGGACGGATCATCCTCCAGGCGCTTCAGGCCAGCCCGGCATTCTTCCGTGCCGCCCTGCCAGCCAGCTATATGCCACCGCTGTTCAACCGCTATGCCGGGGATACGGGCGAGGCTTATGGACTGCATGTCGACGGTTCGTTGCGCGGCGTACCCGGATCGCCGGTCTGGCTGCGCACCGATGTGTCCAGTACGCTGTTCCTGTGCGATCCTGACGACTATGACGGCGGCGAGCTCGTGGTGGTGGATACCTACGGCGAGCATAGCGTGAAGCTGCCTGCCGGAGATCTCATTCTTTATCCTGCGACCAGCCAGCACAAGGTCGAGCCGGTGACGCGTGGAGAGCGGGTCTGTGCCTTCTTCTGGACGCAGAGCCTGATCCGGGACACGGCACGCCGAACGATGCTTTTCGAGATGGACCAGGCCATCGACAGCCTGCGACAGCGGCTGGGAGATAGTCCTGAGACGGTTGCGCTTGCCAGCCAATACCACAATCTGTTGCGTATGTGGGGTGAGCCGTAGAGCATGTCACCGCATGAAAAACTGAGATTTTTTCACTCGTTCACATAGGCTTATGAACGATCATTCATAATTGTAATCGCATTCAAATTGATAACGCCTCCGTAAATTTACGCGTATTGCTGCTACGCAACAAACACGATTCGGTGCCAACGTTTCCCAATCAGGAACGACGCCGGGGTCGGTCATGGTGGAGCGGGTCGTAGCGATGCCTAGAGAGGTCCTCCGGCTGGAGTGGCCTCTCTTGCGTTGTCCGCATACCTGCTTCGCATTGAAGGAGTGTACGCGGTGGTACTTGGAAAAGTCAGGCTGGCAGCTGTTTCGACGGCGGCGATTGCCATTCTCTCGCTTGCCGCTTGCGGACAGTCTTCGGCACCGGCACCCAAGCCGGAAGCGCAGGTCGGCGTGGTGACGCTCAAGGCGCAGGATACGACCGAGAACACGTCGTTGCCGGGACGTGTCTCTGCTGTCGAAAGCTCGGAAGTGCGGCCGCAGGTCGATGGCGTGATCACGCGCCGCCTGTTCGAGGAAGGCACGATGGTGCAGGCGGGGCAGGTGCTCTACCAGATCGAGGATGCGCCGTATCGCGCCGCGCTCGCCAGCGCGCAGGGGCAACTCGCCAATGCGCAGGCGACGATCCGCTCGACCCAGCTTCAGGCGGACCGCTACAAAAGCCTGCTGGCGATCAAGGGCGTCAGCCAGCAGGACTACGACAACGCCGTGGCTGCCGCGCAGGCGGCGCGGGCACAGGTGCAGACCGCCAAGGCGGCGGTGATGAGCGCGCAGGTCAATCTGGGCTTTACCCGCATCCGCGCACCGATCTCAGGCCGGATCGGGCGCTCGCTTGTGACGGTCGGCGGCCTTGCCCAGACCGGCCAGACGCAGGCGCTGGCACTGATCAGCAAGATCGGCGAGGTCTATGTCGACGTCAGCCAGCCTGCGAGCCGGATGCTCGATCTGCAGGCGGCGGCCCGTTCGGGCGGCCTTTCGCGCGCGAGCGGCGCTGCGGCCCGCGTCCAGCTGGTGCTGCCCAACGGCGCGATCTATCCGATCGAGGGCTCGCTGGAGTTTTCCGAGGCGACGGTCGACGACAGCTCGGGCTCGGTGACGATCCGCGCCCGCTTCCCCAATCCCGACGGCACGCTGCTGCCGGGCATGTACGTGCAGGCGCAGCTGGTCGACGGTGTGCGCCACAACGCGATCCTCGCGCCGCAAAAGGGCGTGACGCATGACGAGAAGGGCGATGCCGTCGCCATGGTTCTCGGCGCCGATGGCAAGGTGCAGCAGCGCAAGATCGAGTTGGGCTCTGCCATCGGCCAGAACTGGGTCGTCACGTCGGGCCTCAAGGCCGGTGATCGCCTGATCGTCGATGGCCTGCTCGGCGTGAAGCCGGGTGACAGCGCGGTTGCGCAGAACGTGGACGCGCCCGGTTCGGGCGACATGGCTGCACCGGCTGATGCCGCTTCGGGCGCTCCGGCAGCCGCCAAGGATTGATTTGATGTCCCGCTTTTTCATCAATCGCCCCATCTTCGCATGGGTTATCGCGATCATCTTTATGCTCGCAGGCGTGCTGGCGCTGCGCGTCATGGCCGTGGCGCAGTTCCCGGCCATTGCCCCGCCGATGGTGCAGATCACCACGACGGTTGCCGGTAACGATGCCAACACGCTGGAGCATACGGTCGCGCAGGTGATCGAACAGCAGCTCGATGCGCTGGATCATCTGGAATACTTCAGCACGTCGAGCGACAGCGCCGGCAACATGTCGATCATCCTGACTTTCGCGCAGGGGACGAACCCCGATATCGCGCAGGTGCAGGTGCAGAACGCTTTGCAGTCGGCCATGCCGATGCTGCCCGAGGAAGTGCAGCGTCAGGGGCTGAACGTCACCAAGGCGGCCAAGAACTTCCTGATGTTCTTCGCGCTGACCTCGACGGACGGCAGTCATTCGGCCGATGATCTGGGCGATATCCTGTCCTCGCAGTTGCAGGACCCGATCAGCCGCGTGACCGGCGTTGGCGACTATCAGCTGATAGGCTCCGAATACGCGATGCGCATCTGGGTCGATCCCTACAAGCTGACCAGTTTCGGCCTGACGATGGACGATGTCACCAATGCCATCCTGGCGCAGAACGCGCAGGTTTCGGCGGGGCAGGTCGGTTCGCTTCCGGCGCCGGACGATCAGGAGCTCAACGCGGTCATCACCGCGCAGACCCGCCTGACGACCGCACAGGAATTCCGCGACATCATCCTGCACACCAATGCCGATGGCTCGCATGTCCTGATGTCGGATGTGGCGCGCGTGGAACTGGGCGCTGCGGACTACAGCCTGCAGGCAAGCTACAACAACGAACCGGCGGCGGCGCTGGCGATCAAGCTGGCATCCGGCGCCAATGCGCTCGATACCGTGGCGCGCGTCAAGGCCAAGCTGGCCGAATTGCAGCCGCAGCTCCCGCCGGACGTCAAGATCGTCTACCCGCTGGACAATTCCGAGTTCGTGAAGCTGTCCATCCACGATGTTGTGGAAACGCTGATCGAGGCGATCGTGCTGGTGTTCCTGGTGATGTTCCTGTTCCTCCAGAACTGGCGCGCCACCCTGATCCCGACGATTGCCGTGCCGGTCGTGCTGCTGGGCGCCTTTGCGGTGCTCTTTGCGGCAGGGTACTCGCTCAATACATTGACTCTGTTCGGCATGGTCCTCGCGATCGGCCTGCTTGTCGATGACGCCATTGTCGTCGTCGAGAACGTTGAGCGCCTGATCCACGAGGAGCACCTTTCGCCCAAGGCGGCAGCGCTGCGCTCGATGGAGGAAATCTCCGGCGCACTGGTCGGCATCGCGATGGTGCTGGCGGCAGTGTTCCTGCCGATGGCCTTCTTCGGCGGGTCGACCGGCGTGATCTTCCGCCAGTTCTCGATGACCATCGTGATCTCGATGGCGCTGTCGGTATTGGTCGCGCTGGTGCTGACGCCCGCTTTGTGCGCGACGATCCTGAAGGCCAACGATCCGGTCGAGCACGATCTGGTCGACACGCACCGCAAGGGCCTGCGCGGCGGACTGGCGCGCTTCTTCGTCTGGTTCAACCGTACGTTCGACAAGACCCGCGATGGTTATGAACGCGGGGTGTGGAAGGCCGAGCGCAACTGGAAGCGGACGCTGGGTGTCTATGCGCTGGTCGTTGCGGGCATGGCGCTGATCTTCCTGCGTATCCCCGGTGGTTTCATGCCATCGGAAGATCAGGGCTTCCTCTTCACTCAGGTTTCGCTGCCTGCCGGTTCCTCTTTGAAGGAAACGCAGGCGACGATGAAGCAGGTCACTGACTACTACCTCAAGAACGAGAGCAAGAACGTCGAGGGTGTCTTCAATGCCTCCGGCTTCGGCTTCGTGGGCGAGGCGCAGAATGTCGGCCTCTCCTTCGTTCGCCTGAAGGATTGGTCGCAGCGCAAGGGCAAGGCAAATTCGGCCAATGCCATCGTTGCCCGTGCCAATGCGGCGCTTTCCAAGATCCGCAGTGGCCAGGTGCTGACGTTCGCGCCTCCGGCGGTGTTCGAACTGGGTAATGCCGATGGTTTCGACTTTGAACTGAAGGACAATGCCTATCTGGGGCATGACAAGCTGATCGCGGCGCGCGACCAGTTGATTGCCATGGCCCGAAAGGACCCGCGGCTTGCCATGGTCCGTGCAAACGGGCTTGAGGATGCCCCGCAGGTCAAGCTCGATGTCGACAAGAACAAAGCCGGCGCGCTGGGCCTCGACCTCAGCGACGTGAATGATACCCTGTCGACCGCCTTCGGCTCGGACTACGTCAATGACTTCCTCGATCGCGGCCGCGTTAAGAAGGTCTACGTCGAGGCGGACAAGGAATTCCGCAACAAGCCGGATTCGATCGGCGATCTGTACGTGCGCGGTTCGAATGGTACGATGACGCCGTTCTCGGCTTTTGCCAGCTGGCACTGGATCTTCGGGCCGAGCCGCCTTGAGCGCTACAACGGCCTGTCTTCCGTCGAGATCATGGGCGCACCAGCGCCGGGCCACAGCAGTGGCGAGGCGATGCAGGCGATGGAGGAACTCGCCGCCAAGCTTCCCAAGGGCTTCGGCTACGAGTGGACTGGTCTGAGCTACGAGCAGCAGCAGAGTTCGGGTCAGACCGGCGCGCTCTATTCGCTCTCCCTGCTGATCGTGTTCCTGTGCCTTGCGGCGCTGTATGAAAGCTGGTCGGTGCCGCTCGCGGTGATCCTGGTGGTGCCGCTGGGTATTTTTGGCGCGGTTCTGTTCTCGTGGATCACGGGTCAGTCCAACGACATCTACCTGCAGGTGGGCCTGATCACCACGGTGGGCGTCTCGGCGAAGAACGCGATCCTGATCATCGAGTTCGCCGAGGAGAAGATGCGCGACGGTATGGGCGCGGCGGAGGCGGCGGTGGAAGCAGCCAAGCTGCGTCTGCGTCCGATCCTGATGACCAGCTTCGCCTTCACGCTGGGCGTGCTGCCGCTGGCGCTGTCTCACGGCGCGGGATCGGGCGGCCAGAATGCCATCGGCTGGGCCGTGGTGGGCGGCATGCTTTCCGCGACGGTGTTGGCGATCTTCTTCGTTCCCACCTTCTTCCGTCTGGTGAAACAGCTGTTCAAGCAGGACAAGCCGACCGCCAAGATCGAACAGGAAGCCTGAGATGCGTACATCGATCAAGACGTCAGCATTGACCCGGACTGCGGCTCTGTTGGCTCCGGGCCTTTTGCTGGCGGGGTGCAACATGGCACCCAAATACGTACGCCCTGACCTGCCGGTTCCGGCGACGCCCGCAGTCGTGTCCGGCGTGCAGAGCACGGCTGAAACCGCTTCGGCGGTAACCGACCAGACCTTGCCGCTGGGCTGGGAGCGCTTCTTCACCGATGCGCGCCTGCGCCAGGTGCTCCAGCTCTCGCTCGCCAACAACCGCGACTTACGCATTGCCATCGCCCATGTGGCCGAGGCGCGTGCGCAGGCCAAGGTGCAGGGCGCAGAACTGTTCCCGACCATCGCTGCCGGGGGCACCGCCGAAATCGAACGCACGCCTCCGGGACTGGGCGCAACGGGTGGGGATGCGACACGTTACAATCTCTACCAGGCACAGGTCGGTGTTTCGGCATGGGAGGTCGATCTCTTCGGCCGGGTACGCAACCTGACGCAGGCGGCCCAGGAGACCTACTTCGCCAGCGCCGAGACGCGACGCGCGGCGCAAGTCACGCTGGTGTCCGAAGTGGCCGACGCCTGGCTGCAGATCGGTGCCGATCGCCAGCAGCTGGAGATCGCGAAGAACACCGCTGCCGCTTATGAGCAGACGCTGAAGATCACGCAGGGTCGCGCGGCGATGGGTGTCGCCTCTGACCTTGACGTGCATCAGGCCGAGACGAGCTATCAGCAGGCGCGCGCCGATATTGCCAGCCTGACGACGAGTGTTGCGCAGGATCGCAACGCACTCGATCTGCTGGTCGGTGCGACGGTCGATGATGCCCTGCTGCCCAATGGCCAGAATGGCGACGATGCGACCATCGCACAGCTTCCGGCAGGCCTGGCCTCAACAGTGTTGCTCAAGCGCCCCGACGTGGTCTCGGCGGAGCACCAACTCAGGAGTGCCGATGCCAATATCGGTGCTGCGCGCGCGGCATTCTTTCCGCAGATATCGCTGACGGCGGCGTTCGGTACGCTGAGCCTGGGACTGTCCAATCTGTTTGGGCATAACAGCCAGAACTGGTCAGTGGAGCCGAGTGTGACCCTGCCAATCTTCGATGCAGGGCGCAATCTTGGCAATCTGCGTTACGCCAAGGCCGAGCGCGACGAGATGGTCGCGACCTATGAGAAGGCCGTGCAGACGGCGTTCCGTGAAGTCGCCGATGCACTCGCCCGCCGGGCGACGATCGGCGACCAGCTTGATGCGGACACCAAGCAGGCGAGTGCCGCCAACAGCGCACTCACCATTGCGCAGGCTCGCTACGAGAAGGGCGTCGATACGTTCCTGACCACGCTCGACAGCCAGCGCACCCTCTATACTGCGCAGCAGGCTCTTGTCTCGACACAACTCGAAAAACAGACCAACGCTGTCGAACTCTATCGCGCGCTCGGCGGTGGCCTCGATGCGCCAGAGGCTGGACCTAGCCAATAAGGCTGCTCGTTCAGGCTTTACCGATTGCCCAACAACGCCCGGACCTAAGAATCCGGGCGTTGTCGTGTCGGTACTGTTCGCAGATCGAGCCTCAGCGATATCACTTTCCGGCAAGACCTTAGAGTACTCCCTATCCTGTGTTGAAGCGCTTCCTATACGAGATTCCTGCTTCAGGCTGCGTTGCCTGACAGGCAACGCCAACATATTCGCGACGCCATTTCCACCGATTTCATCGCGAGAGATAGTTTCCCCAGAAGCACGGGGGTATTCACCAATCGTGCATGACCAGGGGGGTCGTCCATGTCCAAAGTTGCGTCTCGTCGTCTTTTCCAAGTCCTGATGGCCACATCCACGGCGCTGTCCTTCGCGACCGTAGCCCATGCCCAAACGCAACCCGCTGCGGTGGCGGATGATGTGCCCGGCGATATCGTCGTCACCGCCCAGAAGCGCGATGAGCGCTCGATCGACGTTCCGGCTTCGATCACCTCGATCGGCGGCGCGAAGCTGGAGGCCATGCAGGTCAAGCAGCTGACCGATCTCGTCAGCACCGTTCCGGGCCTGTCGATCTCGAACTACGGCGGCCCCGGCATGAACTCGATCCAGCTGCGCGGCCTGTCCGGCTCGTTCCTCGACGACTTCGCAGGCCCGCTCGTCGCCACCTATATCGACGATCTTCCGGTCGGCTCCTCCACCGCTGCCGGACGCGGCAACCTGTTCACGCTCGACCTCCAGCCCTACGACATGGATGCGGTCGAAATCCTGCGCGGCCCGCAGGGGACGCTCTATGGCGCGAACTCGATGGGCGGCCTCATCAAGTACACGCTCAAGAAGCCCGACCTGAACAAGTTCGAAGGCCGCGCCGGTGCCACGGTGGGCTACACCAATGGCGCAGGCGGACTTTCTTGGTCGCCGCGCGCCGCGATCAACGCGCCGATCGTCGACGGTGTGCTCGCGGTCCGCGCCAGCGCCTTCTACTCCAAGACGCCCGGCTATATCGACAACGTCGGCACCGGCGTGAAGAATGCGAACTCCTCCAAGAGTTACGGCGGGCGTTTCGCATTGCTGTGGCAGGCGACCGACCGCCTCAAGCTGCACGGCGGTGTGCTCTACCAGAAGTCCGATGCCGATGACGTGGCGACGGTGCTCGTCACAGCCGATGGCCTGCACCCGGTCTATGGTCCGCAGAAGACCTATTCGGACCTACCGACCGCCATCAACCAGAAGACCGTCGATTACACTGCCGGGGCGGACTACGATCTCGACTTCGCAACGCTGACCACCTCGGCGGGCTGGGTGGCGATGGACACCCTGCTTAACCAGGATCTGACCGAGGCCTATGCGGCCTACAACCCGGCGGAAAACGGCAAGACCCGCTTTGGCCTCGCTTCCACAGTGCGCAAGTTCACCTCGGAAACCCGCCTGACCTCCTCGGCCAAGGCCCGCCTCGAATATACGGTCGGCTTCTACTACACCAACGAACGCGCGGGCGAGGATACCAACTTCCAGGCACTCGACGCCAACCTCGTGCCCGTTCCCGATTTCACGCTGTTGCAGGGCCATTCGCGCTACAAGTACAAGGAAGTCGCCGGCTTCGCCAACGCCACCTACAAGTTCTCCGACAAGTTCGACCTGTCGGCGGGTGGACGCTACACGAACTACAGTCAGGTCGGCGCGGCGAGTTCCACCGGTCTGCTGGGCGGCGCAACCAACCCGGCGGACACCGGCCACGTCGGCGTCGGCATCTGGAGCGTCAACGGCCGCTACCACTTCAATCCGGACTTCCTGTTCTATGGCCGCTTCGCCACCGGCTATCGTCCCGGCGCGTTCAACAGTCCGAACTCGTCGTGCGACATTCCCGCCGCCAGCGATCCTGATCGCACCGACAACTACGAGGCGGGCATCAAGGGCCTGATCCTCGACCGCAAGGTGAACTTCGAGCTGACCGCCTACCACATCAAGTGGAAGAACATGCAGCTCAACGTCAGCCAGGTTCAGGGCGATTCGACCTGTATCTTCGTGACCAACGGCGGTTCGGCGACCAGCAACGGCGTCGAGTTCAGCGGCGGCTATCAGGCAACGCCGGACCTGCGCCTCTCGGCCACCGCCACCTATCAGGACGCCTACCTCGACGACGACCTGCCGCTTTCGGGCGGCATCAAGGGCGACACCCTGCCGCTGTCCTCGAAGTGGCAGTACTCGGTCGCGGCGGACTGGAAGCGCGAAGTCAAGGAGGGCACCAGCCTGCTCGCCGGGGCCAGCTTCTCGCACAAGGACCCGTATGTGAACTTCTTCGAAGGCACCGGCCATCCCTATCCGTTCAAGTCGATGAACCTCGCCAATGCCTATGTCGGCGCCGAACTCGGTTCGCTTACCGCCCGCCTGACGGTGCAGAACCTGTTCGAGAACCGTTCGTATGTCGGCATGCAGTATCCCTTCCGCCCCGATTTCGGCCTGCGCGCCGTGCCGGTTCAGCCGCGCACTGTCACGCTGAGCCTCGACTACAAGTTCTAAAACAGAGGGCATAACAGCCCTTCGGCTCGCACATTTCCCTTACCCTGACTGCATCCCCCGGACCCACAAGGTCCGGGGGCTTTTTTTGTGCGAAGTTGACACGGTTGACACGGTCCAGAGGGAAAGTGTCACCTTGGGGCGCTCAGCCGACTATCTCCCTTCCAAAACCGACACTTAGAAATGTTGACAGCGTTACTTTATGGTGTCCGCGCGCGGTCCAAGGTGACAGGCAAGGTGACACCTCGAAATTCGGCCCGAGGATCGAGCGGCCAGCCTGTCGAAGGTGGGGCGAAAGGAAGGAGGACAGCGGCGGGCACATGCTTTCCGTTTACCGGAAGTGCTCTCCTGTAGGAAAGCGGAGCACCGTGCAGGCCCCTCACGCTCGGCCCTGCGTGTCAAACGACAAGGGCCGCCGGAGCGAACTCCGACGGCCCTGACCGTGTCACAAATCCCGGTGCGATTTACGGCGCGTTGAGATAGCGCGGCGCCGGAGTGGGCACGTCGCCGCGCGGATGCGGCACGCAGCGATAGCTCGTTGCCAGCGACGGGTTGCCGCTCGTGTATTCCGGGAAAGCCGGATAGGCGCACAGGGGCCGCTCGGCGAGTTCCTTGCTCCCGCCAGCATCGAACTGGCGGGCGACCGGCGCAGGCGCGCGGTTCTTCTCCACCCAGCGGACCAGCTGGAGCAGCAGGTCGTTGTCGATCCGGCCCGGCACGCTTGCGCCCTGACCGAAATCGCCGAAACCCGCGCCGCCCTCACAGTGCCCCATGCCGGGCGCGAGGAAATAGCGCGCGAACTGCTGCGTCGCCGCCAGATCGCCGCCGTTCGCGGCGACCACGCGCTCGTAGTAATGCATGGTGTCGGGGTATGGGATGTGCGGGTCCGCCGTGCCGGTATAAAGGATCAGCTTGCCGCCGTGGTTGCGGAACGCGGTCAGGTCCGCGCTGTTCGAATTGAGGTACGAGGCGCTGTTGGCGTCCACCTGATCGAGATCGCGGTCGAAATCGAAGCCGCGATAATCGTAACCCGGCTTGAAGGTCCAGTTCCAGGTGTAGGAATCGATGTTCTGCCACGCGGTGCTGCCGTGGGCGAGCACGCCGGACCAGTCCACGCCGAAGGGCACGCCTGCGAAGATCCGCTCCCCGGTACGCGGATTGGTCGGCCCGGCATAGAGCTTGCGCAGCGCGGTGAACTCGGGCTGGGTCAGGCAACCAGGGCCGTCGTCGCTGCCGCTGCACTTGGGCAGTGTTTCGATATCGAAGTGGCACTGGCGCGGGTCGGTCAGGAAATCGTCGGACGCGCGGCCGCCGTCGTGGCCTGCACAGGCGGCCAGCACATGGTTGTGGACCATCTCCAGCTTGGCCGCGCTCAGCCGACCGCCCGCCGCCTGCTGGGCCATGAAGTTCCACAGGAAGTAGGCATGCAAGTGCGTGCGGTTGTTGGCAGGCGCGCCTGCAAGGATGCCGTCGTAATCGGTCGGATAGCGCTGGGCGAGCGCCAGCGCTTCCTGTCCGCCGGTCGAGCAGCCGGAGAATACCGAGGTGATCGCATCGTGGCCATAGAATGCGCGGATCAGCGTCTTGGCCGCCACGGTCATCTGGTGATCGGCGCGGTGCCCCAGATCGACGCCGCTTTCGGGCCGTGCGGTGGCCGGATAGATCGTCGCCTGCGTGGAGACCGGCGCGGTGCCGAGGTCTGTGTTGGCGACGGCAAAGCCACGCAGCAGGCCCGAGACCATGCCATAGTAGGCGATCGCGCCGCCCGGTCCGCCGTTGCCGGTGCCGAGGTAGCGCTGGTTCCATTTGGCGCTCGCGGGCAACCAGACTTCGGCCTCAATGCTGCTGCCCGTCACCGGCGTCATGCGCACCGTCACCCGGCAGAAGTCGGGCAGTGTCATCGCGGCGGTCTGCGGCAGTGGACGGTAGGAGACGTTCGGAATGAACGCCGCGCCCTTGGCCGTGCTCACCGGCTGCGCGGACAGCACGGTGCCACCCGGTATCGCGGCCTTGGCAAGCGCGCGGCACGGTGCGGCGAAAGCGCTTTGGGTGCGCGTCAGGCTGGCGGGGACCGTGGCGAAGACCGGCATCGTGCCGACCGGCTCTGGCGCAGTGGCCGATGCCGAAGCGCCGCTGATCGCCCAGACCGACGCCAACGCCGTCGACGTGACGACAGTGCCCGCCATCAGCGCGCCGAGATAGAGGGTGCGGTGCTTGCTCATCGTTCGTATCCCCTGACGTTGCTGATTACAGGTACTTTCGGTGGTTCAGGCGCCCAGCATCTGCCGCGCCAGCGTGACCCAGTAGGCGGCACCGACGGACAGCACCTCGTCGGCGAAATCGTAGGCGGGATTGTGCAGCGGCGCGGCGCCTTCGCCGATGCCGAGCCAGGCGTAGGCCCCCGGCACCGCCTGCAGCATGAAGGAGAAATCCTCAGACGCCATCGACGGGCGGATCTCGCGGCGCACCCTGTCTTCGCCCACCAGCGCCTCGGCGGCCTGTGCCGCGCGGACCGCCTGCGGGGCGGCGTTGATCGTCGCGGGATATCCGGCATCGAGCGCGAAGGTCATCTCGCAGCCGGTCGCCGCGCCGATCCCGGCGCAGATCTCGCGCACGCGTTCGTGGGCGTAGGCACGCACCTCGCCCGTGAAGCAGCGGATCGTGCCGCGCAGGATCATCTCGGGCGGGATCACGTTATCGGCATCGCCCGCATGCGCCTGCGTCACCGTCACCACCAGCGCGTCGAGCGGATCGACATTGCGGCTGACGATGGTCTGGAGCGCGAGGACCGCCTGCGCGCCCGCCACCACCGGATCGCGCGCAAGGTGGGGCATCGCGGCGTGCGCGCCCTTGCCGGTGATGGTGATGCCGAAGGTATCGAGCGAGGCCATCATCGGCCCCGGCTGCACCGCGATATGGCCTGCGGGCAGCCCCGGCCAGTTGTGCAGGGCATAGACCTCGTCGCACGCGAAGCGATCGAACAACCCGTCCGCGATCATCGCCGCGCCGCCGCCGCCGCATTCCTCGGCGGGCTGGAAGATGAAGTGGATGGTGCCCTTGAGGCTCTCGTCTTTCGCCAGCACCCGCGCCGCGCCGAGCAGCATGGCGACGTGGCCGTCGTGCCCGCAGGCGTGCATCACGCCGGGGCGCTGCGAGGCATGGCCGCGCTCTGCGCCGCCGCATTCGTGGACCGGCAGTGCGTCCATATCGGCGCGCAGGCCCAACGTTGGACCATCGCCCCGGCGCAGCGTGGCGACCACGCCGGTCCCGGCGATGCCGGTGTGGACCTCCAGCCCCATCTCGGTGAGCGCTTCGGCGACCAGCGCGGCGGTCTCATGCTCGTGATAGGCCAGTTCGGGCGCGGCGTGGAGGCGGTGGCGCCAGTCCAGCATCTGCGCGCCCACGGTGCTCTCGATCTCGGAAATCAGGGTCATATCTATCTCAGATCGGGTGGTGTTCGAAGAACTGCGCGATCAGCGTCGCGCCGATGAAGGTGCCCGCATTGGCGCAGAGCGAGACGACGACGATCCGCCAGCCCAGCCGCCGGAACGCGGGAATATCCTTGGCGAGCGAAAGCCCCGCGAAGGCGAGGATCGGCGTGGACAGCGCCATGAAGTTGAGCTTGCCCGTCACCTCTTCCAGCACCGGCGCCCACGGGAATGCCGGGTAGGTCGCGGCCATGCCGAACAGCGAACACCACAGGACGACCGGGATCTTCACCGGCAGCGCCCGCGCGATCAGCGTCGAGGCCAGCGCGATGACCACGGTGATCGCGGCAGCGGCAAACGTCGCCCCGTCGATCGCGCCCTTGTAGTTCAGCGCATTGGCGATCACCGCCATCACCGCGCAGGCCAGCCAGCACAGACCGATGGCCACGGGACCAAGATCGCTGCCCTGCTCGAAATCGGGCGCGTCCAGATCGTCGGGGGAGGTATCCGCGCTCGCCTTGGTGCGGCGACCGAGGATCGGTTCGAGCACGCGATAGGCAAACAGCGTCGCGGGCAGCGAGATGAACAGCGTGAACCACGTACCGATCGTGGTGGTGATGATGTTGCTGGCAGCGGCGAAGGCGGCGATGTCCTTGGCCATTTCGGGCGGTTGCTGCGCGGCGATGGCACCGGCGGCGGCCGCCATCATGCTGCCCGAACCGACGCCTGAGCCCATCGCCATCGCCACCGGATCGAACACATGCAGCGCGGTCAGCACCGAGGCGAGCACGGCGATGAACACAGCCCCGAACACGGTGCCGGTCAGGTACTCCGCCAGTACCCCGCGCCCCTCGGCCGACTGCATGCCGAAGCGTTCGGCGATGATCGCGAGGCTTGGCTCGCGCCCGACCGAGAACGTCGCGCCGATCGCCTCGCGCTTGATGCCCAGCAGCAGCGCGACCGGCAGGCCGAACACCATGGTGCCCAGGAAGTGCCCGAATTCCTGGAACACCAGCCCCGTGCCGCTCTCCAGCACGCGCGGGACCGAGGTGCCCACCATCAGGCCCAGCTTGACCACGAACAGCATCAGCGCGAACTGGAGCAGGTGCCCCGCGCGGGCCTGAAGCGCAGGGGGAAGGGTGAGCGCGGCGGGCAGCCGGAGCGTACCGGACGCGAGCCCCCAACCCGCGCCCAGCAGCAGCGCCCAGAGCAGCGGCAGCAGCGTGACCGCCCCTACCGGCAGCGGGATCGCCACCGGCCCCACCAGTTCGGCCACCAGCACGATCAGCGCCATGCCCGCCACGAGGCGCAGCCTGCCCCCCGATTTTGCCTCAGGCTCTACCGTCGCCAACGCGGACACCTGCCCCCCGCCACGCTCAGGTTCCGAGGCCCGGCGCGTAGCCGAAGGCGGTGGTCGGCGTCGCGGCGGTCTCCACCCAGACACTCTTCACCTGCGTATATTCGCGCAGCACGTCGATCCCGCTCGACCGACCATAGCCGCTCTCGCCATAGCCGCCGAAGGGCGAGGCGACGTTGATCGTCTTGTACGAATTGATCCAGAACGTACCTGCCCGCACGGCCTGCGAAACGCGGTGCGCGCGGCCCACGTCACCGGTCCACACGGCCCCGGCAAGGCCGAAGCGGCTGTCGTTGGCAAGCGCGATGGCCTCTTCCTCGGTATCGAAGGGGATTGCGGCGACGACCGGGCCGAAGACTTCTTCCTGCGCCACGGTCATTGCGTTGCTGGCGCCCGCAATCACGGTGGGCGCCACGAAAAAGCCCTGATCGGGGATCGCGGCGAGCGCGCCGCCCAGCGCCGCGCCTTCGGCAAGGGCGCCGCTCACCATGCCGGTAACATGCTCGAACTGGCGGCGATTGTTGATCGGGCCGACTTCGGTGAGGGGATCGGCGGGATCGCCGACGCGGATCTGCGAAGCGCCGCGCGCCACAAGGTCGACCAGTTCGTCATGCACCGAGCGATGCACGAGCAGACGCGATCCGGCAACGCAGCTTTGCCCGGCCCCTGCGAAGATCGCCGCCTGCGCGCCCAGTGCGGCGGCGCGAAGATCGGCATCGGGGAAGACGATATTGGCGGACTTGCCCCCCAGTTCCAGCACCGAGGGCTTGAGCAGCTGGCCTGCCGCCGCCGCGATATGGCGGCCCACGGCGGGCGAGCCGACGAACACCACCTTGGCGACTTCCGGCGCGGCCAGCGCGGCCTGTCCGGTGGTGTGGCCGAAGCCGACCAGCACGTTGATGACGCCTGCGGGAACGCCAGCCTCCTCGGCGATCTTCGCCAGCGCCAGCGAAGTGAACGGCGTGCGTTCCGAAGGTTTGAGCACCACCGCATTGCCCATCGCGATGGCCGGTGCGATCTGCCAGCCGCCGGTGAACATCGGCGCGTTCCACGGGGTGATCTGCAGGATCACGCCGAACGGTTCGCGCAGCGTATAGTTGAGGTGCGTGGTCGGCACCGGGATGACTTCGCCGTGCAGCTTGTCGGCCCAGCCGCCGTAATACTCGAACATCTCGGCGACTTTCATCGCCTCGCCCCGGCAATCGCGGATCGGCTTGCCCGCGACGAGCATCTCGATCACCGCCAGTTCCTCGGCACGGGCGCGCACGGCGGCGCCTACCGCCTGCATGATCCGGCCACGCTGTGCCGCCGGAATCGCCGACCACACCGCCAGCCCGCGCTGCGCGGCCTGCGCCGCCTCGCGCGCCACGGCCTCGCCCGCATCGTGGAGGGTCACGAGCGGCTGGCCCGTCACCGGGTCTTCGATGACGATCGCTTCGCCCTCACCCGCCAGCGTTGCGCCCGCGATATGCGAACCGCCCGCGCCGCCGTTGGGCCAGAAGGCTTTCAGCGCATCTTCCAGCGCCTGGGTGCGGCTCTTGCCCGCAACAATGCTATCCATCACGCTCATCTCGATCAGTCTTCCAGAACCGTGGCAACAATGCGGTTGAAATCCTCGCCGTCGGCAAGGGCAGGCTCGCTGGCGTCCCATGCGGCAACGGTCGCGCCCATCATCGACAGCGAAAGCCCCGCCTCGGCGATCAGGTCACGCGCCAGACGCACGTCCTTGCGCATCAGCTTCATCGTGAAGCCGGAATCGAAATCGCCCGACAGGATCCAGCGCGGGAAGTTCACTTCGGTCACGCCGCTGCGGCCCGAACCCGAATTGACGCCGGTGATGACGTTCTGCGGATCGAGACCATAGGCCTGCCCCAGCTTCACCGCCTCGGCCCCGAGCACGAGGTTCGCGGCGCACAGCGCGTTGTTGATGATCTTGAGCGCATGGCCCGCGCCCACGCCGCCGACATGCGTGCGGATGCGGGTGATTGCATCGAGCACCGGTGCAACGCCCGCAATGTCGTCCTCGCTACCGCCCAGCACCATGCCGAGCGATCCGGTGGCCGCTGCCGAAGGGCCTCCGCTGACCGGTGCGTCGATATAGGCAACGCCGCGCGCGGCCAGCAATCCGGCCACCTTCACGCTGGTATCGGGGTGCGAGGTGGTGGTGTCGATAATGGTGACGCCGGACTTCGCGGCGCCCAGCATGTCGCCGATCACGGCCTCGACCACGGCAGCGGTCGGCAGGCTGAGGATGATCGCCTCACATCCCGCCCACAGATCACAAGCGCTTGGGACAAGGGTGAAAGCATCGCCATGTTCAGGGAACATCTCGCTGACGGCAGGATCGTGCCCTGCCACCTCGAAGCCTGCCGCCAGCAGGCTCCCCGCCATCCCGCGCCCCATGGCGCCAAGGCCGATAATTCCGACTTTCATTGTGTTCTCTCGTCTCCTGCGATGGAGACCAGAATAGGCAGGCACCTCACCCCCGAAAGGAAGCCCTCCCGCACTTGGCGTTGCGTTCCGGTCAACGCGTGGCATGATGCGGTCCATGAACCTCGATGACCGCTGGATCGCCTACCTTCACGAATCGGTGCTCGCCGGGAGCGTGCGCGGCGCTGCCGACAAGCTCGACATCAACGCCTCGGCGGTGAGCCGCCAGATCGCGATGATGGAGCGGCAGCTGGGCGTGCAACTGCTCGAACGCCACAACAAGGGCGTGCGCGCGACCGAGGCGGGCGAACTGCTGCTGAACTATCACCACCGCCGACTGGCCGATCAGGAGGATACCGTCAGCCAGATCGCCGACTTGCGCAGCCTCAAGCGCGGCCATGTCACGCTGGCGCTGGGCGAGGGGTTCATCGGCCTCGTCACCTCCAGCAGCCTGCGCCGCTTTCACCGCGACTATCCGCAGATCAGCGTCTCGATCGAGACGGCGGGCACCAATGGCGTGGTGCGCATGCTGTTCGAGGATACCGTGCACATCGGCCTCGTCTACAGCCCGCCGCGCGATGCCCGGCTGCGCAGCCATGTCGCGGTGCGGCAGGCGGTCTGCGCCATCGTCTCGCCCGCTCATCCGCTGGCGCGGCACGAAGGCGTGGCGACGATCCGCGATCTTGCCTCGCACAGCCTCGGCCAGCTCAACCAGAGCTTCGGCATCCGCCAGATCGTGGGCAACATGGAACAGCAGGAAGGCGTGCGGCTGACGACGATGATGACCACCTCGTCCATCGCCGCGCTGAAGAACTTTGCCGAGCATTGCGAGGGGGTTACGCTGCTACCCGCGTTCACGGCCGCGCAGGAGATTGCCGAGGGCCGTCTGGTCGCGGTGCCGGTGGAAGGGCAGGCGCTGAACGGCCATGCCCATGTCATCAGCCGGACGGGTCGCGAATTGCCCACCGCCAGCAAGAACCTGCTGCGCTACCTTATCAGCGACCTTCAGACGCTGGCGCGCGCCGGTTGAGCGGGTGGCGATGACGGGGCCGATGGCGGGGGGAACGCATCGGTATTCCGGCAAGCATGCTTTTGCTGACGGTTCGTGAACCACAGCGCGGAGGCGGCGCTCGCAGCCATCAGCACCACGCTCGCAAACATGGCGCTGTCGACGTAGAAGCTCAGGAACGTGTGGTGCAGCCCCGGCCAAAAGCGCGACAGCAGCAACAGCACGATGCTGCCGCCGTACCCGAAGGTGTCGGCGATGTAGATCAGGAACCCGGCATTGCCTGTCGCTGCGGCGTTACCTGCTGCGGGGCTGCGGGTGACGGCGATCATGCGGTCGAACAGCACCACGCTGAAGGGCACGTAGGAAAGATAGAGCCCGCTTCCCGACAGCACCATCCAGTCGAGCGGGGTGATGAGCCCAAGCCGGAAGGCGATGGTCGAGAGCCCGAGCAGCGCGGCGCCGGTGAAGATCGCGGCGTGGATCGTCAGCAGCGCCTTCAGATTGTCGCGCACCAGCATGATCGCGGCGAGGGCAATCAGCACGACGATCGTGACGGGCACTTCGCTTGCCGCAAGAATGCCGGGGAGTGGCCGTACCCGAACTGCGCCCATAATTCGGCGGAGAAGTTGTCGCGAAAATCGCGCAGGCCGGTTAACAGCATATAGCCTGCCACCAGCATGCCGAGCGGGAGCGCGAACTGGCGCAGCCAGGCATGGCGCTGGCCGGCGTCCATCGGCGTGCGCGCGCCGCGTTCTGCGATGTCGGCAGCGTCGGGCGGCGGTGTGCGGGCAAGGATGGTCATGCCGACCAGCAGCAGCGGCGTGAACAGCAGGCCGGTTATCGCGGGCATCCAGGGCGCCGGAAGGCCGAGCAGGAGTAGCAGCCGACCAACCGACTTGGTGGTGCCCGAGGAGAGGATGAAGCTTGCCGTCAGGATCGCGGCCAGTAGTTCGGAGGCGCGGCGGCCCTCCAGATAGCTGACGACCAGCCCCCAGATCATCCCCAGCGGCAGGCCGTTGAGAAACAGGCACAGCGGCCCCCAGCGCGCGGGAAGCAGCGCCAGCGCCAGCAGCGCAAGCCAGGAGAGGCCGATCAGCGACAGGATCGCACGCTGGCGATGATCGCGCCCATGTCCCGAAACCACGCGGATGCCGATCGCCTTGGAGCAGGCGTAGCCCACGGTCTGGGCAAGGACTAGCGCGGTCTTGTAATCGAGTGCGCCAAAGCCGGGAACATGCGCGAACGTTGCCGCCGCGATCGGCTTGCGGAAGGCATACATCGCGAAATACACGCAGAATGCCGCAAGCCCTGCGCCGAGCAGTCGCCATTCCCCTCTTGAGGGCAATTTCCCCCTCGAAGGCAGCGGCAAGCGGCGCAGGCAAGGCGGGATAAACGACACGACAGGCGGCGCTTAACGCCTTTCGATGACGTTGCCATGATAGCGCGAACCTGTCTGTGGCAGCGCAGCCCTATCCGGCAATGATGCGCATCAGGCGGCGACGTGAACCCGCATTCCTGCTGCCCGTGCGGCCTCGATAACGTCCGGCGACGGGGGCTGGTCGGTCACGAGATCGTGAACATCGGTGAACGGGGCGACATGCATCGTGCCCTTGAGGCCGAATTTGCCCGCATCCGCCACGACCACGACCCGCCGCGCGATATCGAGAACCGCCCGCTTGTAGGAAGCCTCGCCCGGATCGAAATCGAGGAAGCCGCGCGCCGCATCCACCGCCCCCATCGACAGGATCGCGACATCGGGGACAAAACGCCGGGTATAGGCGATGGCGTCGGCATCGAAACCGGCCCGGTAGTCGACGTCCAGTCGCCCTCCGGCAAAGAAGATGCGGTGATCGCCAAGCCCTAGCCCTTCGTGCGCCACTTCCAGATTGTTGGTGACCACCGTCAGCGCCTTGCGGTGCAGGAACTCGCGGGCGACCCAGAAGGAGGTGGTTCCGGAATCGACGAGAACGGTCATGCCGTTCTCCACGAAATCGCCTGCCACCCGCGCAATCGCGCGCTTTGCATCTGCGCGTTCGCGCAGGCGCGTGCGATAGGGCGCTTCCAATTGGCGTTCGGGCAGCGTCACCCCGCCATGCACTTTCAGGACGCGGCCGGTGCTTTCCAGCTGGCGCACATCGCGGCGAATGGTCTCTTCGGAAACGCCGAAGGCCTGGGCGAGATCGCCGATCCCGCAGGCGCCTTGCGCCTCCAGCGCGGAAAGAATGGCAGCAAACCGGTCAGCCTGAATCACGACAATCCTCGCTCATGCCTGGCCCAAATCATGCTTGGCCCAGATCATGCCTGCTTGTGGGAATGGCTGTGCTTCTTTCGATAAACTGGCGTTCGGTCAAGCCGCATTCCGCACAATACCACATTATCGGTCACGATATACTGACATAGCCACAAAATGTAACATCGCTGTCATCGAATCGGGGTAGCTCGCAGCCAACGCCGAAACAGTCGGCACGAGTCCGGCAGCAGGGCCGGGCAACAGGAGACAGACCATGAAGACCTGGATGACCGGCGCTGCGATCCTCGCGATCGCGGCGGGGACCACGCATGCCCATGCCCAGACCGCACCGGTGATTACCGCCGATGCGACCGCCGCCTCCAGCGCAACCGCCAATGCCGCAGCCGCAGCCGCGCCCGCCGCGACTTCGGACGATGGCGATCCGGGCACGCCGGACGACGGCAGCATCGTCGTCGTCGGTCAGGCGGTCTCCTTTGCCAACACTCGCGTCACCAAGGCGATGATCGAGCGCCAGTCCGCGCTGTCCAGCGTCAACGACGTGATCAACGAACTGCCCGGCGTCTCGGTGCAGGAAGGCGATGCTTTCGGCTCGTCCGACTGGGCGACCTCGATCAGCATCCGTGGTTTCTCGCAGGTCGGCACCACCATCGACGGCGTGCCCAACGGCGGCTCGGGCTATGGCGGCGGCTCCAAGGCCAACCGCTATATCGACGTGATGGACCTCAAGACCGTGGAAGTCTCGCAAGGCACGGCAGACATCTCCTCGCGCTCGAACGAGGCGCTGGGCGGTACGCTGAACTACCTGACCTCCGATCCCGAGAACGACTTCCGCCTGCGCCTGTCCGGCGCGGCGGGCGATTTCGGCGCGCAGAAGTACTATGTCCGCGTCGATACCGGCGAGATCGCCCCCGATACCCGCGCTTATGTCAGCGCCTCGCACTCCAAGGTGCATGACTGGATCGGCGGCGCGGGCAAGACCACCCGCGACCATATCGACGCCAAGATCGTCAGCCGCGTCTCGAACATCGACCTCACTGGTTTCCTGTCCTACGACGATGCGAACGAGTCCGAGTTCGGCTCGGTCTCGGTCGCCAGCTTCGAGGCCGACCCGAACCACGATGCCTATACCGACAACTGGACCGGCATCCCCTATATCGACCAGTCGTACCGCGCCGGTTCGCGCGCGCTGCGCAAGAACCTGCTGGGCTACCTGCGCGCAAAGACCGAACTGGGCGAACTGAAGCTCTCGGCAACCGGCTATTACCACCGCATGCGTGGCCGGGGTGACTGGCTGCCGCCTTATCTGGTGGACGTGGGCAACAACGGCACCGGCTCCACGGTTGTCGGCGGCGATGCGCTGGGCGAGATATACTTCGTCAATCCCGATGGTACGGCTGCGACGATGACGGCGGGCTGCACCGGCACCGCCAATGTCCCGGCGGAATATTCGCCCAGCTGCTATTCGTCGGACGCTACGGCGGTGATGTCGTACCGCCATACGCACTACAAGAACGACCGCTACGGCGCGACCGCCGATGCCGACTGGACGCACGATTTCGGCGTCGTCCAGAACAGCGTCCGCGCCGGTGCCTGGGTCGAGCATGCCAAGCTCAATACCCTGCGTGACTGGCACAAGGTCAACAATGCCGCCGTCGGCATGGCCTATGACGACACGCCGTACTGGGTCCAGTTCAGCACCGACTACGTGACCGACGAATTCGTCTATTACGCACAGGACGCGCTGACCTTCGGCAAGCTGACGGCCTCGTTCGGCGTGAAGCAATACTTCCTCGACCAGACGCGTCAGGAACTGCTCGACGACCGCACCCGCACCTCGATCAATTCGCACTCCAAGCCGCTGATCTCGGCGGGCCTGACCTGGGAAAGCCCGGTCGAAGGTCTCGAACTCTTCGCAGGCTATGCGCAGAACTTCGCGGCTATCGATAACGGCGTGCTCGACAGCGATCAGGCGACCGTCAACAGCATCAAGCCCGAAACCGCGAACAGCTGGGAAGTGGGCGCGCGCTATTCCTCGTCGCACCTGCAGGCCTCGCTGACCGGCTACGACATCAAGTTCGACAACCACATCGTCTCGATCTCGTCGAACCTCGTCACCGGCATCGACTATCTGGAGCAGGAAGACAGCGTCTATCTGAACGTCGGCGGCGTGCGCAGCCGGGGTGTGGAAGCCGCCGTTGCCTATCGCTTCGACATGGGCCTCACGCTTTCGGCGAACTACAGCTACAACCACGCCGTCTACATCGGCACCGGCGATGCCGAGCAGGACGCCGACGTCGGCATCACGCCGGGCGTGCAGGTCACGAACTCGCCGCGCCACATGTGGGTGCTCTCGGCGGACTACAAGCGCTCGATCTTCAAGGGCGGTGTTGCGGCCAAGTTCGTCGGCGATCGCTTCATCGATACCGAAGGCTCGCAGGTGGCGCCGGGCTATACCGTGCTGAACGGTTATGTCGGCGTCGATCTTGGCGGCATTTCCGATACGCTCAAGGGCGCCTCGTTCACGCTGCAGGCCACCAACCTCACCGACAAGCGCTACCTCGCAGGCGCTGACGGCGGCTCGGCGTTCCTCGGTGCGCCGCGCACCATCACCGGCTCGTTGACGCTCGACTTCTGATACCACCTGACCCGACACGCGGGGCGCTGCGGCCTTATGGCGGGCAGCGCCCCTTCGTCCGTTTATACCAGGATGAACCCGATGACCGATCTTTCGCGCCGTTCGCTGCTCGCCGGCCTTGGCGCCGCCTCGCTGGCAGGGCTGCCGCCCGCCATTGCGCGGGCCGCCGCGATCGCGCCGGACGTGCGCAAGGGCACGATCGAGGACATCCAGCACGTGGTGATCCTGATGCAGGAAAACCGCAGCTTCGACCATTACTTCGGCGCCCTTCGCGGCGTGCGCGGGTTTGCCGACCGTCATCCGATCCCGCTCGCACCGCTGCCGGGCGAGGACTCCCCGCGCAAGGTCTGGGAACAGTATGACGGCAAGGCACAAGGCGGTCCGCGCGCGGTCGGGCCGTTCCACCTTTCGACCAAGGCCGACTTCGACCTGATCCGCATGGCGGGCACCCCGCATACCTGGCCCGATGCGCAGGCCGCGTGGGATGAGGGGCGCCTCTCGCGCTGGCCCGAGGCGAAATCGCAGCGCGCGATGGGGCATTACCGGCGCGAGGATATTCCCTTCCAGTATGCGCTCGCCGAGACGTTCACGATCTGCGATGCCTATCACTGCTCGATCCAGACCGGCACCAATTCCAACCGCCTGTTCCTGTGGAGCGGCTCCAACGGCCCCGATGGCACCACCGGAGGGCCGTCCATCGACAATTCGCACGACAGCTTTCCCGAGGATGGCGGCGCGGCGGATTCCTATGGCTGGACCACCGTGGTCGAGCGCCTGCAGGCAGCCGGGATCGACTGGCGCATCTATCAGGACATGGCGGACAACTTCACCGACAACCCGCTGGTCGGCTTCGCCTCGTTCCGCGCCAGCCACAAGGGGCAGGGCGATCCCGAACTGAAAGCCCGCGCGATGAGCACGCAGGCGCTCGACGCGCTGCGCCGCGATGTGCTGGCTGGCACCTTGCCGCAGGTCAGCTACATCATCGGTACGGCATCGGGCAGTGAGCATCCGGCGCCGTCGAGCCCCGCACAGGGCGCGGCCTATACCGCCGATGTGCTCGACGCGCTGACCGCCGATCCGAAGGTCTGGGCGCGCACCGCGCTGTTCGTGATGTTCGACGAGAACGACGGGTTCTTCGATCACATGCCGCCGCCCGCGCCGCCCTCGCACGGGGCGGATGGCGAGGCGCTTGGCGGCTCCACCGTCGATCTGGCGGGCGAGTACCACGTCCATCCCAGCACCGGCGATCCGGCGGGCGATCCTGCCGACTTGCGCGGGCGCCCCTACGGTCTCGGCCCGCGCGTGCCGATGTATGTCGTCTCGCCGTGGAGCCGCGGCGGCTGGGTCAATTCCGAAGTGTTCGACCATACCTCGGTCACGCGCTTTCTGGAAGCACGCTTCGGCCTGCACGACAAGGAAATCTCCCCATGGCGCCGTGCGGTCTGCGGCGATCTGACCAGCACGTTCGACTTTACCGGGGCAGACCGCTCCCCCTTCGGCCCGCTGCCCGATCCGCGTCCCGAAGCGATGCGCGCCGCCGCCGTGCCGCATCAGGTCAAGCCGCTGGCGCCCGTGACGCGCGAGGCGCTGTGGCAGGAGCCGGGCCAGCGCCCCTCACGCCCGCTGGACTACGATCTCGACGTGACGGACAGGCTATCGGATAACGGTATCGGGCTGAGGTTCATCGCGAAGGGAACGCGCGGCGCGGTGTTCCACGTCTATGATCGTCACGATCTGGCCTCGCCACCGCGTCGCTATACGGTAGAGGCCGGGAAGGCGCTGGAGGGCGAGTGGCGCTTTGCGCGGACGGGCGGATACGATCTGGAAGTCTTTGGGCCCAACGGTTTCCACCGGCGCTTTGCCGGGACCGGCGCAAGTGCGCCTGCGATGGTGCGCTGGCAGCTGTCGCCCGAGACGGTTCACCTCGAAATCGTTGCGAGAAAGCCGGGTGTAACGCTGGAGCGCGCAGCACGGGCCGACAGGCCGCGTGAAGCGCCTGTCCATTTCGAGACGGGGGCGCATCGCCTGTCGTTGCGCAGTGTGCAGGGGTGGTACGACTTTACGCTGGACGACGGCAAGGGATGGCATCGCCGGATCGCGGGGCGTCTCGACCGTCCCGGCGTACCAAGCACCAGCGATCCCTTCGCCGTATAGTCGGGGCAGTGTAATCGAGGGGCGTAATCGGGGACGCCATCGGAACGATCCTGGATAGATGCCGGCGACAGGCTCTTTACCTGGGATGGGGTCTGTCGCCGGTATTGCTATCTCGTCTCGACGTTATGCCGCATCGACGAGGACGATCTCGCTGTCCTCGATGGCGGTGACGCGGATCGTATCGAGGTCGCGGATCGCGGCGCCGTCACGGGCGTTGACGCGTACCTCGTCGATCTGCACCGCACCGGTGGCGGGGACGAGGTAGCCCTTGCGATCGGTGCCGATGGGGTATTCCGCCGTCTCGCCCGCTTTCAGCGTCGCGGCGACGATGCGGGCATCGGTGCGGATCGGCAGGGCATCTCCATCGCCTTCGTACCCCGAAGCCAGCGTCTCGAAGCGGCCTGCGCGCTCGCCTTTGGGGAAGGGGCGGGCGCCCCAACTCGGAGCCTCTCCATTGCGAGTGGGGATGATCCAGATCTGGAAGATCTTGGTGGTCACGTCTTCGAGATTGTACTCGGAGTGGCGGATGCCGGTGCCCGCGCTCATCACCTGCACGTCACCGGCTTCGGTGCGGCCCTTGTTGCCCAGATTGTCCTCGTGGGTGATCGCGCCTTCGCGAACATAAGTGATGATTTCCATGTCGCGGTGCGGGTGCGGCGGAAACCCGGTCTTGGGGGCGATGGTGTCATCGTTCCAGACCCTGAGGTTGCCCCAGTGTACGCGGGCCGGATCGTGATAATCGGCGAACGAGAAGTGGTGCTTGGCATCGAGCCAGCCGTGGTTGGCGCCGCCGAGGCTCTCGAAAGGGCGAAGTTCGATCATCGTCATATCTCCTCAGAAAGCGGCGCTTCAGAGCGATCCGCTTTGTTGAGCCCTTTGTAGGGGTTGCGATCTTTTTCGTTCAGATAGATAAAATCCATCAGTCTATTCGAGGAAATGGAAAAGTGAACAATCCCGGCACGCCGACGCTCGACCAGTTGACGATCTTCCTGACCGTTGTGGAGACCGGCAGTTTCGCAGGTGCAGGCCGCAAGCTCAACCGCGCGGTCTCGGTCATCAGCTACGGCATCTCCAATCTGGAGATGCAGCTGGGCGTCACCCTGTTTGCGCGCGAAGGCACGCGACGACCGCAGCTGACCGAACAGGGACGCGCCGTTCTGGCCGAGGCCAAGACGATCGCGCAGGGGATCGACGGCCTGCGTGCCAAAGTGAAGGGTATGCTGGATGGGCTGGAGGCCGAGGTCAATCTGGCGCTGGACGTGATGCTGCCTGCCGAGCGGGTCGGTCAGGTTCTGCGCGATTTCGCGGCGACATTTCCTACGGTGCAGCTGCGGCTTCACGCCGAGGCGCTGGGCGCGATCACCGCGCTGGTGCTGGATCGCGAGGCGATCGTAGGCGTGTCCGGCCCGCTTTCGGCAGGGGTGGACGGGATCGACAGCCGCTCGGCAGGATCGGTCGCGATGGTGCCGGTGGCCGCGCCCGACCATCCGCTGGCACGCATGATGCCGATCGAGCCGGGCGCCGGGCGCGAGCATATCCAGCTGGTGCTGACGGATCGCTCGCGCTTCACCGCCGGACAGGATTATTCGGTGTTCAGCCCGCGCACCTGGCGTCTGGCCGATCTTGGCGCCAAGCACGCGTTGCTGCGGCAGGGGATCGGCTGGGGCAACATGCCGCTGGCGATGATCGAGGACGATCTGGTGACGGGCGCGCTGGTGCGTCTTGCCATGCCCGACCATGTGGGCGGCATGTACCGCTTCTCCGGTATCTGGCGGCGCGATACGCCGCCCGGTCCCGCCGCGACATGGCTGCTCGATCGCTTCGTAGCGCTGGGGCAGGTGATGTCGAACTGGAAGGTCTGGGCGACGTGTGATCGGGGGCAATTTTCAGTTTCAAGTACGCGGCAGCGCCGAGGCAGGATGCCGCACGAAGACCATCGTTGCGCCCAGCACCAGTGCCCCGGCCAGCGCCAGCGGACAGGCGAGCCCGCCGAAGCGCAGCAGCAGCGCGCCCACGGTGGCCCCTGCGAAGATCGACAGCACCGCGCCGAAGCGTCGCGCGAAGTTGGGCGTGCTCCGCCCCGTCTGGTCGGCGGCGATGCCGGTGATGGTCAGGGTCAGAACCGTGGTCGTGAGATCGGGCACCTTGAGCTGACGGATCGTGGCGTTGCGCAGGCCCATGGCAAGGCCGGTGAGCGCGATCACGCCGAGCACGGCGAACTCTGGCGCCTGCGCCGCCACATCCACATGCAGCGCCAGCGCGGCGGCCAGCCAGAGCAGCGCGCCCTCAACCACGGCGGCCCATGTCAGCCATTGCCGCAAGGGGCGCTGGGCATGGGCGCGACCCAGCCGTCCCGCACCCCAGGCGCCGACCATGAAGGTCGCCAGCGCCAGCAGTGCCGGGCCGGTCTTGAAGCCCGGCGTACCCGCAGCGGCAAAGCCCAGGAACACCACGTTCCCGGTCATGTTCGCGGTGAAGACCTTGCCGAGGCCCAGTACGGATGCGGCATCGACAAGCCCGGTCGTGGCGGACAGGACCAGCAGCAGGCGGGGGAGCGCGGAAGACGGGGCGGGTGTGGCGGCGGGCATGAGTGTGATCTCCTGAACGATGGCGTTGCAGAGGGTCTAGAGACAGGCGATCCATATTCTCAGTCGAATAAGATCGTCGCAATCGTTCCACTTTTTGGAAAACTCAGAAGCGGAAATTGCTTTCGAGGCCCAGCATGTGGATCGCTTTGGCACTGCCGGTCTCGCGGATGAAGGCGCCGGGGGCGAAGGCGGAAAGCGAGGCCGAAAGTTCCAGCTCCGCCGTCGCCTGCCAGGCCAGCGTCGCTTCCACTTCCTTGCCGATGAAGCGCGCCCGCGCATCGCCTGCGGCACGCACGAGATTGCCCGGAATGTCGTAGATCCCGTCTGCCCGCGAATAGCGCCAGTAGGCCGCACCTGCGAGGCTGGCCGAGACTTTCGGGCTCAGCCGCACGCCCACGGAAGGGTGCAGATTGACGATGTTGTACGGGCCGATGGGCGATAGCTCACCGAAGTATTTGCCCTTGGGAAACAGCGCATTGAACGTGCCGAGGCGATGGTCTCTGGCATTCCCGTCCCCGCTGACGACATTCACCCGCAAGGTCAGGTCCGGGCGCAGCGGCACATCGGGAAAGGCGTGTCCCACCTCGCTGCCCAGCGTCCAGGCGGAGATCGTCTCGTCGGCGAAGTGGCCGAACTGGTAGGCGCCTTCGACATTCCAGTGCCAGTCGGCCCGCAGACCATGCCAACGCGCGCCGAGCGTATGGCGCGTCTCGCCACCCGTCGTCCCGCCCCACGTCGCGCGCTCGTTCCGGAAGCCGAGGTAGTAGAGATCGAGATCCGGCAGTGTGGTGTAGACACCCCATAGCGACTTGCTGGACGAGGTACGATCGTCGAAGCTCGCCGTGCCGGGCTGGACCGGGCGCATCGCCAGCAGGCTGACGGTAGCCTTGCCCAGCTTCACATCGCCGCGCACGCCATCGAAGGCGAGCGGAACGTTCGGGCCGTAGCGCGTGCCGACCAGACGCTCGGTGCCGAGCGACAGCATCTGGCGTCCGGCGCGCAGCGTTACTTTGCCGAGATCGGCTTCGACGAAGCCTTGCAACAGGTCGGCACCGGTTTCGTCGATGGGGCTTGCCTGTGGCTTCACGCCGATCGAGGTGGCGATGATCGGCTGCACGAAAGCGCGCACCTTTCCGGCGTGCAGGTCGGCATAAGGCATGGCGCGAAGCCAGAGGTAGCTGTCGTTCGGGCATCGCCGCCGCCCCACAGGTTGTTCTGATAGTTTTCGTTACGGGCGCGCAATTCGATGCCGGTCGAGACCCAGACGTCATCGGTAATCGGGATATACTTGAACCGGCCGGTCCAGTGGTGCGCGCGCTTGTCGGCATCCTCGAGGTCCGACCAGTCCTCGTCATAGCGGGTGATCGAGAGCGTCGGCGCCTGCCAGGCTTCGTGCGGATCGGCGTGAGCCGCGGTGGGGAGCAACGCCATGAGAGACAACAAGGCCCATGCGATTTTCCCGTTTGTGTCGAGCGAAGTCGAGACACGATGTCCCCTGGTGTCTCGACTGATGTTCGAAGAACGGCAGTTCATCCCGAGCCTGCCGAGGGGCTCGACACGAACGGAGGGGGCCTTCATCATGATACCTCACTCCGCCGCGCCAGCATGGCGACCAGCACGAAAGCGCCGGTCAGGCCCATGTGCTCGAAGAAGGCATTGGTTGCGGCGAAGCGCTCAGGGCCGGCGGGCATCGTCCAGAAGGCGTTGGCGACGCAGGCCGCCAGCGCGGTGAACACGCCGAGCATTCCGGCGCCCAGCCAGACCAGACGGCCCGAGAGGATCAGCAGCGGCCCGATCAGTTCCACCGCGATGGTGATCCCGGCCCAGAGCGTGGGCGGGGTAAGGCCGAAGTGGGCCTGCTCGGCCAGTGCGGCGGGCCAGTCTCCCAGCTTCACCACACCGCCCAGCAGGTAGGCGCTGACCAGCAGCAGCCGGGCAACAAACCCCGTCGGCGCAAAGTCGAGCACGGTGTTTACGAACGACGGGGCGCACATGGGTCAGGCTCCAGCGTGGGCGTCAGAGTGAATTTCGGCAATGTAGCCGCCGGGGAACTCGACCACTGCCGACTGGCGCTTGCCGTAAGTGGCAGGCGCGACGAGCGTCTGGACACCTGCGGCCTTGGCCTTGGCAAGCGTCGCCGAAAGGTCGGACACCGCATAGCCGGTCATGTCGCGACCATAGGGCCAGGGCAGCAGGCCGTCCGAGACGAACACCACCATGTCGCCATAGCCACTGCGGATCGAGACGCGGCGGATGGTCTTGCCGGGCTCGCCGATCTGGGCGCCGTCCGCGGTCTTGTCGTCCGCCGTGATCTTGGCATGGGCATAGCCGGTCCAGGCGTTGATAAACTTGTCGGCGGCATCGGCGGTCAGGTAGATGCGGTTTTCAGGCACGGTGCCGAGCGGGGTGTAGCTGGGCTTCACCGTGTGCCAGTAGATCTGCATGTTCACGCCGCCCGGCCACTGGATCAGCGAATCCCGCCCGATCGGATCGGGGAAGGTCGTCAGCAGCCGGGTCGCGCCGTGCTTCACGGCGGCAGCGATGGCGGCATCGATGTCGGTGACGAGATAGCCGGTGCGCTCGGCGCCGAAGGGATAGGGGATCGGCGTCTTGAAGCCGAACACCGAGACCGAACCGGCAGGCGTCAGCACCAGCTGCGACTTGGTCAGGCTCTGGGTCGGCGTGACCTGAAACTCGCCCTGCTTGCTGGTGGTGCCCCCGAAGGTGGCCGAGAAGCTGGATACGAACGTGTCGAACTGGTCGGCAGGCACGTAGACGTGGGTGGTGTCGTACTGCGGGCCGACCGCGAAGTCGGGGGTGGATGTGACGGCGTCGGTCCGGGCCATGGCAGGAATGGCGGCGGGAACAGAGGCAATGACGGCGGCGGCGATCAGCAGGGTAAAGCGCTTCATGGGGGCTCCTTGGGGTGAGTTTCATCGTCCCGTGCCCGGTCTCTTCATGACCGGGCGCAGGTTTGATGTACGTCGCAATCGAACTGCTATCGATCCGAATAAAATCGTTCGATACGTTCTACTTTATGGAAAAGTTGGCGTTAGGCGGCCCAGCAGCCGCAGCCGAGCGATCCCCAGAAGCTCTGGACATCGGCGGCGGGAACATCGGCCCCCAGCGCGGCGGCATGGTCGTGTCCGTGAACACCGCAGGCCGAATGGCAACCGCAGGCAGACGCCAGCTTCTGCTTGGTTTCGGGGACTGGTAATAGCCGCCGAACGTCGCGACCGGGGACCAGTCGGGCATGGGCTTTGGCAGGTCCGGCGCGATCGGGCGATAGTCGCCCTCGCCATGGACCACCTTGCCGCCGAGCAGCGTTAGCACCGAGCGGATATGGACGATTTCGTTGTCGGGAACCGAGAAATAGTCGTCCGAGAGCAGCGCGAGATCGGCGAGCTGGCCTGCCTTGATGCGGCCCTTCTTGCCCTCCTCGTTCGAGAACCAGGTGTTCTCGTGCGTCCACATCCGCAGCGCCTTTTCGCGGCTGACGCGGTTGTCGCCGCGATAGAGCGAGAGGCCGCCGACGGTGCGTCCCGTGACCAGCCATGACAGCGAGACCCACGGGTTGTAGCTGGCGACGCGGGTGGCGTCGGTGCCAGCGCCTACCGGGATACCGGCGGCGATCATGCGGGCAATCGGCGGGGTGCGCTCGGCGGCCTTGGCGCCGTAGCGCTTGACGAAATCCTCGCCCTGATAGGCCATGCGGTGCTGCACCGCGATGCCGCCACCGAGCGCGGCGATGCGGTCGATATTGCGGTCGCTGATCGTCTCGGCATGGTCGAAGAACCAGTTGATGCCTTCGAGCGGAATGTCGCGATTGACCTTCTCGTAGACGTCGAGCGCGCGGCCGATGGTCTCGTCATAGGTCGCATGCAGGCGCCAGGGCCAACGATGCTCGGCCAGAAGACGGATGACCGGTTCGAGATCGCCTTCCATGCTCGGCGCCATGTCCGGGCGGGGTTGGCGGAAATCCTCGAAATCGGCAGCGGAATAGACGAGCATCTCGCCTGCACCGTTGTGGCGATAGGTGTCGTCGCCCTGACCCGGTGTCACCTGCTTCACCCAGCCCGAGAAGTCGGCCAGCTCTTCCTTCGGCTTCTGGGTGAACAGGTTGTAGCTGATCCGCACGGTCAGTTGGTCTTCGGCGTGGAGCTTTTCGATGATCTCGTAATCATCGGGATAGTTCTGGAAGCCGCCGCCCGCATCGATCACGCCGGTAATGCCCAGCGCGTTGACTTCGCGCATGAAATGCCGCGTGGAGTTGACCTGATAGTCCTGCGGCAGCTTCGGTCCCTTGGCGAGCGTCGAGTAGAGGATCGTGGCGTTGGGCTGGGCCAGCAGCAGACCGGTGGGATTGCCTGCCGCGTCGCGCACGATCTCGCCGCCCGGTGGATTGGGCGTGTCCTTGGTATATCCGACCACCCGCAACGCGGCGGCGTTGAGCAGCGCCCGGTCGTAGAGGTGGAGGATGAACACAGGCGTGTCGGGCGCGACCGCGTTCAGTTCCTCGATGGTGGGCAGGCGCTTTTCGGCGAACTGGTGTTCGGTGAAGCCGCCGACCACGCGCACCCATTGCGGGGCAGGCGTGTTGTCGACCTGCCGCTTCAGCATCGCCATGGCATCGGCCAGCGTCGGCACGCCGTCCCAGCGCAGTTCCATGTTGAAGTTCAGGCCGCCGCGAATGATGTGCATGTGGCTGTCGATCAGGCCGGGGATCATCCGGCGGCCCTTGGCGTCGATCACGGTGGCGCCGGGCGCGGCGGCCTCGCGCGCTTCCTGCTCGCTGCCGACGGTCAGGAACTTGCCGTCGCGGATGACGACGGCCTCTGCCTGCGGATTTTCGCGGTCGAGGGTCGTGACCTTGGCGTTGATGATGATGGTATCGGTCATGAGCGTATCCTTCCGGCCCTGTTATCAGGCCCTGTTATCAGGCCCTCGTTTTCAGGCCCCGTTGTCAGGCGTTGTCTTTGTGGCCGGGCAGGCGCCCGAGGACGTGTTCGCGGCATTCGGAGATGACGACTTCGGCGAGGTGGTTCTTCGCCAGCATGCTGCCCGCAAGGGGGATGATCTGCTCGCCCAGCAGGATGCCCAGCAGTCCGACCAGCGCGATCATCGGCGGCGCCGGCGAACGGACGCCGAGGAGTGAATAGACGACACCCACCAGCAGTCCGGCGGCAAGCGAGAAAAGGTAGGCTTTCATCGGTTGGGTCTCCCCGGCGTTTCGCGTCAGGCCTGCACGAAGGCGAGCAGGTCGGGGTTGATGGTGTCGGCATCGACGGTGAGCATGCCGTGCGAGAAGCCCGGATAAATCTTGAGCGTCGCATTCGGCAGGATCTCGGCCTGCAGCACACCGGCGTTCTTGTAGGGCACGACCTGATCGTCATCGCCGTGCAGGACGAGCGTGGGGACGGTGATTGCCTTCAGGTCTTCGGTCTGGTCGGTCTCGGAGAAGGCCTTGATGCCTTCATAGTGCGCCTTGGCGCTGCCCATCATGCCCTGACGCCACCAGTTGTCGATGACGGCGGGCTTCACGTCGGCGCCCTCGCGGTTGAAGCCGTAGAACGGCCCTGCGGCAACATCGCGGAAGAACTGCGCGCGGTTGGCGGCAAGCCCTGCACGCAGGCCATCGAAGACCTCGATCGGCAGACCGTCAGGATAAGCCTCGGTCTTGAGCATGATCGGCGGCACGGCGCTGACCAGCACGGCCTTGGCGACGCGGCCCTGCGGGATGCCGTAGCGCGCGACATAGGCCGCCACTTCACCGCCGCCGGTCGAGTGGCCGATGTGGACGGCGTTCTTGAGGTCGAGGTGCTCCATCACGGCGGCGGCATCGGCGGCGTAGTGGTCCATGTCGTGACCTTCGCTGACCTGTGCCGAGCGACCGTGGCCGCGACGGTCATGGGCGACGACGCGGAAGCCCTTGCTCAGGAAATAGAGCATCTGGGTGTCCCAGTCGTCCGACGAGAGCGGCCAGCCATGGTGGAAGACGATCGGTTGCGCGTCCTTCGGACCCCAGTCCTTGTAGAAGATTTCGACGCCATCGGAGGTGGTTACATAGGCCATGGAAGTTATCCTTTCGAAACGGGTTGAAACGGACAGAAAAGGAATGGAGCGGCACTTGACGTGTACACACAGGATGGGACCGGCCCGCCGATGAGGGAGCGGGGGGAGAAGATCGGTGGCCGGTCCCGAGCAGTGTATCAGTGACCGCCTTCGGAAGCACCGAACATGGTCTTGGCGTACCTGATGCCCAAGCCATAGGCGCCGCCCCACTTGGCAGCGATGCCGGTGGTGCTCTCGTACGTCTCGGTACGGGCCCAGTCGCGCTGGAGTTCGAGCAGGTACTGCAGCGAGGTCATCGGTACGGCGCCCAACTGGACCATCCGCTCGACCGCGCGCTCATGGGCTTCGGGCGAGATATCGCCGCAGGCATCGGTGATGACATAGGCCTCGAAGCCCTGCTCGATGGCGGAAGCGACCGGGCCGACGATGCAGACCGAGGTCCAAAGGCCCGCGAAGACGATGCGCTTCTTGGCGATGCGATTGATCTCAGCGATCACGGCTTCGTCTTCCCAGGTGTTCATCGAGGTGCGGTCGAGCATTTTCTGACCGGGGAACGCCTCGGTGATTTCGTCGAACATCGGCCCGGAGAAGCTCTTTTCGGCCACCGTGGTCAGGATCGTCGGCACGTTGAACGACTTGGCACCGCGCGAGATCAGGGCCGCGTTGTTGCGCAGCAGTTCGGCGGGGATCGACTTGGTGGCAAAGGCCATCTGCGACTGGAAATCGATCAGGACGAGGGCGTGATTGCCGGGCGAGAGAAGCGAGTTGCCGGGGGTGGCAGTGGCGGTAAGAGTCATAGTCGGATCCTTTGAGTTGTAAGGTGGAAGAGCATTTCGAAAACGGCGTGACCGCTTCGGAAGGAAGGCGCAGAAGGTCGCGTCCGAACTTTCGACCGGGTCGAAAAGATCGGATGGCGGGGCAGCTATTTTCGAGTTTGTGAGAGAGTTATGGGCCGCGCTGTATCTGCGCGAAATCAACCCTTGGTATTACACACGATCGGGAAACGGGTTGGAGCTTCAGGTATGGCGATCTGTGAAGTGCCGTGCCCTGGGAAAACCGATGCCGGGGCTGTCGAAAGAGGGAAGTTCGATCATCGTGGTGTCTCCTCAGGTGAGCGGTATTCGGTGCGATCCGCTTCGTTGAGCCCGTTGTATGAGAAATAGTCTTTTCCGATAAGACGGATAAAATCCGTAAGTCTGTTCTGGAAAATAGAAAAGATGGCTGGGCAGTGCGGAAGGGCAAGGCCTTGGCCGCAGAAGGCAGGGCGGGACGCACCTTGGTCCAGAATTTATCGCCGTCATGGTCGGTGGAATATCGCTTTGTTGCCCACTCGGCGTATTGTCGCGGGATTAGAAACAGAACACGATTGGGACGGGCGGCATGGACCGGCTGACGACGATGACGACCTTTCTCAAGGTCGTGAAGTACGCCAATTTCACGATGGCTGCCGACGATCTGGCGATTTCGCGCACGCTGGTTTCGCGCCATGTCGCCGATCTGGAGGCGCATCTGGGCATCAAGCTGCTCAACCGGACCACCCGGCTGGTAACGCCGACCGAGGCGGGATTGCGCTACAGCGCGCTGTGCGAGCGGGTACTGGGCGAGATCCGCAACGGGGAGGAGCAGCTTGCCGCGATCCGTGACGAGATCGAGGGCGAAATCTCGATCCAGTGTCCGATCTGGATCGGCAGCTTCGGCATTTCGCTGGCGACTGCCGAGTTCGCGCAGCTTCACCCCGGCGTCAATATCCGCATCTATTTCGAGGAACCCTCCGCCTCGCACCCGCACGAGTTTCTGGCGCAGGGGTACGACTTGTGCATCCAGCCCAATATCCTGCGCGATTCCTCGATCATGGTGAAGAAGATCGGCGCAATCGAACATGTGCTGGTGGCCGCGCCGGGCTATTACGACGAACGCGAAAAGCCGGAAAGCGTGGCGCAACTGGCAGGCCATTCGTGCCTTGCCAAGCTGGGGGAAGTGGCGTGGAGCTTCGAGAATGGCGAGCGTGTCACCCTGCCACAGCCACCGCGCTACACGTCGAACAGCGTCTTCGCCTTGCGCGAGGCGGCGACCAGTGGCCTTGGTATCGCGATGCTGCCTAAGGGCATCGTGCGGCAGGAACTGGAGAAGGGTGGTCTGATCGAAGTCCTGCCCGAACTGCCCGTGGCGCGCAGGCCGCTCTACATCGCCTTTGCGCCGGGCGGTGACGCCCCGCGCAAGAGCCGGGCGCTGATCCATTTTCTGGCGGACTGGTTCAAGCACCGGCGCTTCCCGGTGTGATCGCCGTATTGCTTTCTAGGCCATAAAAAAGCCCGCCTGTTTAAGGCGGGCTTTTCCGTGAGAGGATAGCGGCGGCGGATCAGTCCTTGCGGTAATCCGTGCGCGCGTGATCGTTGTAGGGCGACGAGGCAACGGTGACTTTCAGCTTCTCGAAGCCATAGTCGCCATCGACGGCGTGGCCCGGACCCGGATGCTCGCCCCACACGAAGGTCAGCTCGGTGCCCGGCGCGGCAACCGCATCGTTGACCAGCGCGAGCGAGAGGATCTTGCCGAGCGGGCCGATCAGGCCGGTCTGGAACGACATGCCCGCCAGCTGGCCATCGGCGGTTTCCAGACGGTAGCGGCCATAGGTGTTGAGATAGTCGGGATTGCCGAACACGCGGGCGCTGTCCGCCTCGTCGAACACCAGCGTGCGCTTGCGGCGGGCGACGGCATCCTTGCTCTTCTCCAGCGCCTCGCGTCCGCAGTAGTCGTGCGTGAAGGCGATCGACTTGCCGTAGCCCAGTTCATAGGGCGAGACGTAGTAATCGGCGATGTCGTCCGAATAGAAGCTGCCGTGCAGCGGCTTCTGGCCTTCGTAGGAAAACACGCTCAGCCACTCGCGATAGCCGGCAAGCTCGGGATCGGTGAAGATCGCGGGCGTCGGCGTCGGAATCCAGCCGCTCTCGATGCCGTTGGTGTAGTAGGCCTTGCCGCCGACGTGGACGATGCCGAATTCCTCTCCCGCCTTCAGGATCGCGTCCTTCACGAAAGCGGCATCCGCCCAGTCGCCGATGAACTCGTAACCGGGCATACCCGCCATGCCGTGGCGGAAAGCGCGGAACTTGCGGCCTTCCAGTTCGACCGGCGTGGAGTGGAAGAACCGGGTCTTGGGCAGCGGACCGCCGAACAGCTTTTCACTCAGCGCCATGGCCAGCGGACCCTGGATCTGGAAGCGGAAGACGATCGGCTGGCCTTCCTTGCGCAGGCCCGAATCCGGATCGACCTTCAGTTCGACGTCGTACTTGCCGACTTCGGCCTGATAGCGGATCCACGACTGCGAGGCCGGAACGCCCGACAGGTTGAAGCGCTCTTCGGCGTCGCGCATCAGGATGCCGTCAGTGATCAGCAGGCCGCGCTCGGTGACGGGCACGAACTGCTTGGCCTGCCCCACGACGAAGTTCTCGTAGTTGTTGGCCGAATAGTCCATCAGCAGGCGCTGGGCATCGGGGCCTTCGACCCACAGATCCCACATGTGATGCGACAGGTCGCTGAGCGCGACGCCATCGCGCCAGGCGGCCTGTTCCTCGCGCCAGCCGATATATTCGGGCTTGATGACGGGAACTTCCCACGCCTTGGCGTTGGGCTTCCACACCACACCCATGGGCGAACCGGCATCGTCGATGGCCTGCTGCAGGCTCTTGGGTTTCATCTCTCAAATCCTTTCCGGGTGATCCTCGTGATGCCGTGTGTTCACGGCCTCGCCCTGTGACCTAGCAAGCAAGCGGCGGGGGCGGAATGGCACGAATTGGCGCAACATTGTCGCGGGATCGGTAACAGCGGCGATGGACCACGCTACGCCCGGCGGGCGCGGGCGTTGCCGGCCCGCGCAGCGGTGCAGGCCGCCAATCCATGCGCTTACCCGGCGGGCAAAGGCGGCGCCGCCCGCACCACATTGTTGCGGGTTCGGCTCCTATTCCCGCAGGCCTCGCGATGGCAGGCACGGTGCATAGCCAGAATTCGAGGATGCACCCTGTATGGTTTCCGTCAAAGTACTGCTGGAAGGCTACAGTCTGGAGACGACTGTTGCCGATGCGGGCAAACTTGCCGATCTGCCGGGGGCGATGCCGCGCCCGCAGGAGGTCTATGTCCCCTATCTCGCCAACGAGGATGACGCGGCGCGCCTGCGCGCCTGTCAGGCGGTGCGGGCGGCGGGGCTCGAACCCGTGCCGCATTTCAGCGCGCGCCGGATTGCCTCGCTCGATGCGCTCGACAGCCAGCTTGCCGCGATGGCGCTGCACGCGGGGGTGACGCGCGCCTTCGTGATCGCGGGCGACATCGCCCGGCCGGAGGGACCGTTCATGGACAGTCTGTCGCTGATCGGGAGCGGGCTGTTCGAGAAGCACGGCTTCACGCACATCGGCGTCGCAGGCCATCCCGATGGTCATCCAGATGTGGCGCAGGACGTGCTGTGGTCCGCGCTCGATGCCAAGCTGCAGGCGCTGTCCGCGCGCGGGATCGAGGCGCGGATCGTCACGCAGTTTTCCTTCGATCCGGATCGCGTGGCGGACTGGATCGGCGATGTGCGCGCGCGCGGCATTACGGCGCCGATCCGCATCGGCATTCCCGGCCCTACCAGCGTGCGTACGCTGCTGCGCTATGCGGCGCGCTGCGGCGTGACCGCCTCGGCCAGTGCCGTGGCGAAATACGGATTTTCGCTCAGCCGCCTGCTGGGACAGGCAGGCCCCGACGATTTTATCGCGAAGCTGGGCGCCCGGCTCGATCCGGCGGCGGATGGCCCTGCTAGCGATGGCGTTGTCCGCCTGCATGTCTTCCCGTTCGGCGGCTTCGATAAAGTGGGCGGCTGGATCGCGGGCGTACTGGCTGACAGCGCACACTGCACGGCCTGAACGCCGTACCGATTTTTCAGAACATAAACTCAGGAGAAGATACCCGTGGCTCAGTCCGATACGCCCCATTCCTACACTCTTGTCGTCAGTTGCCCGGACCGTACCGGGATCGTCCACGCGGTGAGCGGGGCGATCCTTGCCGACGAAGGCAATATCCTTGAGTCCCGCCAGTTCGACGATCGCGAAACCGGCCGGTTCTTCCTGCGCGTGGTCTTCGAGACCGAGCGCGACGATGCGCTGGTGCGCGAACGCATGGCGGGCATCGCGGATGAGTTCGCAATGGACTGGCGGCTGGAAGTGACCGGGCGCCCGGTCCGCACGCTGATCCTCGTCTCCAGGTTCGATCATTGCCTTGGCTATCTGCTCTACAAGATGCGCATGGGCGAGTTGCCGATGGACGTGGTGGCCATCGCCTCCAACCATCCGGCCTCGGCGATGACCGTCAGCACCATCGGCGACATTCCCTTCCATCACCTGCCGATCACCAAGGAGACCAAGGCCGAACAGGAAGCGCGGATCAAGGCGCTGGTGGACGAAACCGGTGCCGAACTGGTGATCCTGGCGCGCTACATGCAGATCCTTTCGGACGACATGGCGGCGTGGCTTTCGGGGCGGTGCATCAATATCCACCACTCGTTCCTGCCCAGCTTCAAGGGCGCCAAGCCGTATCATCAGGCGCATCGCCGGGGCGTGAAGATGATCGGGGCGACCGCGCACTACGTGACCGGCGATCTGGATGAAGGCCCGATCATCCATCAGGCCGCCGAAGTCGTCAGCCATGAGGACACGCCCGAGGACCTCGTGCGCAAGGGGCGCGAGATCGAGAGCCGGGTGCTGGGCAAGGCGGTGGGCTGGCACTTGACTCACCGGGTGTTCCTGAACGACGGGAAGACCGTCGTGTTCGGAAACTGAGCGGGCGGGTCCATGGCTGAAATCCTGCGCGGCGACGTGATCGCCGCCGAAATCGAAAGCGAACTGCGCGGGCGGATCGCGCAGCTTGCCGGGCGCGGTGTCACGCCGGGGCTGGCCGTCGTGCTGGTGGGAGACGATCCCGCCAGCCACGTCTACGTTTCGCGCAAGCAGCGCGCGGCGGCGCGCGTGGGGATCGTCTCTGTCGAGCATCGTCTGCCGGGCGATACCGCGCAGGCCGAACTGCTCGCGCTGATCGCCGCGCTCAATGCCGATCCCGCGATCCACGGCATTCTGGTGCAGTTGCCATTGCCCCCGCAGATCGCGGCGGACGAGGTGCTCGACGCGATTGTGCCGGCCAAGGATGTCGACGGTTTTCACCCGGTCAACGTCGGGCGTCTGTCGACCGGGGCGGGCAGCGGTCTGGTGCCGTGCACGCCGCTGGGCTGCATGATCCTGCTGGAGAAGGTCGTGCCCGATTTCCGGGGGCTGGACGCGGTGGTGATCGGCAAGTCGAACATCGTCGGCAAGCCGCTGGCACTGTTGCTGCTCGAACGCGAATGCACTGTCACGGTCACGCATATCCGCACGCGCGGGTTGCCCGAGATCGCGCGCCGCGCCGATATTCTGGTGGCTGCGGCGGGCAGTGCAGGGCTGGTGCGCGGGGACTGGGTGAAGCCCGGCGCAGTGGTGATTGATGTCGGCATCAATCGTATCGCCGGGGAAGACGGCAAGTCGCGGATCGTGGGCGATGTGGCGGCGGACGAGTGCGGCCATGCCGGTGTGCTCACCCCGGTTCCGGGCGGCGTCGGCCCGATGACTATCGCCTGCCTTCTGCGTAATACGGTGGATGCGGCGGTCCGCAGCGCGGGCTGATCTTCTCCTTATCGAGAAGGCGAAAACGGGCGCGAGGAGCAATCCTCGCGCCCGTTTTGCGTCTGATCGAAGCACTCAGAAAAAGGCCCCGTTCCCAAGCCGTGCGGGAACGGGGCAATCCCCGGGGAGACGGGGATAGGGCTGTCGCTGTTGTCAGAAGTCGTAGCCCAGCGTCACCCCATAGGTGCGCGGGTTGGCCTGAACGCCGTTGTCGGCAAAGTTGCTGGCGCCCAGCTGCTGGAAATAGAACTGGTTCGTCAGGTTCTTGCCCCAGACGGCAAGGCTGAGACCCTTGTCCGATTTCCAGGTGATCGAGGCATCGACCAGATCGTAGGACGGCTGCCACACGCGGTTGTCCGGGTCGGCGGCCCAGCCGTCGTTGTGGTAGTAGTTGCCCGCGATCGTGACCTTTCCGATCTGGTAGCTGGCGCCCACCGAAAGCGTCCAGTCGGGCACGTTCTGCAGGCGGTTGCCGCTGGCATCGCCGGTGGTCAGCGTGTTGCCGCCCGCCGGATTGGGAACAGTCAGCTGCGCATTGGGGAATTGGGTGTAGCGCGCATGGGTCCAGTTGAAGCCGCCGGTGAACAGCAGATGGTCGATCGGCTCGAACTGGAAATCGGCATCGAGGCCGTAGATATGCGCGCCCTTGGCGTTGTAGATCGTCTGGATGCCGTTCTGGATCTGCATCACCTGTACGTTGGTTTGATCGTAGTAGTATCCGGCCAGATTGAAGCGCAGGCGGCGGTCGAACAGGTCGGTCTTGAGGCCGACTTCGTAGGCGTCGATCACTTCGGGCTTGAGCACCTTGTTGGTGATGCTGGTCGCCAGACCGAAGTTGCCCACGACATAAGCGGCGCTGCGGAAGCCCCGGTTGTAGCTGGCATAGGCCATGACATTGGGCGAAAACCGGTGATCGAGCGAAAGGCGCCATGTCACCTTGGGGAAGGTGTCCTTGTAGCTTTCCTCCACGCCCTGGGGCGGTGTTTGCACTGGCAGGGGATTGCCGTTTGCATCGTAGGTGATGCGGATACCCTGACCTTCGCGGCGATCGTGCGTGTAGCGGATACCTGCGGTGAAATTGGTATCCTCGCCAAGTCGATAGGTGCCTTGCGCAAAACCTGCCAGCGAGTTGAGTTTCTGCTGCGCATCTACATCGGTGTAGCGCCCCAGCGAGGTCAGGAAGGCATTCGTGCTGCGTCCGGGCTGATAGAGCCCCTGGCTCCACATGTAGAAGCCGCCGAGCACCCAGCTGAACGGGCCGCTGCCGTTGGAAAGAAGTTGCACTTCCTGCGTAAACGACTTGTCGATCTGGGTGTTCTCGATCAGGTAGCCGTGTGCGAAGCCCAGGGCAGGGCCGTTGGCGCCCGGAATGAAGGCCCATTCGTCCTCGGTCGTCCCGTCGGGGTCGAAGGCGACGTAGAGGCGCATGTTGCGGTAGGCGCTGATGCTCTTGATCGAGGCGCCGCCGAAGTCATGATCGATCGTCAGGCTGGCGCCGTACTGGCGCGAGCGCATGACCGGATCGATATCGGAATCGATGTCGCGCTTGTCACCTCCGGCATAGGCGCCCAGCACGTTCAGACTGATTGGGCGGAAGGCCGGGTTGACGCCACTGACCTTGGCATAGTCCGCCGAGATTTCCGCCGAAGTGTCGCCATCGTCGGAGTCCCAGCGCAGCTTGCCGCGCGTGGTGAAGCTGCGCTGCGTCATGATCGGGTTGCCGGTGTGGACGTTCACCCCGAAGCCGTCGCCCCGGTTCTCGTACTGCGCGGCCAGACTGGCGGCGAGGCCGTGGGCGATGCCCGAACTGATATAGGTAGAGGCGGTGACGGTATCGTAGTTGCCGTAGCCGACGCGGAAGCTCATCGTTGGCGTATCGGACGGTTTGCGGGTGGTGATCTGGATCAGGCCGCCGGTGGCGTTACGCCCGAACAGCGTGCCTTGCGGCCCTTTGAGTACGGCAACCTGCGCAATGTCGTTGAGGCCGGTGATCGCGCCGATGGGGGAGCTGATATAGACCCCGTCGATATAGGTCGCGACCGGGTTCTCGATACCGGGGCCGACGCCGGTCGAACCGACGCCGCGAATGCGCGGCAGGCCGAACCCGCCGACGGCGGTGCTGAAGTTCAGGCTGGGCGCCACCGCCTTGAGGTCCGAAGTGTCGGTGATATGCGCGTTCTCCAGCGTGGCGGCGGAGACAGCCGTCACCGCGATGGGCACGTCCTGCTGGTTTTCGGCACGCTTCTGCGCGGTGACGATGATTTCCTGAAGGCCGCGTTCGGACGTGCCCGCCGTGTCCTGCGCCATGGCAGGAACCGCCAGAGCACCGGCGGCGAGGCAGCTTGTCGTCAGGATGGCGGTGTGGATGCGGCGCAGGCGTGCGGACGCGGACGGTGAACTCGGTCCCATCGGTACTCTCCCCATTTGTCCGGCCTTTGTGGCCGGTTGTCTTGTGGAGTGATGGTAAATCGCAAGTGTTTCGCCTGGCTAGAGCGCGTTTGGGACAGGTGAATGTACAAAACGCGCAACAATGACGGGATAAAGTGAAATACGGTGGCGCCGGTCATTGCTGACGCAACTGCGCGCACGACGGAATAGGCCATCGTGCGCGCATGTTTATTATGATATTATTGAGGCTTAGAGGAACTCTGCCGGGATATAGCAGGGCATGGAATCCTCCCACAGGCTGTCCGTGACGAGCCGCTTGTTCGATCCGTCTCCATCCATGATCATGATCTGGCCATAGGGCTGGAACGTGAAGTCATAGGCGGCGGCCTCGTCGCGGAAGCCGTACATGCCGGTGGAGTACGCGATGCGCCCGTCCCAGGTATAGACGGAATGCCCATCGTTCGCGCCGGTTTCGGTCAGGCACTGGAAGTCGGTGCCGTCCGGGCGGATCGTGCAGACGTGATAGTTCGCCTTGCCGTATTCGCGGGTGAAGGTGATCCGCTCGCCATCCGGAGACCATGCGGGCAGGTTGTCCATCGCTGTGGTGAGCACACGGACTTCCTTGGTCTCGACATCGACGATGCGCAGGCCCCAGTTGTCCATCTCCCACGCGCGATAGACCACGAAGCGGCCATCGGCGGAGTAGCTGGGGAAGCCGACCTGCTCGGTGCCGTCGGTCAGCGGCTCGTGATACGAGCCGTCCGCGCGGGCGCGCAGGATCCGCGACTTGCCCTTCGAGCGCGCATCGAACCACGCACCGACGCCGAAGCAGATCCACTCGCCATCGGGCGACCAGCCGGGCTGGAAGGCGCCCGCCAGGCCCTTCTTGTTCTGCAGGGGATCGAGCCCCGCCTTGGAGGCGTCGAACACCGTGAACTTGTCGGAGCCATCGGTCTTGCAGGTGACGATCGAGGAGCAGCCCTGCTGCTTTTCGGTGATGCACACGCGGCCCTGTCGCGACAGCACGGGGAACACGTCGGTATGGCGATAGTCCCAGTCCGCATCCCACGAATAGAGTTCGTCACCCTGACCGCGAAACGCGAAGCCGACCTTCTCGTAGATCACCTGCGTGCCGTCCGGCGACCAGCAGGGCGAGCGCATCTGGCGCAGGACGGGCGGGCGACCGTCGGTGTAGTAGAGGCCGGTGGGAACGTCGGCCTGCACCCAGGCGGCATCGGTCGCGCGCATGTTCGGCCCGCCGCCGCCTGCCTTGATGTAATAGGCGACGTTGACGCTGTCGGGCATGTACTGCGGCGCCAGCTTCAGGTGCGGACCGCTGGTGTGGTCGATGCGGTCCTGCCCGGTCGCGACATCCACCGAGACGATCTGCGAATGCACGCGTCCGATCCATTCCGGGCGGCGCGCGCCCCAGGTCGCTTCGCGCTCCATTTCATAGAACACCAGACGCGCACCGTCGGGCGACCACTTGGGCGCGCCATAGCACATGTCCTTGGCGCCGATGATCTTGCGCACGTCCGATCCGTCCTTGCGCATGACGTAGATCGAGAGTTCCTGCGTGTGCTCCCAGCCGTGCCCGTCGCCATGGCCGTACCATTCGGTGTCGCGGTCGGACGAGAAGGCGATCCATTCGCCATCGGGCGACCATGCGGGGCGGAAGCTGCCTTCGGGGCTGTCCTTCGGATCGTCACTGGTTTTGACCCGGCCATGGGTGATGCGGGTGCGCTTGCCGCTGGCAAGGTCGATGGTCCAGATATTGGCGGTGTAGCCATCCTCGGTCGAGACATAGGCGCCGGTCTTCCCGTCGGGCGAGAGCACCAGCACATCCTCGACATGGCTGGTCTCGACCACGCCGCGTACGTCGCTGCCATCGACGTTGCACACGAAGACGTCGGCCTGCCCGTCGCCGTTGCGCTCGGACGTGAACGTGATCGACCGGCCATCGGGCGAGAAGCTGCCGTGGAAATCGAACGTGCCTTCGGGCAGCAGCGCGCGTTCGTCGCTGCCGTCGGCCGAGGCGATGTAGAGCGCGGACTTCGACGGGCCGATGCGGTTCATCAGCATTACGCCCTTCTTGCCTGTCGATGCGCCGGTGGAGAGGATTTGCGTGGTCACGTTAGACTCCCAAGACTCGAAATAAGATATGTTTTAGATATATTGTAAGTAGGAAGGGTCGGCAAGCGGGCTAAGGCATGAAGAAGGCAAGCCCGGTGGGTGAAGGCACGGTCATGTCGCTGCACAGCGAGCCCAGCCGCCCCGATTTCGGATCGCGGCGGAACAGGGCGATGCGATCCGAGGCCTGATTGGCGGCGAGCAGCCACCCTCCGCATGGCGTGATTTCGATGGCCCAAGGCTTCTCGCCGCCCGAAGGGACGGTCTGCAGGGGCTTGAGGCGTCCCGTCTCGCCGTCGATGGCAAAGACATGGATCGCATGAGTGCGCCGGTTGCTGGCGTAGAGGAACGCGCCGTCGCCGGAGATGGCAAAGCCCGCCGCGCTGGTGCCCTCCGTCACATCCGTCGGATCGAGCGCGATGTCGTCGAGGGCAGACAGTGCGCCGGTTTCAGCGTGCCATGCGCAGGTGACGATATGGGCGGAAAGCTCGGTCAGCAGATAGGCGAACCGGCCATCCGCACCGAACAGGATCAGGCGCGGCCCGGCGCCGGGCGGAACCAGTGCGTCGGTCGGAAGCGCCGGTGCCAGCGTGAGGCCGTCCGCTTCCATCGGATAGACGAACACCCTGTCGGCGCCCATGTCCGGGGCGAGCAGATGGCGTCCGTCCGGCGAGAGGGTGACGCCGTGGGCATGCGGGCCCTGCTGGCGCCGGTGCGGGCCATTGCCGTGATTGATCCGCACGGATGCGACCGGGTTCGGCGCTCCGGTATCGTTCAGCGCCAGCGAAGCCACCTCGCCGCCGCCGAAGTTGGCGATGAACAGCGCACCACCGTCGGTCGCTGCGCACAAGTGGGTGGGGCCGCCGCCGCCCGAGGGCGTGTGCCCCAGCGGCGAGAGTTCGCCGGTCGAACGATCCACGGCAAAACTGTGCACCGAGCCGATGCATTCGCCCCGGTTGCCCATTTCGCTCACGCAATGAAGGGCCGAGCGCACCGGGTCGGCAAGGACGAAGGTCGGCCGCTCGACCTCGGCCACCGGCCCCAGCGGTTCCAGCACGCCGCTGCGGCGCGAGAGCAGAGCGGCGTGGATGGCCTTGTCCTGCGTGCCGATGAAGACGAGCACCGGGCGATCCTGTTCGGTCACTTCGTCACCGCGATTGTCTGAAGGTCTTTGCCCAGAACGATCCTGCCGACCGGATAGGCCTGCCGGATTTCGGCGATCATCCGCTTGGCGTCGAAGCTCTTGCCGACCACGAAATGCGTCAGCACCACTTCGTGCACGCCTGCGGCCTGCGCCAGCTTGCCGACTTCGGTGGGCGTCAGGTGCTCGTGTTCCATGTGTTCCATGAGCGGCCCGATCTTGTCGGCGGGCATGGTTTCGAGCAGCGTGGCGCGGATACCGTCGACATCGCAGACCTCGCTCACCAGCACATCGCTGTTTTTCGCAAGGTTGGCGACGGCGGGCGAGGGGCCGGTATCGCCGGTGAACGTGACCGAGCCTTTCGCGGTGTCGAAGCGGTAGGCATAGGACTTTTGCGGGCCGTAATCGCGCGTGGCGGTCTTGAGCGTACCGTAATGGGTGTTCGCCACGGCGCTGACCGTGACATGCGCATCGCGGTAGATTTCGCGTGGGGTGCCCACATCTACGTCATGCGCCGGGTAAAGCGATGCCAGCGCCGGGCGGTTCGGAGTCTGATCGTGGAAGATGTCCTCCCCAATCTTCAGGGCCGCCGTTTCGCGGGTTACGTATTCGCTGGTGCCGGGCGGCCCCCAGATGGCCATCGGCGCATTGCGTCCCATCATCCAGCCCGTGGCCATCAGGTAGCCGAGACCCAGCGTGTGGTCCCAGTGCAGATGGGTGATGAACGTCGTCGTCACCGCTTGCGGTGCCGATCCGGCACGCTTGAGTTGCTGGCCGACATTCTCGCCGGCATCAATCAGGTAGCTCGTCCCGTCTATCTGCAACAACGTGGCGGGCTGCGAGCGATCGGCATGCGGAGGCGGACCTCCGGCCGTGCCGAGCAGGGTGATCGACAGTCCCGAGGAGGGGGCGTGAGCGACGGGCGCTTGTGCCTGTGCCTCCAGTTGCGAAGGCGCAGCCAGAGCGGTCGCGCTCATCAACGCAAGTCCGAGGGATAGCCGGTTAACGGGCATTGTCGGTTCCTCCGAAATGGTAGCCGATGGTCAGCCCGAAAGTCCGCGGCGGCGCAGCGACCTGGTTGTCACCCACGGGCAGCGCGGTAAGTTCGGCGACGTAGAACGTGTTGGTGATGTTGTTGGCCCACAGCTGGGCGGAAAGCCGGTGATCCTTCGAGGTCCATGTCAGCGAGGTGTCGAGCACATCGTAGCGGGGCTGACGCAGGCGATTGTCCGGCTCGCTGGCATAGCCGCTGTTGTAATAGTTGGTCGCCCCCAGCGAGAATGTACCCCAGCGCGTGGGCAGGTCGTAGCGGGCGCCAAGGGTCATGGTGAAGGCGGGCATGTCCTGAATGTCGTTGCCGCTGGCATCGCCCGTCACCACGCTGTTGCCGCCGGTGGCCAGCGGCGTGGAGATCAGCGCCTCGGGAAAACGGGTGTAGCGCGCGTGGGTCCAGGTCAGGCCGCCGTTGACCGTCAGTCGGGAGGAGACCTTGGCGAACAGCGTGCCCTCAAGGCCATAGCTGCGCGCCTTGGGGCGCTGAGGATATAGGTCAGCCCTCGACCCGCTGCATGGCCTGCATGTTGGTGTAGTCGTTGAGGAAGGCGGAAAGGTTGGCGACGAAGGCCCCGCGTCCGGCGACCGCCTTGAACCCTGCTCGGAACGCATCGAGCGTTTCGGGCTTGATGGTCAGGGCGGGGAAAGTGTTGGGCAGCAGCGTGCCGCTCTGCTGGGCATGATCGTAAGTGACGTAGCCGGTGAGCACGGACGAGAGGCGCTGCTCCACCCCGATGTCTCCGGTCAGGCCATGGAACGTATGCGCTTCGGACTGCGGCGTATCGACGTAGCTGACTACATCGCCCACCGTCTCGGTCTGGCTCTGGGAAATGGCGCGACTGTCGATGGTATAGCGCAGGCCGATGCGCGCCGTGGTGGTGGGCGACAATGGGGCAGAGACGTGCCCATAGGCGGCATAGCTGTCCAGCTTGCTGGTCGCATAAAGCGTGTTCGGCCCGGCGAAGAAGGCGCCGCTGGCAATCACCGGATCGTAGCCGCTGGTGGAATGCAGGTAGGACAGGCCCAGCGCCCAGGAAACCGGCGCGCCTGCCTGCGACGAGAGCTTCAGATCCTGCGAGGCCTGCCGCAGCATCTGGTGCTGCTCGATGCTGAGAATGTCCTGTTCGGTCGTGTCGGCATCGATGGCGACGGCAAGGCGACCTTCGCGATAGGCACTGGTGCTGGTCAGGTCCATGCTGTCCAGCGCCTGTTTGATGACAAGGCTGGCGCCGCCGTAGCGGCTCTGGATATCGGGCTGGATTTCGCTGTCGACATCGTAGGCACCACCCGGCGCGGTCGTGCCCAGCAGCGACAGGCCGGTGTTGCGGATCGCCGGGTTGCCTGCGCGGAAACGATAGTAGTCCGCTTCCAGATCGATGGTGGTGTCCGGCCCCGGCGTCCAGTGCAGCTTGCCGCGTGTCGCCACGTTCCAGCCGTCCTGCACGTCCTTGCCGTTGTAGAGGTTGGTGCCGAAGCCGTCGAACTGCTGGTGATACTGCCCGGCAAGGCTGGCGGTGAGGTTCGATGCCAGCCCGCCTGCGACATAGCCGGACGCGCCGACCGTTCCATAATTCCCGTAGGTCGCAGAGACATCCGCCGTGAATGCGCGCGGCGGCGTGCGTGTGACCACCTGAAGCGTGCCGTCCGGGGCGCCGCGCATGTAATCGCTGCCCCCGGCGGCCTGCATCATCGACACTTGCGCCACGTCGGGCAGGCTGAACAGCGGGCCGGGCGTCCACAGGTAGGGAACCCCGTCGACATAGTTCTGCACGGGCGGCTCGATCGAGGGCGAGACATTGTTGGGCTGCGGGCCGTGGCTGGCCGGTTCGGCAAGTCCACCGATGGGCGAGGGAATGACGACGATGGGCGAAGGCCGCTCATCCTGCGCCTGATGGTGTTGTGCCTTCGAGCCTGTGGATGGACGACCGTTCTTGCAGGGTGCCGGGGGCGAGGATGCGGATTTGGCGGAAGGAACATCGGCGCCGCACTGGACGACGGGCGCCTGGCTGATCTGCGCGGCGGGCAACATCATGCGATGTCTCCGCGAAGGGCGGAATGAAAAGCGGTCATGGGGGGCAACCTCTCGATTATGTATTCTTATGTCTTTCCGCCGCCCGTATCCTGCGCCGATCTGGTCGGCGCAAAGAACGGTCGGCGTCTTGATTCTTATGATATTACAGCAGGATGAATATTGATCTGCGTGACCGGCAGTCTCAAAACCCATTCCAGACTGTTGCAGTTCGTGCCCCAAATGATTTCCTTGATTATGTGCTATTGCCGATAACTAATTGCCCTGTTCTGTCGCAGGACGTTTCATGCCAAGGCGCTGAGATGCTGACGCATCACGCCTTGGACATGTTCAAGCGCCACACGGGGCTTGACCAAATCCCGATGAGAGAGGCTCATCGAGCTTTGGCCTCAGGCCGCCTCCCCCACGGTGTTTTCCGCCGCGATCAGGCGGTCGATCATGCGCAGCGCCATGATCGGCGCGCGGTCGATGGCAAGTGCGGTGCGCTGGCGCAGCCCGGTCGCCTCCTGTTCCTTCTGGATCGCGGCGACCATCTCGTTGTCTTCGGTGAAGGTCTTTTCCAGACTGGCGCGCAGCACGGCCTCGAAATCGCTGTCGCCCTGGCGGAAGCTGCGCAGGTGCAGCCAGAAGAAGTGCGTGGAACCAGCGGTTTCAGGCGTCAGGAACTTGTAGCTGAAGGTCCTGAGGCCGCCGTGCATCAGGTTTTCCTCGCTGCGCTCCATGCCGCTCGGGATCACCGCGATGTCGACGAACGACGTCGCGGGCAGCTCGAAATTGAACGCGATGCGGCGATCGACTCTGGTGTCGCCGAAATCGCGGCTCTTCTGGTCCAGCGGCGAGGGCGGTACGTTCTCGATCCAGCGAAAGGCGGACAGGCCCTTGTCGTCCTGCGTGGTCTTGACCGGCACATCCTTGGCGGCGCGGTTGCCGATCGTTTCCTTGTGCAGGAACGTGGTGTGTGCCGGGTCCATCAGGTTCTCGATCTCGATGCGGTAGTTCCCGGCGTGGTGCTGGTATCCGCCATCGAGGATCGACCATCCCGCCTCGCCATAGCCGGGCACTTGTGGCAGCTTGCCGTGGTCGGGGGCGCCAAGACCCGTCCAGACCCACGCGAGGCCGTACTTCTCCACGACCGGATAGGCGCGGACCTTGGCCGTCGGCGGGATGATGTCCTGCCCCGGAATGCCGATGCACTTGCCCGTCGCGTCGAACACCATGCCGTGATAGCCGCAGCGCAGGCCGCCGTCGGCACATTCGCCCATCGACAGCGGCGCAAGGCGATGCGGGCAGCGATCTTCGAGCGCGCCGAGCGTGCCGTCCGGCTGGCGAAACAGGACGATGCGATCTTCCAGAATGGTGCGCGGGAAAGGGCGCTCGCCGAGCTCGGCAACCCAGGCGGCGGCGTACCAGTGGTTGCGGACGAACCCTTGCGTGAAGTCGGCTTCGATGGACATGGGGCAGGTTCCTTCAGGAAGGCAGGTGCTCAGTGCGCAACAAGCGGCGCAGACCGGGCGATGGGATGGGCGGAGCGCTGCCAGACCGGCAGGGCGATGAGGCTGATGACGACGCCGATCAGCAGATAGATCAGGGTGCCGTGCGCGCCGAAGCTGCCTGCGGCGAAGGCGACGGGCGGTCCGAACAGCACGCCGAGCAGGGTGATCTGGGTGATGAGGCCGCTCGTCGCGCCGATGCAGGTGGGCGAGGGTGCCACTTGCGGCATCAGTGCCCACATGCCCACCAGCAGGCCAAGCCCCGCCATCATCAGGCAATTGAGCAGCATCGCCAGCGCAGGCGTTCCCGGCGCCATGACCAGCAGTGCGCCGGGAAGGGCGCACAAGGCGACCGCCACGAAGCCCAGCGCCCTTGCGCTGATCCCGCGATTATAGACCAGCCCGAACGAGAACGCGCCGATCACGTTGCACAGCATCGCGGCGGCGTTGAAGCTGTAGGCCAGATTCTTGCCAAGCCCGATGCTGGCGCCCAGCATGTGCGGCAGCGTGGCGACGAAGCCGGTTTGCAGGAAAGCGGCAGCGGCGAACGAGATGCCCAGCAGATAGGGGAACGGCGTGCGCAATACGGCGCCAAGGCCCTTGAGGCGCGAGGGGCCGGTGAGTTGCACTTCGCGTCCGGGCAGCAGGGCCAGCGCCAGCACGGCCAGGATCGCCACGAAAGCGGCATGGGCGCCGAAGATCCAGCGCCAGCCAAGCGTCTGCCCCGCTACGGCGCCGTAAATAGAGGCGACGATGAAGCTGGCCGGGATCACGGTGGACCACAGGCCCAGCGCGGCGGTGCGCGTCCTGCCGAAGGTCAGCCGGGTAATCATCGTGACGGCGGCGACGACCATGCAGACATAGCCGAGCCCTGCCAGCACGCGGCAGGCCAGCAGCAGTTCGATCGAGGGCGAGGCGATCACGCCGATGTCTCCGGCAAGCACCAGCAGGCACCCCAGCACCAGCACGGTGCGGTCGCCGATCCGGTCCACCAGAGCGCCGATCAGCAGTGAGCAGGTTGCCGCTGCCAGTGCGGGCATCGACATGACGAGGCCGATCAGCGCCGGCGATTGCGGGTGAAATTCTGCCCCGATGCCGGGCAACGCGGGCAGCGCCGCGCTGACGACCAGCATTCCGGCCAGACCATTGATGTAAATCAGTACGATGAGGAACCACGACAGGTTCTTCTCGGCCACGCTTGTCAAAACTGCTCTCCCAGGCCTTTGTTCTTGAAAGGAACCTGCGGCGGGGAGGAGGGGAGAGCAAGATGGCCGGGCCGGACAACATTGGTGCGGTTACGGCACCAATCTGCGGGAACCGGCATAATGGCGAACGATATCAGGCTACCTGCCGCGTCGACAGGCAAGCGTAGAAAGCGTCGTGCAAGAGCGTGGAGTAGTCGACCGCACCTGCCGTCGGTCGAGGCCTGCGGTCAGGTGACGTGGATCAGCCTGTCGGGCAGCAGCGCTGGCGCTGCCGGATGCGCGTCACAGGTTGCGGTCGGTTGCCTGCATGAAGGCGTGGAGGGCATCGGTGCCCGGCGTGGCAGCCGCAATCTGGGTGGTGGACGTGGTCAGCGTCGAGGACGGGGCTGCATCGGGTGCGCTGCCATCTGCGGGCGCATAGATAAAGCCCGACACCGGGTTGAGGCGGGTTCCCATGGCGTTGGCAGGCGCGTACCACACGCGCACTTCGCTCCAGTCGCCATCGGTGGAGGCATCTTCCACCAGCACGTCGTGCTCGATCACGCCGGGACCGGCCCAGTTCGCCTGATCGATCAGGATGTGGCGCGCATCGACGATCTTGCTGACGACCGCGACATGGCCCAGCGGCATCGCGCTGGAAGCGGCCATCGCCATGACGGCGCCGACCTTGGGCGCGGAACCGCGCGCGTAGCTGCCATTGGCCTGATGCCACCAGGTACGGGCATCGCCGTGGATGTCGATACCCGAAGCGTCACGGGCATAGGGAACGCACTGAAGGTGCGCCTGCGCGGGCTGGGCGGTCAGAATGCCCGCAACGGCCAGCGACAGGACAAGAGCCTGACCCCCCCAGAACTTTCTGGGCCCGAACTTCCCGGCGGCGAACTTGCTGCAGCCAGCCTTGACGCGCGCAGCGAAAGCGCTGGACAGGTTGTTTCGGGCGGTCATGAAAAATTCCCCAGGTGCGATCCCTGGGGAATTGATATGAAAGTTTGTTCATCATGGGGAGCCCCGCGTTCCCCGCCCGCCGCGTTGGCTGAACGGTTCGTCGCGGAGATTCCCTTAATGACGTCGTTTCACCGCTGCATCACTTCGGGGCCGGTCCCTTGATCGCGGTGACGAATCCATCGGGCTTGAGGTAGGTCGCAAAGGCGTTCTGGATCTGCTGCGGGGTCAGCGCCAGATACTGCCGGGCGGCGACGAGATCGGCGTCGAGCGGCTTGTCCTCCAGCGAATAGGTGAGCAGTTGCGAGGCGATGCCGGAAAAGCTCGCCTGCGACAGCGGCATCTGGCGCACCAGCATGCCCTTTACCTGATGCAATTCGGCGTCCGAAATCGGCGCCTGCTGCATCTGGCGGATATCGCGCACGATCAGGTCGCGCGCCTTGTCGACGTTCTGCGGATCGCTGCCGAACTGGACGAGGAAGCGCCCGCGATTGCGATCCAGGTCGAGGCCGCTCTGCACGGTGTAGATGAGGCCGTTCTTCTCGCGCAGATCGCGGGTCAGCCGCGCGGCGTAGAAGCCGCCGCTCAGCACGAAATTACCGGCGTTGAGGGCAAAGCGATCGGCGCTGTCGCGGGTGAGGCTGACCTGCTGGGCCATCGTCACATCGTCCTGCACGGCGGTCGGCGTCGGCGTATTCACCGTGACCGACGGCGCGCCGAGCGGAACGGCGGGGTAATCGGTCTGCGGCTTCACACCGCTCGCCTGCCACCCGCCGAAGGTCTTTTCGACCACCGCGCGCGCGGCATCGGGAGTGACGTCGCCGATGACGACGATGGTGGTCATGTCGGGCCGGAACGTGGCCTTGTAATAGGCCTGCACGTCTGCGGGCGTCAGGCTGCCGAGCGTCTCGGGCGTGGGGTGCCGCAGCGAGAGATCACCATCGGGCAGCAGCGCCCTGTTAAGCGCCATGCTGTTCAGGAAATCCGGAGATTGCAGCACGCCGGAAATGCCCTGCGCTTCGTTGTTGCGGGCGATAGTGAAGGGCTGCGCGGCGAAAGTCGGGTTCAGTTCGTTCTGCGCGAGAAGTTCCATGCCGCGTGCGAAATGCTGCGAGGGCACCGCCAGCGAGAAGGACTCGCCCGCATCTTCGTGCGCGCTGATCGCATCGAGCTGCGTCTGGAATGCAGTGCGGTCCATGCCGGCGGGGCCATAATCGAACAGGTCACCCAGCACGCTGTCGACGCCTTCCTTGCCGGCCGGGGCCTGAAGGTCGGAATTGGTCTTTATCCGCCCGTAGACTTCGACGGTATGGCTGACGGTTTCGGGCTGCACGATCACGCGCAGGCCGTTTGCCAGCGTGAACGACGTTGGCTTCATCGCGGTGCTGGGCGCAGGCAACCGGGCGAAGGCGTCCTTCGCCCAGTCGGGTAGTTCGACGGCATGATCGGGCGTACCGCCGAAGCTCTCGGCGCCGCCGAAGCCCTTGCCGCTGACAGGCTTGCCCGAATCTGCCGGGGTCAGGATCGCGGTGATCGCCTGATCGGACGCGAAGACGCGGCGGGCCAGCGCATCGACGTCCGCAGGCGTGACACGCGCGATCGCGGCCCTGATCTCGTCGGGTGAGCTTGCTCCGGCGACGGCGAGCGCTTCGGACCAGGCATTGGCAAGCCCGGAAACCGAGTTCCTGCCATAGTCGAGATCGGCGATGGCGCGATCCTTGGCCGCTGTCACCAGATCGGCGGCAATGCCTTTCGATCCGGCGTCGGCCAGGATCTGGCGCATCGTTGCCAGCACATCGTCGGGCTTGGCGCCGCGCGGAAAGACGCCCTGCGCATAAGCGAGGCCGCCCTGCGGCAGGAACGTACCGGCAAAGCCGCCGTAGAGAGCCTTGCCGTTCAGCCCCATCTCGAACAGCGGCGCGCGCTTGGAGCCCATCGCCTGCGAGAGCACCAGCGCCGTCGCATAGTCCTTCGAGCGATAGCCGGGCATCCGGTAGGAGATCAACGCCACGCCATAGGGCAGGTCCGAGGGCAGATCGACGGTATGGGCGGCAACGGGCTGAAGCGCGAAGGCGGGGCGAGCGGGCAGGGTCTTGCGCGGAATGTCGGAGAACAGCGAACGGACTCTGGCCATCGTCGCCTGGGGATCGACATCGCCTGCAATCACCAGGATCGCGTTGTTGGGCGCGTACCAGGTGCGATAGAATTTCGCGAGGTCTGCCCCGGTGGTCTTGTCGAATGAGGGCCGGGTGCCGAGCGGGGTATGCGCGTAAGGCGTGCCCGCAAAGAGCCGCTCGCGAAGGTCGGTGTAGAACTTGAAGGTGGGCGAGGAGAGGTCACGCGATACCTCCTGCTCGATGGCGCCGCGTTCCTTGAGCCATTCGGCATCGCTCATGTCCGCGCCCTTCATGCGGATCGCATGGATGTGCAGCGCGACATCGAGATCCTGCTTGGGCACGGTGAAGAAGTAGTTGGTGACGCTTTCGGTCGTCGCAGCGTTGAACGCGCCGCCCATGTTGGCGGCCAGCGCGGCAATCTGGTCCTTGTCCAGCCCCGGACTGCCCGGAACATCATGTGCTCCACCGCATGCGCGGTGCCGGGGAAGCCTTCGGGTGCCTCGTCAGAGCCGACGAGGTAGTTCATCTGCGTCGTTACCACCGGCGCCAGCGGGTTGCGCACGATCACCACGCGAAGGCCGTTGGCGAGCGTAGCGCGCAGCACATCGCCTTGCGAAGCCGTGACGTGCACGGCATCGGTGCTGCTGTTGTCCTGGCCGGTCGGGGCTGCCAGTGCGGGCGTGCCCGCCCACGCAGCACTCATTCCAGCGACCAGAGCGAGAGCGGAAAGGGGGCGGTGGAGTGCGCGGCGCATCGGGTCATCCTTGTGCTGGAAGGGGCTGCAGGAGTGCGGCAGGTCGCTGGTGGTCGGTCGCACCTTAACCCGCGATGATCCCTGCACAATCGGGTTTGCACAAGCACGTCTGTGGGGATGGGATGATCAGGAAGAAGCCGCACTGGCGCGTCAGGAAATCTTCTTCGTATGGCCGTTGCCGACATCGCTGCGGGGCTTGCCCTTGCTGGTTCGCTGGGCGGTGGCACGCGCTCCGGCAAGGACCGGGCCGCAGGCCGCCGATTTCGCATCGCCGACATCGACGAAGGCAAGTAGACCGGCCACTGGTGTCGCTGCCACCGCAAGACCAACGCCCACACCCGCGCGGGTCAGCAATTGCGGACTGATGACCTGCAGTTTCGGGGACGCGAAGTGCCCCCCGATACCAACCGGGGACTGGCCGGAAAACAGGCTGAACTTCTTGCCATCGGCCCGGAATGCCAGATCGACCGCTTCGCTGTCGAAGCTGAAGCCGCCGCGACCCGTTACCACGTTCTTGCTGGTATCGATCAGGATCGGATCGGCGGTGGCAGTTCCGCCGCGCACGGTGAAGGCCAGCAGCCCGCAGTTGACCTCGATCGGCTTCTTGAGCTTGCCCTGAAACATCTTGGAGACGAACGTGCCCAGATCCAGCTCGGCCAGCTGGGCGTTCTGCGTCCACAAGGTGCCGTGGGGCATGATGAAGGCGATGCGTCCCGAGGCCGAAGCGAGCGAGTCATGGATCGTGTCGCCGCGCCCGTCCAGCTGGATGCGTCCGTGGATCGTGCCGGTCGTCCCGGAATCGGCCACGCCATACCCGGCGAGCAGACGGCCGAGCGGCGTCGTTTTGAGGCGTATGTCGTAGCTGATCGCCGAGGGGCGATCGCGCGTGTCGAAGATGAGATCTGCGGCAACGTCGCCGCGCGCCATCGTGAAGGTCAGGGGCGAAAGCGCGAGCCGTCCCCGCTCCAGTGAAAGCGCCAGCGCGATGTTGGAAACCGGTACGTTCTTCGATTCCACCACGCCCACTTTCCAGTCCAGCGTGGCATCGAAGCGCTGCATCATCGCGACCGGCAGGCTGGCATCGGGCAGAACACGGCTTGCCCCTGCACCGGTCGCGGCGGCAGCGGCCACCGCGCCTTTGGCCGCCACCACATCGGGATTGTAGCCGATGAACGGAGCAGCATCGACGATGTCCAGCCGCCGGGTGACGAGCGCGGCGTCGAGCTTCAGGCGCTTGCCGTTGGTCACGGTGAAACGACCGGAGAGGTCGGACTGGCCGAACGTGCCGGTCATGTCGGTGAAGCGATAGCTGTCGGCATGTTTTACCAGTGTGGCCTTCAGGGCGAAGCGGCGCGTCTGCGGGATCGCGACGTCGATGACCGCCAGCAGTTGCGACAGGTTGTGCCCGGTGGCGGCGACTTTAAGCGGCACATCTTCGACATCGGTGAGGCCGGGCAGCGTCCCGGATACATCGATCACGCTGCCCGCCGCCCAGGCGCGTGCCTCCAGCCGGTTCTTTGTCCCGGCAATGGTGGCATCGGGCGACAGCAGCCGTGCGGACAGCTTGAACGGCGTGGTGCGAAACGTTCCGGTGCCGGTTATGCCCACGGCCTTGCCGATGTGCGTGTCCTTCGCAAGGATCGGCGCGATCGTCAGGTCGGCCAGCAGTGGCATTGCAGGATCGCTGTAGCGAAGATGCGTGTCGGTGACGCTTGCCGTATCGATCAGCGGCACTTCGAAGGGCTTGCCCTTGCTGTCGCCGCCGAAGGTCCAGGTATTGCGGACGTGCTGTGCGTCCCATTCGAGATCGCCGCGCCCACCGTCGAGCGCCAGCGAATAGACATGGCGTCGCCCGAATATCAGGGAGAGCGGGGCAATCTTCGCATCGATATGGCGCGCGGCGAAAAGCGTGTTGCTTTTCGCCCAGTCGGGATTGGACACCGAAAGACCGTCCGCCACGAACGTCAGCCTGAACGGCGCGAAATAGAGCTGAAAGTCGCCCTGCACCTGCACTTTGCGTGTCGTGAGCGAGCTGGTGATGCGCTCGAAGGGGTGCTTCAGGAAACGCCCCTTGGTGATGAACAGCACCAGCCAGACGGTGAAGACGACAACGATCAGCGTCAGCGCGATATTGCGCGCGATACGCCACCACCTTGCCCGCTTATCGCGATGCGATGCGGGCGCAGGAGGTTCGGGTTCGGTCGCGGCGAGCGTGTCCATGATGGTCAAATCGCCCGAACCGGGCATTTGGTTTCACGACCGGGTATCGGGTGCGGCGACTCTCGCCGACTTAGGGTCAGGACCCATTACTCACACCGTCGAGGTGCCCGAATGGCGAACATATCGGGCCAACTCGCCCGCCGGGAAGGCTGGGTGCCTTTCCAAGGGCGAGTTGGTTCGAGATGGAAGCCATTCGGGCGTCCCGCAGGGATTTGACCAAAATGGCCCGGCACTTCGTCGGGAAGTCTGGAAATATCGGCATATTCCTGCGCCTTCCCTTCTCGTGCTGAGCCATTTTGCTTCAAACCTTGACGGTGTGAGTAATGGGTCCTGACCCTAACGCCGGATGGATTGACGACAGTGCCTGAATCCGAAGACAGGCAGCGGCGCTGTCATGGCCGGAAGGTGATTGCGGGCAGGGTCGCCTTGTCGGTCAAGACCGGATCGTCGGCCGCGCGGTTGACGGAGACCTGATAAGCGCCCGCCGCGCGCGACCATTGGCGTCGCGTCGTGTCCCACGAAGCCAGAATGCGCGGCTCGGCCTGGAGGGTGACATGGCGCGTCTCGCCGGGGGCGAGTTCTATCCGTGCAAATCCCGCCAGCCGTGCAGGAGAGCGAGTGCCCTGTCCTTTTGCTGTGGGCAGCGAGACGTACAGCTGCGGGACTACTGCCCCAGCCCGCGATCCGGTATTGGTGACATCGAAGCTGGCCGAGATCGTACGGCCTGCCTTCACACTAAGCCCGGCATAGCGGAACTGCGTATAGGACAGTCCGAAGCCGAACGGGAACAGCGGCTTGAGCGCTTTCTTCTCATACCAGCGGTAACCGACGTCGGCACCTTCGGGATAGTCCACCGCGATGGCGAGGGCCGTAGTGCCGCCGCTACTGCCCGCGTTGGAGGCGGCATCGTGCTCGGCGACCTGGGCAAGCCCCACCGGTGCAGGGCGCGGGGCCTGATCGGCCGAGGCCGGGAACGTGATCGGCAGGCGGCCCGAAGGGTTCACTTTACCGAAGATCACGTTGGCGATGGCTTCTGCTCCGCGCTGGCCCGGATACCATGCCGCGAGCACGGCCGGTACTTTGCCGAGCCACGGCATAAGGACCGGGCCGCCGGTCTCCAGAACGACGGCAGTATGCGGATTGGCAGCGGCGACCGTCTCGATCAGCGCATCCTGATGATCGGGCAGGGAGAGCGAGGTTACGTCTTCTGCTTCGGTGCGCCACTGGGTCGCGAAGACCAGCACGAGATCCGCGCCCTTGGCCGCGCGAGCGGCAGCTTGCGGGTCGCTGCCGTCGACATAGGAGACATCGGCCTGCGGGGCTAGGGCGCGAATGGCCCTGAGCGGCGAAGAGTTATGCCAGGTGATCCGCGCGAACGAGGATGCCGGTCCCGACTTCAGCGGAATTTCCACCGGCACGCCCCCGGTCGAGCGGACCTGGCTCGATCCGCCGCCGGACAGCACCCCGACATCGGCATGACCGCCGATCAGCACGATACGCCGCGCTGTGGTGGCAGCGGGCAGCAGCGCGCCTTCGTTGCGCAAGAGGACGATGCCCTGCTCCTCGGCCTTCTGCGCGACACGCGCATGGGCGTCGGTGTCGATCGGCTGGACCGTCGAGGGCGAGGGGTCGTCGTAGAGACCGCTGGCGATCACGCCGGTCAGGATGTGGCGCACCATCGCATCGAGGCGGGCCTGCGGCACTGTGCCCGCAGCGAGGGCCGCGCGCAGTTTGTCGCGAAACCAGTCACCATCGTCGAGTTCGGCGCCGGAATCCTGATCGAGTCCGGCATTTGCCGCCTTGGCGGTGGAATGGACCGCACCCCAGTCCGACATGACCCAGCCCTTGTAGCGCCAGTCACTGCGCAGGACATTGGTCAGCAGTTCGTGGTTTTCGCAGGCATGATCGCCATTGATCTTGTTATAGGCACACATGACTGAAGCAGGGTGCCCGGTCTCGATGCCGATCTCGAAGGCCAGAAGGTCGCTTTCATGCAATGCGGCCTGACCGATGCGGGCATCGTAGACCATGCGCCCGGTTTCCTGCGCGTTCAGGGCGAAGTGCTTGATCGTCGAGACGATGTGGTTGCTCTGCACGCCGCGGATCTGCGCGCCGACGAGCGTTCCGGCGAGCACCGGGTCCTCGCCCAGATATTCGAAGTCGCGTCCGCCCCACGGGTCGCGGGTCAGATTGACGCCGCCTGCCAAGAGCACGTTGAAGCGCTTGGCGCGCGCTTCCGCGCCGATCATCGCGCCGCCTTCCTCGGCCACCTGCGGGTTGAAGCTGGCAGCCGTGGCGAGGCTGGAGGGAAGGGCGGTCGCGGTATCGCCGGGGCGCTGGTTGACCTGATTGGCAACGCCAAGGCTGGCATCGCTTTCGCGCAACGTCGGGATGCCAAGGCGCGGGATGCCCACCATCTCGCCTGCCGAGGGGATGAGATCGTCCGGCGCGCCGGGCTTGCCCTTGGCAAGCGGGGGAAACCATGTGCGCACCATCTGCAGCTTCTCGTCCTGCGACATCGCCGCGACCAGTGCTGCGGCGCGGGCTTCGGGCGAGCGGGCACGGTCCTGCCAGATGGGTGCCGCCTTGGGGCGGTCTGGGCATTGGCCGGAGCGGACGGCAAAGCCTGTCCAAGCACGAGCGCAAGCAGGGGGAGAGCGACGGGAAGGGCACGCATGGAACAGCCTTTCAGGCCGGGCACACGGGGCAGGCTCGGCCGAAACGGGAGGACCGGCAGGCGATCGCTGCGGTCTCGATACAGGAAGGGAATGCGGCCGCCCACGGGAGGAAAGGACGTGGACGGCCGCATCGGGCTCGCTCAGATCTTGGCGCGCAGACGCACGCCCCAGGTCCTGGGCGGCTCGTAGTTGGACATGAACACCGGCGTCAGGCCGCTGGTGGCCCCGGCGACGCTTGCGCCGGTGCGGATACGCTTGTCGGTCAGGTTCTCGACGAAGACTTCCACGCCGTAGCGATCATCGGGCGACGAATAGGACAGCCCGAGATCGACCTTGGCATAGGCCTTCTGCTTATCGAACCCGGTACCCAGCAGGCCTTTGCCCGCCTGGTCGTCCGCATCGTAGCGCGAGGCGACGTCGCCGTTGAAGTAGCTCAGCCAGCTGCGCGTTTCATAATGAACGGTGGCGCGCGGGGTCAGGCGGGCACCGCTGCCGAACAGGAAGTCGTGCTCGTAGCTGCCGGTCATCGAGAAGTGCGGAGCGTGCGGCAGTTCGTTGCCCTTCAGGTTCTCGATGGTCGAGCCGTCCGCCTCGACGTTGTAGATGCGGTTGTCGACGGTGTAGAGCGTGTCGAATTCGGTGTGCTGGTAGGTCGCGGCCAGGTTCAGGCGATCGTTGTCGGTCAGGCGGGCTGCCAGTTCGGCTTCGATGCCCCAGGCCTTGGCGCCCTTGGCATTGGTGGTGATGATCTGGCTGGCGGTGACGTTGCCGTCATCGTCGCGGGTGGTGACGGCCTGGTTGACCTGATAGCCCTTGAAGTCCTCGTAATAGGCCGCAAGGTTCAGCGTCGCACGACCGCCGAACAGCCGCGATTTCGAGCCGATTTCATAGTTCGTCAGCGTCTCCGGCCCGGCGAGCAGGCCACCGTCCTCGATATTGCCCGACTTGAAACCGGTGCTGACGCTGCCGTAGACCATGGTCGAAGGCGTAACCTGCATGTCCGCGCGGGCCAGCCAGGTCAGCTTGTGCCAACTGCCCTTGGTGTCGTTGTTGGAGATACCCCACAGATCGCCATAGCCCAGTGCCTCGCTTTCGGCATTGAGCGCATCGAGCACGTCGGTTGCATTGCCCGCACCGTTGTTGGCGATGTTGAACACACCGGGAAGGTTGGGCGTCGCATAGCAGTTCGGATTGGCGTTGTTGGGCGCACCGCAATACGTGATGTTGCGACCGCCGATGTCCTGCTTGGTATCCTTGGTATAGCGCAGGCCACCCGTCAGGTTGATCTTGTCGGTCGCATGCCACACCGCCTGACCGAAGGCGGCGCGGGAATCGATCTTGCGGTCCGCCTGGATGAAGCTGCCGGCCCAGTTGAAGGTGCCGTCGCGATAGCCGTTTCGCTGGTCGATATCGAAGCGGATCTTGTTGACTTCGTGGCTGTAATAGCCACCCACGATCCAGTCGACGGCATTGGTGCCGGTGGACTTGAGCTGGACCTCGTGGCTCCAGAAGTCATAGCGCGAATAGGCGGTGCGGTTCTCGCCGAACTGGCCGCTGGGCAGGACCAGGCTGCCGGTATCGTCGAGGTAGGGCACATAGGCGCCGCCGTCTGCATCCGAATCCGCCGTGCCGCCCACGCGTGAGAAGCCCGCGATGTAGACCGCCTCGACCTTGTCGGTGAGATCGTAGCTCATGTTCGAGCGGATCCCCCACGAATAGCGGTCGGTCTCGGGCGCGGTGTCGACCAGCGCGGACCAGAACTTCTCGCCCGCGCGCGGGGTCTGCATCAGCTGCAGGATCGGCGATCCGGTATCCTTGTACCATTCGCCCGAGAGGTTCCAGTGGAAGCGCCCCAGATCCCAGAGCGCCGAGAGGCGCGCCGAGGTCTGGTTGCCGGCGTCGTACTTCTTGCCGCTGGTGACATAGGCCGAACGGTTGATGCCGGGGACGTCGGGCGCATCCTGATAGTCGATGTAGCCATCGTGACGGTCGGTGATGAACGCGGCGCGCACTGCAAGGTTGTCGGTTACGGGAATGTTGACCATGCCCTTCACGCCCATGCGGTTATACGACCCGGCAACCGCCTCGACACTGGCGTGGAAGGCATCGAACTGGGGCTTGGCCGTTATCAGGCTGATTGCACCGACAGTGGCATTGCGGCCGAACAGCGTACCTTGCGGGCCGCGAAGCACTTCGACGCGCTCCATATCGTACATCAGTACCGAAGCACCCTGCGCGCGCGGGCTGTAGATGCCATCGACATACATCGCGACTTCGGGATCGGCCACTTCGGTATAGGCGGAATCGTTGCCGATGCCGCGCATCGTCAGCAGGATGCCGCCCTGATCGCCCTGCTGGGCGAAGTGCAGGCTGGGCACGAAATCGGCCAGGCCCTTCACGTCCTGCACCTGATTGCGGTCCAGCGAATCCTGGCTGAAGGCCGAAATAGCGATCGGCGTCTTTTCCAGACTGGTGGCGCGCTTGGTCGCCGTCACGATGATCTCGGCGATCTGACCATTGTCGGCAGCGGGCGCAGCGGCACGCGGTGCGCCTTGCGGAGCTGCCGTGTCCTGAGCCTGTGCAACGGTGGCGAAAAGCAGGCCGGAGGCAAGCGCCGTGCCTGCGGCAAAGACATGCCGTTTCATTCATCTCTCCCCTGTATGCGCCCGCTTCGGCGGGCTTGGCGGCGTCATGACCCGAATCTGACATCGATGTCAAAATATTTCTGACATCGATGTCGTAAATTTGCACATTGCCGCAACATCGCCTTGCATGACGCGGTTTGCCGGCTAGGGTCAAACCATGGAGAGCATAGCGGCGACAAGGCAGGAAAACCGGCTGTTCGGGCTGCTTGTGGGCGTCTATCTCGGCGGCGGGGCGATCAACTCCATGGTCAACCTTCTGGTGCCGCGGCTGGCGCTGACCCTCCACCTGAACCATGCCGAAGCGTTGCTGGTCCATTTCGCGTTCTATTCCAGTTACCTGCTTTTCGCGTTTCCGGTGACGCTGCGCTCCATCCCGATGGGGTACATGCGCTCCATTGCGACAGGGCTTGGCATCATGGCAGGGGGATGCCTCGTTTTCGCGCTGGCCCATGCCAGCCGCAGCTTCGCCGCCGTGCTGGGTTCCTTGCTGGTCATTTCGCTGGGCGTGACGTTCCTGCAGATTTCCGGCAACGCGGTGACGACGGTGTTCCGGCGGGCCGGGGGCATGGCGCCCCGCTATACGCTGCTACAGGCTTTCAACGCGCTGGGGACGGTGCTGGGCCCGTTGATCGGTGCCCGGTTCATCCTGAGCGTGGAGGGCGGCGTGATGGGCCCCACGCTGCCGTTCCTTGCGGGCGCGGTCTTGTTTGTCGTGCTCGCCGTACTGTTCATGCGCAACGCTGCGCTGGCACCGCTGTCGCCGCGAGGCGATGCGCCCACTCCCGCACCCACTCCAGCCCTGAGGCGTCTGGCCGCGCTGGCACACAGCCCCTGGATGAGCGCAGGCGTGCTGGCGATCTTCTGCTATGTCGGCGCGGAAGTGACGATCGCGACACTGGCGGTCGAATACCTGATGCGTGCGGATATCGTGAACGCCGCGCCGGTGATGGCCGGGAGCATGGTCAGCCTGTACTGGGGCGCCGCGATGCTGGGACGGTTTGCGGGGGCCTGGCTGGTCCGGTTCGCAGGTGCCGCGCGCTTGCTGGCGAGTGCGGCGCTGGGCGCAGGGGGGCTTGCGCTGCTGGCAGCAGGGCTGACGGGCTGGGCAGGCGCGGTTGCCTTGCTGGGTATCGGCCTGTTCAATTCGGTGATGTTCCCGCTGGCCTATACGCTGGCGCTCCCGGCGGACGAGGGCGATGTGCCGCTCGCCTCCATGCTGTTGTGCATGGCCTGTGTCGGTGGTGCGGTTATTCCGCTGTCGAGCGGTATTATCGCCGATTACGCGGATCTGCGTATCGCGTTGCTGCTTCCGGCCCTATGCTACGGGGTCGTTCTCTGCTTCGCTCTCGCGCATCTGTCGCGTATTCGGAAAATCGCATGGCCGTAACCATCAAGGATGTCGCCGCTCGCGCCGGTGTGTCCGCCAAGACCGTCTCGCGCGTGCTGAATGGCGAGGCCTATGTGCGCGAACCCGTGCGTGAGGCCGTGCTTGGCGCGATCGAGGCGCTGTCCTACCGCCCCAACGTCTTCGCGCGTGGCCTGTCGAGCGCGCGGTCCTATCTGATCGGGCTGTTCCTCGACGATCCAACGTGGTCGGGCTATGCCGCCGGTCTGCAGCGCGGTGCGCTCCATCGGTGCCGCGCGCGGCATTATCACCTGCTGGTCGAACTGGTGGACATGGAAAAGCCGGGGTTCGAGGCAGAGATGCTGGCGAGCATATCGGCCTTGCGCCTCGATGGCGTGATCCTGACCCCGCCGGTCTGCACCCATGAAGGACTGCTGGCCCGTCTGGAGACGGCAGGCCTGCCATACGTGCGCGTTTCTCCGGGCCAGACGCCGCAGCGCTCAGGCTCGGTGGACATCGACGACGTTGCGGCAGCGGCGGAGATGACTGCCCATCTGATCGCGCTGGGCCATCGCGACATCGCCTTTATCGAGGGTATTCCGGATCATGCCGCTACGCCCAAGCGTCGCGCCGGGTTCGAGCAGGCGATGCAAGCGGCAGGCCTTGGCGTGCGCGACGATTGCATTGCTGCGGGCGACTTCACCGTCAATGGCGGCCGTCTGGCCGGTGAACGGCTGCTTGCGCTCGATACACGGGCCACGGCGATCTTCGCCAGCAACGACGACATGGCGCTGGGCGTCATGGCGGCGGCGGCGCGGCGCGGGATCGTGGTGCCGCACCAGTTGTCCGTCGCCGGTTTCGACGACAGCTATTCGGCGCAGATCGCCTGGCCGACGATCACCACGATCCGGCAGCCGATCATGGACATGGCCGGGGCCGCAGTCGACATGCTGATTGACCGCCAGTACCGCGACGAGCCGCACGGCCCCCAGTGGAACCGGGTGCTCCCCTATGAACTGGTCGTAAGGGACAGCACCGCGCCGCCCGCCTGACCGGCAAGGCGGCGCAGTCCTGTCAGAGCGGCTGCATCAGAAGATCCGACGCAGCGACAGCAGCACCGTCCGGCCCATCGGGTCGAGGTAGTCGCCCTGATAGGCGTAGGGCGTCGCGCCGGTTCCGTCGGTAACGTGCTGGCGCTGGTTGAAGATGTTCGTGACCGACAGGCTGACGCGCGTTCCCTTGGCCCATGCCTTGCCGGGGAAGCGGTTCTGCAGGTTCGCGAACAACCGGTAGTCCAGCTTGAACAGCGAGGAGAAGTGCAGGTCGCCAGTGCCTGTGGAGGTCGTGTCGCCCACGACCTTGGTCGCGCTCTGCCATGTGCCTTCGAAGCGCATGCCCAGCCCATTGTCGATCACGCCGATCTGGCCCGTCACCTTGTGCTGCGGTGTCGCGCTGCCGGTGATCGTACCGCCGTTGAGCAGGTCGATGGTCTCCCCGTCCTGCGTCAACTGTACATCGTCGCGCAGGATCCACGTATGATAGAGCGAGGCGAGCAGGCGCATGCCGTTGTCGCTGCCGCCGGAGAACCCGCGTCCACGGAAGCCGCCGGGGCCACCCGGTCCGCCGAAACCACCGGGACCGCCCGGCCCACCCGGCCCGCCGGGACCACCGCCCGGAGGAGGGCCGAAGCCGTCTGGCGGAGGGCCGTGATCGCCATCGGGACCACCCGGTCCACCGAAGCCGTCCGGCGGCGGTCCGCCGGGAGGTCCGCCGAAGTTGTCTCCGCCTTCACCGGGGCGCTGCCCGGTGACAGTGATGTCTCCATCAGGCGGTGACTGGTGATCGTCGTCCGAGGTCGATGCCGCCCTGCCATCTGCCGCCTTGTCGCCAGCAGGCTTCTGCGCGGTATCGCCACCGTTCTGCCGCTCTTCCCAGCGTCTGCGCCATTCGCCCGGTCCGCCTGCGCCGGCCCATGGCGGGCGGGCAGGGCGCTTGGGTTTGCGCAGTTCGGCGGAGAGATTGAAGCCCCAGCGCAACTGCTTCACCCGCTCTTCGTAGACATTGATCGGGCGCGCATCGACTTCGGTGAGGTTGCCGTCGGAATCGCGGGTAAAGCGATCCGGGAAGGCATCTTCGAGCGCTTCGGTGACACCGCCCGGCGAAATGATCGCGTTACGGTCGCGGCTGTCGGCGTAATTGACGATGAAATTGAGCTTGGGCGTGCTCATGATCTGTGCCGTCAGTCCGACCTTGAAGGTGTGACGATCGTCGGCCTTCAGACCGGCATTGCCGCCGGTCACGCTCGTTACCAGCACCGATTGGCCGGTGACGTAATCGTAGACGCGCACATTGCTGGTGGTCAGCGTCGGGTCGGACAGGTTCGCGACGGTCGGCGCCTGCCGGTCCTCGTTCATCGCCGCGACCAGCGAGATCGTCGAGGTCGGCTTCCAGGTCAGGCCGTAGCCGAAGGTCCCCATGCTGCCGAAGTTCGAGACCTGCGTGACGCCGCCGTTGAAGTTGGCGCTCAGCGTGCCAAGGAAGCCAAGCACGCCGTTCTTCTTGCTGGCGATGGGCAGGTCGACGCTCAGCTTGGCGATGCCGTCGGTGCGGTTGCTGTCCGAACTGCTGATATCGCCGTTGCGTACCGAGGTGGAGGACTGCTGGGTAAAGTCGCCGCCCATCCGCAACGATACGCCCATGTCGCCTGCCGGAAGGCGCAGCAGCTTGCCGAACAGCAGGACACTGGCGCTGCCGGTATCGTTGTTCGACTTGGCGCGGTTGGTCAGCATCGAGCCCAGAAGGTCGTTGGGCAGCGTGCCATAGGGGTCGACCGAAGTATCCCCCGCAGTGATGTCGTCCTGCAGCGTATCGGTATCGAAGCCGGTGCCCGAATGGGTGTCGGTCTCGGTGTGGGTATAGCTCGCGATGGTCGAGAGTTTCCAGCGCGTGTTGAGATCGTAGTTCAGCGTGCCGCCTGCCGAAACCGTCCCGGTATCGGTGGTCTGGCGCAGGGCCTGGTTGTTCAGATAGCGGGTGATCGTCGATTCGCTGCCGGTCGTGTTGTACGGGTTGTCAGCCGGGATCGTCAGGTCGCCGGTGGCATAGCCGTCCAGCGCATTGCTGGTCTCGTAAGAACCGCGCAGGTTGATCGAGCCGTTCAGCGAGCCGCCGAAATCGTGGGCAATGCTGCTGTTGAGTGTGTAGGTGCGGGTCGAGGGTTGCAGCGTGCGGCCAGCGCGATCATCGGCAATGCCGCCGGCCTCGGTCACACCGCTGGTGGAATCGGGCGTGATGCTGCGATCGCTTTCGAGGATCGCGGCCTGCGTCTGAACCCGGCCGACGATATTCACGCGGTCGTTATCGTGGATTCGCGTATATGTGAATGCGCCCGAGGTTTCGCCCCCGCCGCCCTGCGCGGACATGCCGCCCGACAGGTTGACCGACTTCGAGAGGAAGTGGCGCTTCAGGATGATGTTCACGACCTTCTGCTGCGCGTCATAGCCATACTTGATGGCCACTTCCTCGGGCAGGATGTCGACGCGCAGGACCGACTCGACCGGCAGGTCGCCGATCTCATTGACGCCAGAAATGCGCTTGCCGTTGACCAGGATGACCGGGCCGCTGGAACTGTCGCGGCCCTGGATCGAGGTGGTCTGGTCGGCGATTTCGTCGAGCAGGTCGTTGATGGAATCGACACCGTAGCTGGCGATGTCGGCCTGATTGATCTGGTTTTCCGGCGCGATGTCGCCGATCACTGATCCCGGCATGGCCTGCCCGGTGACGACGATCTCGTCCGTGTCGCCCGGATTGGTCGAGGCAGGGGCGGCCTTCGCCGCCGTTGTCGCTGCGGCTGGGGCGGCAGGCGCATCGGCTGCGTAGGCCGTGCCTCCGAACCCGCCGATCAGCCCCAGAGTGCTGGAGCCCAGCAGCAGGCACAGGCCCAGCGATGGCCGGTTGATCGGGGCGGGGCGGGGCTGCGCGGGCGTTGTCGCTCCTGGCGCGGTGGGCGGGGTCCTCATGGATCGCAGCGCTAAGCCCTGGCGCGAACCCCGCCTATCCTCACTTGGTAAGAAATTGTAATGAAGGCGACAGAATTGCGAAATGGCAAGATCTGACAATTACTTGCCGCCTTCCTCGGTCAACGTACCTTCAGCAGTACCGAACCATGCGCCGGAACCATGAAGCCGGTCGCTGACGAGGAGGCGCTCTTGCCGGTCCACAGATCGCGGATCGAGGTGAGCCGGGGGCGTCCCGCGTCGGTGGCGGCAAGCGTGATCCGGGTCGGCGCATCACCGCGATTGAACAGCGCGACGGCAACCGATCCATCGGCGAGCGGCTTGCTCCAGACCTCGCTCGTCCCGTCCTTGCGCACGGCATGCCCTTGAATGCCAAGGCGGTCCTGATCGACGGCGATCACCGCGCGGTTGGAAAGGATCGCCAGAGCCTCGGGCGTGGTCTTGCGAAGATCCTGCCCCATCAGCAGCGGCGCGGCGGACATCGCCCACAGCGTCATGTGGGTGCGATACTCGGTCGCCTTCATCCCGCCATTACCGATTTCGAGCATGTCGGGATCGTTCCAGTGGCCCGGTCCTGCCCATTCCGGTTTTCCGTTATGGTCGAAACCGATACGCGCCATATCGCCCCAGGTGTCGGTAATGTCGCCGGTCGTGCGCCACAGGTTTCCGCCGACCGAAACGCCCCACTCGCCTACATCGAAGCGCCCATATTCGCAAAGGCTGTAGAGGATGTCGCGGCGCGTTGCGCGAAGCGCGGCGCCCATCTCGTAGTAGCTGCGCAGCACTGTATCGCGGTCGGCATAGAACCATTCGCCCGAACACAGATCATACTTGAGATAGTCGACACCCCACCCGGCGAAGGTCCTGGCGTCCTGCTCCACATGGCCGTAGCTGCCGGGATAGCCTGCGCAGGTCTTGGGGCCTTGCGACGAATAGATGCCCAGCTTCAGCCCGCGCGCATGGACGTAGTCGGCCAGCGCTTTCATGTCGGGAAAGCGGCTGTTGGGCTGGAGAACGCCCGAAGCATCGCGCTCACCCTGCCAGCCGTCGTCGATATTGACGTAGCGATAGCCCGCATCGCGCAGGCCGCTGGACACGAGATAGTCCGCCATCGCCCGCACCGTTGCATCGTCGATATGGTCGGCAAAGGCGTTCCAGCTGCTCCAGCCCATCGGCGGCGTTTTGGCCAGACCGTTGGGCGCAAGCACATGCGCCTGTGGCAGTTCGGTTGCATGGAAGGTTCGCGCGGCAGCCTCCTCGGCGGTGCCGCGACGGCCGTCTTCCTCGTGCTCGGTGGACCAGATCTTGCCCTTCAGGTGAACCCCGCCACCGGCAAGCCGTGCCGTCCACACTTGCGTCGGCGCCTTGGCGTCGTTGATGTTGCGCATGGTGAAGCTGAGCGTGTCGCCTTGACGATGGACGTCGGCCATCGGCATGGCGCCGTACCAGGCGGTGGTGACGGTCCCGGCGAGATGTCCGCCATCGTCGGACACCTGCATCATCGTCACACCGGGATAAGAGGGCGCGCCGTCGAATATCCAGCTGCCCGCAAAGGCATCGGGCGTGGCCTGTGCCTGTACGGCGGCAGGGGCGAAAGTTGCGCCGATCAGCGCACAGAAGGCAAGCAGGGTCGATCGCACAAGCATGGTCCTTGTGTTCGGGATGGTGTTCGGGAGGCCGCCTTGGCAGCGGCGGGCTTGGAAGGACGTCTGCGCCGGGGAGCAATCGCTCCCCGGCGCAAGGAAGCTCACTCGGCGGGAGCGGGTACTGCCCCTGTGCGGAGCAGGCTGTTGCGACGGCCATAGAGGAGGTAGACCGCAAGACCGATCGCGTTCCAGATCACGAAGCGTTCGATCGTCGCATAGCCCAGACTGACCAGCAGATAGAGGCAGCCCAGGATCGTCGCCGTGCCCACCACGTAAGGGGCGGGGCAACGGAACAGGCGGGCGACATCGGGGGCGCGGCGGCGCAGGATCATCATGCTGGCCCCCACCGAAACGAAGGCGATCAGCGTCCCGGCATTGGCCATCTCGGCGATCTCGTCGAGGCGGAAGAAGCCGGCGACCAGCGCCACGGTAACGCCGGTGATCGCGGTGATGCGGGTCGGTGCGCCGGTGCGCGGGCTGACATAGGCGAGGGCGCGGGGCAGCAGACCGTCGCGGGCCATGACGAAGAACACGCGGCTCTGGCCGTACATCATCACCAGAATGACCGAAGGCAGGGCGATCACCGCCGCCAGTGCGATCAGGTGTGCGGCCATCGGCTGACCAAGCGTACGCAGGACAAGGGCCAGCGGCTCGGGCGAATTGCCGAGCGTGACATAGGACATGGCGCCGACGGCGGCGATGGCGACCAGCATGTAGATGCCGGTGCAGACCACCATCGAACCGACGATGCCGATGGTCAGGTCACGCCCCGGATTCTTCGCTTCCTCGGCAGAGGTCGCCACGGCATCGAAGCCGTAGAAGGCGAAGAACACGATGGCCGCAGCGGCCATCACGCCGCGCTTCTCGCCGAGAATTTCGGTCGAAGAAAAGCCATAGGGCATGAACGGATGAAAGTTGGCAGCCTTGAAGGCCGGGAAGGCCATCGCCACGAAGATCGCCAGAGCCACCAGCTTGATGATGACGAGGATGATGTTGAGTGTCGCGCTTTCGCGCGTTCCCGCGATCAGCAGCCCCATGACGGCCAGGGCCACCAGCACCGCCGGCAGATTGATGATCCCCCCGGCATGCGGCCCGACGAGCAGGGCATGGGGCAGGGTGATGCCCGCCGACTGTATCCAGCCCACCAGATAGCCCGACCAGCCGACGGCCACGGTCGAACAGGCCAGCGAATATTCCAGCACGAGGCTCCAGCCCACGATCCAGGCGATGCTTTCGCCCATGGCGGTGTAGCTGAAGGTATAGGCGCTTCCCGCCTGCGGGATCATCGTCGCCATCTCGGCATAGGCGAGCGCGGCACAGGCGCAGACGGCGCCTGCGACGGCAAAGGCCAAAATCACCGCAGGCCCGGCGCGTTCGGCACCGACGCCCGTCAGCGTGTAGATGCCGGTGCCGACGATCGCGCCGACGCCAAGGGCGATCAGGTGCGGCCAGCTCAGGGTCTTCTTCAGGGCGTGTCCGCCACCGGATGCGCCGGGCGAGGCGATGGCTTTGCGTGGTCCGAGCAAGAATAATCCCCTGTTTCTGTGCGCCTTGATCCTTGCGGACCGACCCCCTCAGGCCGCCTTTGTCGTTCAGGCTTGCGCAGGTGTTCCCAATTCCGCCCGAAGATCGTCGAGCGTGTCGTGTATATGGCCGGTCAGCAGATCGGCGGTGCGCTGTTCGTCGCGGGCGAGCCACGCGTCGAGCATCTCGCGGTGCTCCAGATGCGCGCGGTCCTCACGCCCTGCGGGCTGGAGGTGCGCGACGACGTAGCGCTCTGCCTGATAGGCCAGCTGTTCGATCAGGCGCAGCGTCAGCGGACGATGCGACGGGCGCACCAGCGCCATGTGAAAATCGCGGTTGCAGCGCGCAATGTCGCTGCCATCGCCCTGCGTTGCCTTGTCGAGCGCCTCGAACGCAGCGACCGCCTCGGCCTGTTCCGCCTCGTTGGCGAGCAGTGCACCGCGTCCGGCAGCGCGCGGCTCCATGTCGAGGCGCAGTTCGTAGATTTCCTCTGCCGCTTCGAACGACATCGGGCGGATCGAATAGCCGCGATTGGCCTGGCTGGTCAGCAGTCCTTCCTGCTCAAGGCGCGCCAAGGCCTCTCGCAGCGGGATCTTGCTGACCCCCAGTTCGCCCGCCAGCGCATCCTGACGGATCACGCTGTCGGTCGGCAGTTCACCCGAGACGATACGATTGCGGACGATCTCGAGCACCTGGTCGGACAGAGTGCGAACGACGATGCTCATGGGGCTGCTCCTGAAAGGGGCACCCTCCGCCAGTTTTGCTGTCTCGGGAAGGCGCCGTGTCACGTAACCTGAAATCCCTTCCAGAAAGGCTCGTCGCGATCAATCCAAATGGTGTTGAAGCCTGTCGAGAACGCCGAACCTTCCACAGACGGGACGATTGCAGGCATGTCGCCAAGGGTGGTTTCCTCTTCCACGCGCCCGATGAAGCGGCTGCGGATGAAGCTTTCGTGGACAAAAGTGTCGCCCACGCCGAGTCGTCCGGTGCCGTGGAGGTGTGCCATGCGCGCCGAGGTGCCGGTGCCGCAAGGGCTGCGGTCGATCGCCTTGTCGCCGTAGAAAACGGCATTGCGGCCGTGTGCGTCTTCGGCAGAAGGTGCATCGGCCCACAGCACATGGCTGACCCCGCGAATTGTCTCGTCGAGCGGATGGACCGGCTCGTAGACCGCGCGGACGGCTTCGCGGACCAGCGGGCTCAGCGCGAGGATGCGCGCCGCGCCAAGGTCATCGAGGCCGGTGTAGCTGCCCTGCGGCTCGACGATGGCGTAATAGTTGCCGCCGTAGGAAACATCGACGGTCAGCGGCCCGAAGCCGGGCACGTCGATCTCGATGCCGGTCTTCGCGAGGTAGGCAGGCACGTTGCGGATGCGGACCGACGTGACCTTGTTGCCTTCGCTCGTATAGGCAAGGTCGATCACACCTGCGGGCACTTCGGCGCGGACGCGGCCGGGTGTCGCAGGCTGGATAAGCCCGTGCTCCAGCCCGAAGGTGATCAGGCCGATCGTCCCGTGCCCGCACATGGGCAGACAGCCCGATGTCTCGATAAACAGGATGCCCAGATCGCAGTCGTCACGGGTGGGCGGGTAAAGAAACCCGCCCGACATCATGTCATGTCCGCGCGGCTCGAAGCACAGGCCGGTGCGGATCCAGTCGAAGCGCGACAGGAAGTCCTGCCTGCGCTCCGACATGGTCGCGCCCTTCAGCAGCGGCGCGCCTCCTGCAACCAGGCGGACCGGGTTGCCGGCAGTGTGACCGTCGATGCAGAAGAAAGTGTGGCGCATCCGCATTATTCCTCGATCAGGCCGGTTCGCGAACGGGCAGGACAGGACGGGTCGCGGCGGCCTGCTCGACCATCGCGATCACTTCGGCGCGGCGTGCGCCTTCCAGCGGCAGGCGCGGCGGAAGCACGCGCTCCGAACCACGGCCCATGACCTGCTCGGCCAGCTTGATCGACTGCACCAGATCGTGCTCGGCATCGAGGTGGAGCAGCGGCATGAACCAGCGGTAGATCGCCATGGCCGTTGCCACGTCGCCGCGTGCGAAGGCTTCGTAAAGCTCCACCGATTCGCGCGGGAAGGCGTTGGTGAGGCCCGAGACCCAGCCCACGGCGCCCAGGAACAGGCCTTCGAGCGCCACATCGTCCAGACCCGCCATCAGCGTGAAGCGATCGCCGAATTCGTTGCGGAAGTCGGTGAAGCGACGGGTATCCGGCGCCGATTCCTTGACCGCGACGATATTCGGCACGTCGACGAGCTGCGAGAGCACTTCCGCGTCGATCACCGTGCGATAGGCAGGCGGGTTGTTGTAAAGCATGATCGGCAGGCCGACCGAAGCGGCCACGGTGCGGAAGTGGTGCACCAGTTCCTTCGCCTTGGGCACGTAGACCATCGGCGGCAGCAGCATGAGACCGTCTGCGCCTGCCTTTTCGGCGGCCTGAGCATAGGCAACAGCGCGGTTGCAATCGTACTCGGAAACGCCGGTGACAACCGGTACGCGCTTGTCGGCAGCTTCGACGATGGCGGTCAGGACCTTGACCTTGTCGTCCATTTCGATCGAGTTGTTCTCACCCACGGTGCCCAGCGCGATCACGCCGTGGATGCCGTCCTTGATGAGATTGTCCACCATGCCTTGCGTTGCCGCGAGATCAATCGAGAGATCCTCACGCAGCTGCGTGGTCACTGCGGGGAATACGCCCTTCCAATTTACCGTCATGAACTCCAGCCTTATGCTTGATACTTATACCGTATACGATATTAGAAGTGCTCTGACAAGGGGACTCTCATGAAAACTGCAATCGTCATCGGTGGCGGAATCGTTGGCCTTTCTAGCGCCTTGGCGCTGGCGCAGGAGGGCTTTCGGGTTAAAGTTATGGAAGCCGATGCGACGCGCGGCGCCGCATCCTGGGGAAATGCCGGGCATATTGCGGTCGAGCAGGTGGAGCCGCTGGCCTCGCCTGAATCGCTGCGCTCGTTTCCGGGGCGGCTGTTTATGGCAGGCGGTCCGCTGGCCATGCCGCCGCGCGAAATTGCGACATGGCTGCCTTTCGCGGCGCGCTTCATGATGGCCGCTCGCAGCTCGCGGTTTCGTGCCGGGACGGCGGCGCTGCGCCCCTTGATGACGGCGGCCATGCCGGCATGGCGCGATCTGGCACAGAAGCTGGGCGATCCCGATCTGCTGCGGGAAACCGGTCACTTCGTCAGCTGGCAGGACAAGGTTCGGGCGGACGCGGGCAAGGCGGGATGGCATGCGGCAGATACGGGGTCGGCCCATGTGATGGATGCCCTGCCGGAAGAGATCGGGCGGCTCGCCATGCTCGCGCCGGGGACGAAGGGCGCGGTGCGCTTCGAGGGCAGCGGGAGTGTGGCGGACCTTGATGATCTGCGCCGCCTGCTGGAGGAGAAGCTGATCGCGACGGGCGGCGCGATAGACATCGCTCGGGCCGAACTTTCGAAAAAGCAGGGCGCTGTGCTGGTGAACGGGGAACCGGCAGACCTTGTGCTGGTGGCAGGCGGGGTCGGTTCGGGCGTCCTGCTGCGCGGTCTCGGCCATAAGGTGCCGATCATTGCCGAACGCGGCTATCATGTTCGCGCGAGTGCGCAGAACTGGCCCGCCGATATGCCACCGGTCGTCTACGAGGACTGCAACATGATCGTCACGCGCTATCGTTCCTGCGTGCAGGCGGCGAGCTTTGTCGAGTTCGCGAGAGAGAACGCCCCTGCCGACCCGCGCAAGTGGGAGCGGCTCGAACGGCACGTCGCGGCTTTGGGGCTTCCGATCAACGGGCCTTTCCGGCGCTGGATGGGCGCGCGTCCGACGCTGCCGGACTATCTGCCTGCCATCGGGCGGTCAGCGAAGGCGGACAACCTTGTCTATGCCTTCGGCCACCAGCATCTGGGTCTGACGCTGGCACCGATCACGGCGCGGATCGTCGCCGATCTGGCGACCGGGCGCGAGAGTGCCGTTCCCCTCGCGCCCTTCGATCTTTCGCGCTTCTGATGGTTTCGCTGTGCCCGCCGCTCAATCGCAGGCGGCGGGCATATCCTTGGGGGCAGGTGTCGGGAGAGCGGCTTTCGGGCTCAGCACTTCCCATTCCTGCACACCGAACGCAGCGTTGCTCTTGCCATCGCCCGATGCCGTGAGCACTGCGCGCAGGCAGCGCGTGGTGACAGCCGGGAAGGCCACGCCATCGAACCCATCCACGCCGGTCGGATATTGCCTAGGCGTCAGGATCGGTTTCCATGCGCCCTTCTGCCAATAGAACAACTGCCATGCGGCAGGCGGGGCCACGCCTTCGCCCGAGCCTGCGGGATGATCGGCGAAGAAACGCATCCGGGCGCCGTTGACCGTCACCGGCTTGGCCCAGCGATATTCGAGCCACTGCGTCTTTGGGTTGTGCGGGGACCAGCTGCCCCACATATCCGGCGGCAGAGGGTTGTCACGCACGATCCCGTCGTTCAGCGCCTTGATCCAGTACTGCAACGGGACCGGACTGTTCGAGGCGGTGGCGACCGCTGCGCCCGCGATATTGCGCGTAGGGCTCGGCGGCGGGCCGGGGCGGCGTGTCGGGATCACGGTCTCGATCCGGGCAGGCGTCACGCTGTCGTCGAAGTGCATCTCGTCGATCGCGACCGAGCGGCGGAAGTGATCGCCGCCCTTCGCATCGGCGGTGTGGTAGACGAGATACCACTTACCCTTGAACTCGACCGCGCCGGGATGGGAGGTGGTCGAGGAAACCGGCCCCAGAGCGATGCCGCGATAGGTCCACGGTCCCATCGGTGAAGGCGCGGTGCCGTAGGCGATGCAGGCATGGTAGACCGCAGGCGTGCAGGGCGAGGTTGGACCTGCATTGTTCGCGGCATAGAGCATGTAATACGTGCCATGCCGCTTCATCAGCCACGGCGCCTCGAAGAAACCGGTGAGCCCGGAATGACCGGTCGGAACTTCGACTTCCGGTCCCTTGGGCGTCACCATGTCCTTGTCCAGCTCCATCCCGCGAAGCTGCCCGAAGGTGCCCCAGTAGATATAGACCCGGCCATCGTCATCGACGAACGGGGTCGGATCGATGTTCTGGATTGCATTCGCCACCGGCACGCGCTGCGAGATGATCGGACCGGAAGGATGGGCATCCTTCCACGGGCCGGTCGGGCTGTCCGCCACCGCGACGCCGATCGCGAACTGGTCCTTCGCGTCGGAATTCGCCTCGATCACCGGGGCGTAGAGATAGAGCTTTCCGTTCGTGCCCTTGATGATCTGTCCGGCATAGGCACGGTCTGGCGCGGCCCACTTGAACACGTCGTGCGGGGTGGCGATGCGCGGATAGTGCACCCAGTCGCCGCTCGCCGGATCGCTGGTGGCGAGCAGTTGCCACTCGTTCATGATGAAGTCGTTGACGCCCGCCGGGGCCTGATCGCGCCCGGCGAGAATCCACAGCTTGTCATCGACCACTACCGGTGCCGGATCGGCCGAGTAATAGTCACCATCGGCCATGATCGGGTTGCCGGGGGCGTGGATCGGAATGCCTGATGGCGTATCCGCGTGGAGGGGCGCCAACCCCGTGCCTGTCAGCCCCGCGCCTGCCAACAGTGTGGCGAGCGCGAGGAGAGGCCTACTGGTGGTGTTCCGGCGGGCGATCACGCTCATTCCTCGTCCGGGTAGGGGCCCTTGCCCCCATCGGCGATGAACTCGTCGGTGCGGGCGGTCAGGACTTCGAGCGGGACCGAGCCGAGCTGGAGCATCGCATCGTGCCAGGCGCGGATATTGAACTTCTCGCCCAGCGCTTTTTCGGCGCGTGCGCGCTCATGCTCGAAGGCCAGCTGGCCCATGTAGTAGCTGAGCGCCTGCCCCGGCCAGGCGATGTAGCGGTCCACCTCGGTCTCGATCTCGTGGCTCGAAAGCGCGGTGTTCTCGGTGAGGTACTGCTGCGCCTGCTCGCGCGTCCAGCCCTGCGTATGGATGCCGGTATCGACGACGAGACGCGCCGCGCGCCACATCTGGTACGAGAGCATGCCGAACCGGTCGTAGGGGTCCTTGTACATGCCCATCTCGATGCCGAGGTGCTCGCAATAGAGCGCCCAGCCTTCGCCATAGGCCGAGATGTACAGGTCGCGCCGGAACTGCGGCAGGTCGGTGTTCTCCGCCGCCAGCGGCATCTGGAAGGCATGGCCCGGCGCGCTCTCGTGCAGGGTCAGTGCAACCATCTGGTAATAGGGGCGCGAGGGCAGGTTGTAGGTGTTGACCAGATAGATGCCGGGACCACCGCGCCCGCCGGTGTAGAACGGCGCAAGATCGTCCGGCACCGGCTTGATCGCGAAGCGGCTGCGCGGCAGGCGCCCGAAGTACTGGCTGGCCACGCCGTCGAAGCTCTTGGCGATCCACGCGGCGCGGTTCAGCAGGTCCTGCGGCGTCTTGGGATAGAACTGCGGATCGGTGCGCAGGAAGTGCAGGAAGGCGGGAAGATCGCCCTTGAACCCGGTCTCCTTCATCACATCGAGCATCTGCGCGTGGATCTTGGCAACTTCGTCGAGGCCGATCTGGTGGATCTGCTCCGGGCTCATGTCGAGCGTCACGAACTCGCGGATCTTCGAGCGGTAGTAGGCCTTGCCGTCGGGCATGTCGTAGGCGGCCAGCGTCTTGCGGGCACCGGGGATATACTCGTTGCGCAGGAAGTCACGCAGCCTGACGTGGGCGGGGATCACCTGCTCGGCGATGATCTTCGCGGCTTCTGCGCGCAGCGCGGCCTGCTTTTCCGCCGGAATCGTCGCGGGCATCTTGGCGAAGGGCGCGAAGAACATGTTCTTCTGCGGATCGCTGGCGTCGATCACCTGCTGCACGCCCACATCGCGGCCCTGCAGGGTGATCTGCGGCATGGTGAACCCGCGCTTCAGGCCTGCACGCATGTTGGCGATGTTCTGGTCGAAATAGCGCGGGATCTCGCGCATCATCTCCAGATAGTCGGTATACTGCTGCTCGGTCTTGAAGCTGCCGTTGACGGTGTAGCTGAGGTCGCTCCAGAAGCTGGTGTCCGAGGTCAGCGGCTTTTCGAACTCGCGATACTTCTGCGCTTCCAGCAATACGCCGATCTGCTGCTTGTACACGAGGTAGTTCAGCTGGTTCGCGCGGCTGAGCGTCTTGGGATCGATCGCGGCGAGCTGGCGCTCGGTATCGGTCCAGCGGGCGAGCTTCTCGGCCTGTGCCTTTGGCCCCACGTCGGGCAGCTGGAGCTTGGCGCCGGGCGTGTCCTCATCGGGCGCGCTCATCGTCTGGCGCCAGGCATATTCCGATGTGTAGAGCGCTTCGAAGCGCTGATCGGCGGTCTGGGCCTTCGCGGCGGTCGTCTTGTGGGCAGGGGCGGCGATGGCGGGGGCTCCGATCGAGAGTGTCGCGGCAAGAGCCATGGCGAGAGCGAAAGTCGAGGCGGGTGTAAAGGTCATGCCTGCTCCAGAAGGGCTTGAATGTCGTCGAGAAGGGCCTGCGGGATATCCACCCCTTCGGCCAGGCTGCGCGCCCGCGCTGCGTGGCGGCGCGAGGAGGGGAGGCGGGCGCCCTGTCCCTCGATGGCGGCGAACATGGCTTCTGCCGCCGCGAAACGGTCTGCCATCAGTTCGCCCATGAAGCCTTGCGGATCGATGGCGATGATCAGTTCGCCGCCGATGGGAGAGCCCTTGCGCCCGTTGTCGAGCGCGAGCGATTCCAGGCTGGTCATGTCGCCGATCAGCGGGCCGCCCAGCAGTTCGACCATGGCCGAAAGTGCCGAGCCCTTGTGCCCGCCGAACGTGCGCATGGCGCCTTCCAGAACGGCGGCGGCATCGGTGGTGACGTTGCCGTCCGCGTCATAGCCCCAGTGATCGGGCACCGGCTTGCCCGCGCGGCGGTGCAGTTCGATATCGCCGCGCGCGATGGCGCTGGTGGCAAGGTCGAAGACGAACGGCGCCTTGCCGGGGCGCGGCCAGCCAAAGGCGATGGGATTGGTGCCGAACACCGGCTTGGTGCCGCCTTCGGGCGCGACCCAGGCATGGCTGGGGGTCATCGCCAGCACGGCGAGGCCTTCCTCGGCCAGCGCTTCGACTTCGGGCCACAGCGCGGCGAAGTGGACCACGTTGGTCAGCGCCATCGCGGCGATGCCGCAGCGCTTCGCCTTGTGGACCAGCAGGGTGCGGCCCGTCTCGAACGGCAGTTGGGCAAAGCCGCCCCGTCCGTCCACGCGCACCAGTGCAGTCGCCGGTTCCTCGACCAGCGGCACGGCATCCGGCACGGCGATGCCCATCGCGACGCTGCGCGCCGCCACCAGCAGGCGGTAGAGCCCGTGCGAGGTGCAGCCGTCTCGCTCGCCCGCGACCATCGTCTGGGCGACAGCGGCGGCGTGGTCGGGCGCCAGACCGACGGCTAAGAGCACCCGCAGCGCCAGCGCCCGCACCTCGTCGAGCGACATCCGCACGGTGGCAGGCGTCGTCATGACCTCTGTCATACCGCCTGTCCGGGCTTGGCCGTGAACAGCACCACGCCGAACACCGGCCCGGCGCTCTGGCCGTCATGCGGCACGAACTTCACCTTCACCGAGGACTTGCCCTTCACCATCGCCGCCGGGATCGGATAGTCGACGGTGAAGAAGGTGCCGCCCTTGTCGCCCTTCAGCGTTTCGGTGGCGAGCTTCACGCCATCGAGCAGAATGTCGAACGTGCGGTTGCGCTCCTCGCCCCAATAGGTGGCTTCGAGCACCAGCGGGGCCTCGCGGGTCTTCATCGTGAATTCGAAGAAGCCGCCGCTGCGCGCATCGCGCCCGTTACGACCGCGATAGGTGACGGGATAAGAGATATCCGAGGTCAGATTGTGATCGCGCTCGGCCTGCATTTCGCCCAGATGCATGACGTCGACCGAACGGGCGGCAACATCGCGAAGACGCGCCTGTTCGGCGAGGAATCCTGCTTCCTCGGTCTTCCATTCGGCTTCGGTGAAGCGCTTGAAGTAGACCGCGCTGCGCCGGTCGTACTGGCTGTAGAACGGCACGAAGCGCAAGTTGCCGGGACGGATCACGCCTTGCGTGTCGTAGACTGCCCACTGCGGCGAGGTGGCATTGAACCCGGCGACCGGATCGGTCCCGACCAGCGCGGGCTCGACGCCGCTGTAGGGTGCCGCGTCCGGCCCGACGTCGCCCAGATCGCCTGCCAGCACCAGCGGGCCGCGCAGGACGGCGACCGTGCGGTCATCGCCCGGCGTCGCTTCGAGGCGCAGGTCGAGCGGCAGGTCGATGGCGATCTCGTCGCCCTGCTTCCACACGCGGTCGAGGATCGCATAGCCTGTCGTCACCGTGACCGGATAGATCGTGCCGTTGACGCTGACCGCAGCCTTGCCGTTGGCATAGGCGGGCACGCGCAGGGCAATTGCGAAACGTCCTGGTTTGGCGAGGTTGACCAGCCTGATCGTGCTGCGCCCCTCGAACGGATAGCGGGTGTCGAGCACGACATCGGCGCCGCGCTGTGCCCAGTGCGCCTGCGCGGGGATGTAGAGATTGACCATCAGCATCGGACCTGTGGGCGCGGTGCCCTGCCAGAAGATGGAATCGCCGTGCTTGGCGTGGCTTTCCATGCCTGAGCCGACGCAGCACCAGAACGCTTCCTCTCCGGGTTGCGAATAGCCGCGCGGGGCGCCTGTCATCAGCGGGGTCATGTAGGTGAAGCCGCCCCAGTCCGGGTGCTGCTGCGCCAGGATATGGTTGAGGTGCGTGCGCTCGTAATAGTCGAACAGCGAGGCTTCCGGGCGCCACTGGAACAGGTGCCGCGTCAGCTTCAGCATGTTGTAGCTGTTGCAGTGCTCGCAGGTCTGTTCGGTGATGTGGTGGCTGATCGTGTCGGGTTCGCTGAAGTATTCGCGATCGGCATTGCCGCCGATGACATAGCTGTGATGCCCTGTCACCGTCTCCCAGAAGAACCGCGCGGCGACGGCATCGGCGGGCGTGCCGGAAACCTCGTTGAGGCGCGCAAGGCCGATGATCTTGGGGATCTGCGTGTTGGCGTGGAAGTTCGCCAGCTTGTCTTCCTGCGCTTTCAACGGATCGAGCACGCGGTGATCGTAGATGCGGTTCGCCAGCTTCAGCCAGCGGGCATCGTTGGTGCGCGCGTAAAGCTCCGCAATGCTCTCGTTCAGGCCGCCGTATTCGCACGAGAGCATCTTTTCGACCTGCTCGTCGTTCAGCGCGGCGAAGACCTTGTCGATATAGCCCGCCAGACCGATGGCGATCGGCATCACGGTGTCGAACCCGCAGTAGGTCTGCGCGTCGAACAGGCCGTTGAACAGCTTGTGCCAGTTGTAATAGGGCACCCAGCAACCGTTGAGATCGAACCCGCCCGAACGGATGTCTCCGGCCATGATCTCCGGGAAGATCTCCTTGCCGTCGACGACGGTGCCGTCCTTGCGCTTGCGCGTGAAGCCCGCGACGTAGCCATCGCCTTCGGCCTTCTGGCACTCGGCCAGTTCGGAGATGATGTAGGCGACGCGGGTGCGGCACTCCGCGTCGCCCGTCTGCGCGTGCGTCAGTGCCAGCGCAGACAAATAGTGACCCAGCGAATGCCCGGCGATGGTGTCGCTTTCCCAACCGCCATAGACCTTGCCCTTGGCTTCCAGCCCGGCATTGGTACGGTAGTTGTGCAGCAGGCGGTCCGGCTCCAGCGAGAGCAAGTATTTGAGGTTGGTTTCCACCGCCGTCGCGAAGGGCGAGGGGCGCAAGCGCACGGCATCGAGCGGAAGCGGCTCGGCCTTGGCGGGCAGGCGCGAAAGAGCCTCAAGTGCGAAGGCATCGCCCGCATGAATAAGCAGCGCCATCGTGGCGGCTCCGCCGAGCAGCTGCCTGCGACTGGTGGAAAGCATGACCGTCTCCAGAAATAGATACGGTATACGATCCTAGCGTAAATCTCTCGGGCGTCAACGCTGTGGGCCGGTGTTTTTTCGCGGCGAACGAGAACCTGCGGTTGCATCGCGGCCCATCCGCAGGAATGCTGGATGCGTGGCTCGGGTGCCGCATTTGCGCACGGCGCTCAATATCTTGTCGTACATTATACTGTATAATATATTTGACCAGCGAGGTTCCGGCTGCTCTAATGCTGCTCCGAAAGGGGATCGGACATGCTGGCGTGCACACACATCAAGGGGGCTCGGAGGAAGCGAATCCTGACCGGAGCGGCGGGCGGTGTTGCCATGCTGGTCTTCGCGTCTCCTGCACTGGCGGGCAGCGCCCCTTCCACCGTTGCAGGACGCTATGCGCTGGCGGACTGGTACATGAGCGCCAAGATGAAGGCGCTGGTCTCCGACGCCAACATGCGTGCGAGGTTTACGACCGACGGTTCCTCGGTGATCTACCGCAAGGGACCTGCCGGACAGCGGCAAGTCGAGCGGTTGGACCTGAAGTCCGGTCAGAGCACTGTCCTGATCTCCGAAGCCGCACTGGCAGAGCAGGTTTCGCACGTCATCGGCCATCCCGTACCCGGCGAAGCGCTGGACTTGTCCGATGCCGCATTTGACGGCACTTCCGGCGCGCTGACTTTCACGGCAGTGGACCGCAAATGGCAGCTCGAACGCGGCGGCAAGCTGACCGCGCTGCCCATGTCTGCTGATGTGCCTGCGCCCGAAGGCTCGATGTCGCCGAACGGACGCTTCCGGGTGGTCGCGCGGAACTATAATCTGGTGGCGATCGATGTCGCCAGCGGGCGTGAAGTGCCGCTGACGACGGACGGCACGCGTGAACAGCCCTACGGTCGCGGTATTGCGATGCTGCCGGATATTCTGAAGCAGGGCACCGAGGAGCCGACGATGCCGGTCTCGGTGCGCTGGTCGCCGGACGGCACGAAGATCATGACCTGGCGGCTCGACACGCGCGGCGTCCAGCGCCTGACGATGACGCAGGAGAACGTGCAGGGCAGCCTCTACCCGCGCAGCTTCAGCTACATCTATCCGCTCGCGGGCGCCAAGGTGCTGCCCAGGGCAGATCGCCTGGTGATCGACGTCGCTGCCGCGCTGAAGGACGGCGCGGCGCATGTGGTGCCGGTACAGGTGCCGACCGAGCAGATTCTCTACCCCGCCGACCTCGACATGGGCTGGAACCCGGACGGCAGCGGTCGGGTGCAGTGGACCCAGCGCGGCTATGGCAAGCTCGTGGTCTACCACGTCGATCCCGCCAATGGCGCCGCGCGCGAAGTCGCGGTCGAGGCGGTGAAGCCGATCGTCACCGTGACCTCCAGCATGATCATGCCCACCCCGCAGCTTCACGGCGAACTGGATATCTCCGAGCGTAGCGGGTGGGCGCAGCTCTATCTCGTCCGCCCGGACAAGCCGACCGGCGGCACCGCACTGACCACCGGGCAATGGGAAGTGACGAGCGTCGATCGCGTGTCGGACGATGGCAGGACCATCCTGCTGTCGGGTGTCGGGCGCGAAAAGGATCGCAATCCCTACTGGATGCAGTTCTATCGCCTCGCGACGGGCAACAAGGCGCCGGTCCTGCTGACGCCCGAGCCGCTCGACCACGAGGTGACGGTATCGGACAACGGCGAATGGTTCATCGATGTGATGTCCAGCCCCACCGCGCCGCCGCGCACGGTGGTCCGCTCCACCCGCGATGGCAAGATCCTCGCCGAACTGGGCAAGGCCGATGTGTCGGCGCTGATGGCGACCGGCTTCACGCCGCCTGAGCCGTTCAAGGGTGTCGCCGCCGATGGCAAGACGCCGCTCTACGGGATGATCTATCGCCCGGCGAACTTCGATCCGCACAAGCGCTATCCGGTGATCGACAACGTCTACACCGGCCCGACGACGACGGACGTGCCCACGACGTGGGCCATGGCGAACATGATGAGCGTGGAGAGCGTCGCGCAACTGGGCGCGATCGTCGTCCAGATCGATGGCATGGGGACATCGCGGCGCGGGCAGGCCTTCCGTCTTCCCGCCTACCAGAACCTTGGCGAAGTGGGGCTTGACGATCACATCGGGATGATCCGCCAGATGGCGCAGGCGTGCGGCTGCATGGATCTGGACCGGGTGGGCGTCTACGGCGGTTCCGCAGGCGGTTATGACGCGGCGCGCTTCATCCTGCGGCGGCCCGATTTCTTCAAGGTCTCGGTTGCCTCCTCCGGCAATCACGATCTGCGGCTCGACAAGGCGTGGTGGCCGGAAGTCTCGATGGGCCTTGCCACCGACGCGCAGTGGGAGGCCAACTCCAACATGTCGGTGGCCAGGAATCTCAAGGGCCACCTGCTGCTGATCCACGGCGACATCGATGACAACGTGCCTGTCACCGAAAGCTTCCATCTGGCCAACGCGCTGCTGAAGGCGGGGCGCAATGTCGATATGGTGATCCTGCCCAATACCACCCACGCGGTCTATCAGCCGTTCTTCTGGCGCAAGTTCCGCGATTACTTCACCCAGTACCTCATCGGCGACATGCCGCCTGCCCAGCCTCTCGAACTCGATAGCGCTGCGGCCTCCGACGACAAGTGAGCCCTTATCCCATGCGACATTCCTTCCGCCCTTCGCGCAAGTCTGCTCTGGCCGCGCTGCTGCTCGCCTCGGTGGCGATGACGACGCTGACACTGCCGGTCGATCCCGCCCCTGCGCAGGAGCCTGCCGAGCGTCCCAAGCCGGTCTATCCGCCGATCCGCACTGCGCCGTACAGCGCCGGGCCTTTCGCGATCGCACTACGCGCCGATACCGGCACGCTCGCCAAACTCTCGCCGCAAAGCGATCCGGGGTTCGACTTCACGCCGTCGGGGCGTAATGCCGAGCGCCAGTACGACGGCTATGTCCAGTTGGGCGATATCAACCTGCGCCTGCGCGTGCCCGGTGGCGAATGGCAGGACTTCTCCTCGTCGCACAAGCGCCGCCAGATCGCGTCGCTGCCCGCGAAGGGCGAGGTGATCGCAGCCTATGATGTGACACCCTCGATGACTTCCGGCACGGCCGGTGCGACGATCCCGCTCAGCGTCCATCGCGAATGGCTGCGCACGGCGAACGGTCTGGCCTTGCGCTTCGTGCTGACCAATACCTCGGCACAGGCGGTCGAGATCGGCGGGCTCGGCATGCCGATGGTGTTCGACAATATCATCAACGACCGTACACTCGATCAGGCTCACGCCGAGGCGAGCTTCGTCGATCCCTATATCGGGCGCGATGCAGGCTACCTTCAGGTGACGCGCCTCAACGGCAAGGGACCGGCGCTGCTGGTGATCCCCGAGAAGGGCACGCCGCTGGAGGCCTATCGCCCGATCCAGATGCCGCGTCAGGACGACAACATCTTCACGGACAGGACGCAGCGCGGCCAGACCTTCGAAGGCTTCTATGACTGGACCGTCGCCTCGAAGGGCTTTGCCGAGAAGGAATGGAAGAACGCCGGGCAGCAGTGGAACACGCCGACCAGCATGACCCTGAAGCCGGGCGAGAGCCGCACGGTCGGGGTGCGCTTCGTCGAATCCCCCGGCATCGAGGCGATCGAGGATACGCTTCGGGCCAACCATCGCCCGGTTGCCATCGGCGTGCCCGGATATGTCGTGCCCAAGGATCTTCCGGCCACGCTGTTCCTCGATGCCGCGCGCAAGGTGAAGTCCATCGACAGTTTCCCCGAAGGCGCCTTGCAAGCCACCGAGGGTAAAGGCGTCAAGGGCTGGAACCGTTATGAGATCACCGGCAAGACGTGGGGGCAGGCGCGCCTCAACGTCACGTATGATGATGGCGAGGTGCAGACGGTCAGCTATTTCGTCACCAAGCCGCTGGAGCAGGTGAATGCCGATCTCGGCCACTTCACCACGACGCAGCAGTGGTTCGAAGGCGCGGGCGATCCGTTCCACCGCACGCCTGCCATCCTCACCTATGACCGCGAGAAGAAAGCCATCGTCACGCAGGAGCCGCGCGTCTGGATCTCCGGCATGAGCGACGAGGGCGGGGCGGGCAGCTGGGTCGCGGCAATGATGAAGCAGCTCGACAATCCCGATCCGGTGGAAGTGAAGAAGCTGGAAACGCTCGTCGACAAGACCGTCGAAGGCGTTTTGCAGGTGCCCGACGGTCCGCATGCCGGTGCGGTGAAGAAGAGCATCTTCTACTACGATCCCAAGGAACTGCCCGACTATTACGACAAGGACACCGACTGGCGCTCGTGGACCTCGTGGTCGAAGAAGGACGCGGGCGACCTAGGCCGCGCCTACAACTATCCGCATGTCGCGATCGGGCACTGGGTGCTCTACCGTCTGGCGCGCGATCATACCGGGCTCGTCACCGCGCACGACTGGCACTGGTATCTGGAGCACGCCTATATCACCACCACGGCGATGATGCGCGATGCGCCGTACTATGCGCAGTTCGGCCTGATGGAAGGCAATGTCTTCGTCTCGATCCTCGACGATCTCAAGCGCGAGGGCATGACCGAGGAGGCCGCCAACATGGAGCGCCTCATGAAGGAGCGCGCCGACCAGTGGGCCAAGGAAAAGTATCCCTTCGGCTCGGAAATGGCCTGGGATTCCACCGGCCAGCCCGAAGTCTATGCGTGGATGCGCTACTTCGATCATATCCCGCAGGCCGACGAGACCCGCGACGTGATCCTCGCCTACGATCCGACGATCCCGAGCTGGGGCTACAACGGCAATGCCCGCCGTTATTGGGACTTCCTGTACGGCGGCAAGGTCGCGCGGATCGAGCGGCAGATCCACCACTACGGCTCGGCGCTGAACGCCGTACCGCTGTTCGAGGCCTATCGTGCCAAGCCGACAGACCTGCACCTGCTGCGCGCGGCCTATGGCGGGTTCATGGGCGGCATCACCAACATCGATCAGCAGGGCTTCGGTTCGGCCGCCTTCCATTCCTGGCCGGACATGATGAAGTGGGATGCCTATACCGGCGACTACGGCATGGGCTACTATGGCCACGCCTACGCGGCGGCGACCTATCTGGTGGACGATCCGCGCTTTGGCTGGCTCGGCTTTGGCGGCATCGTCTCGCAGCAGGGCAAGGTGATCCACATCGAACCACACGACGGCGCACGCAGCCGCCTGTTCGTGGCCCCGGCTGGCCTGTGGATCACGCTCGATGCCGGCAAGATCAGAAGCGCGGATTACGACAGCACGACAGGCGCCGTAACGCTGACGCTTGACGCCGCAGATGCCGATACCCCCAGCGCGCTGTTCCGAGTTGAGCAGACTGTTACGGGCGGCAAGGCCTATAGTCCGTCAAGTGGGACGGCGCAGCGCGGGGGATGGGCACTCCCCCTTGGCGCTTCCGTTACCAGGGTAGTGCTGTCTCCAAATTGACGAGATAGGCATAGTTGCCGAATTTTCATGGCTCCGGTGACAGAAGTTTCGTCGTCGGAGCCATTTTTGTATCAATAATGCCACATCCGCCGGCTCGTGGAATAACTCATACAAAATCCAGTATACGATCCTTTTCTTTTCCGGTATGTGTCCTTTGTGCGGCAAGGACCCTTCGGGGAAACGGGGATGGGCATGACAAGACATTATCTAACGATTTCATCGAGTCTCGCGGCCATGGTTATCGGCCTTGGCGCAGCACCGGCCTTTGCCGCTGATTCGCCTGCAGCAGCGCCGGTCTTCACGCTGGACGAATGCAAGGCGGCCATGCAGGCCGCCGTGGTCAAGGCAGGCAAAACCGTCGATCGCTCGGCCATTACCGCGCAGTGCAAGGCGGAAGTCGCCAAGAACCTGACGACCGAGAACGCCAACGAAATTCTCGTGACTGGCGTCCGCGGCAGTCTTACCAGCGCGGCTGCCAAGAAGCGCAATGCCGCACAGATTCTTGACGCTATTGTCGCGGAAGACGTGGGCAAGCTGCCCGACAACAACGTTCCTGAAGCACTGGCACGCGTTACCGGGGTCCAGATCGATCGCCAGCACGGTGAGGGCGCCAGCGTCACCATCCGCGGCATGACAGACATCTCGACGACGATCAACGGCCAGGAAGCCAACACCGGCACTGATCGCTCGTTCAATCTGGCGGACATTCCTTCCGAACTGCTCAAGGCGGTAGAGGTTTACAAGACCCGCTCGCCCGACCAGATCGAGGGCGGTATCGCCGGCACCGTCAACGTCGAGTTCCGCCGTCCGCTGGACATGGACAAGGGCCTGACGGTTGCGGGCAGCTTCCGCAACGTGTTCTCCAGCATCGGCAACACAAAGAGCCCCTATGCCAGCCTGCTGGTCGCTGACCGTTTCGACACCGGCATCGGCGAAATGGGCCTCCTGCTCAACGGCTCGTTCACCAAGAACAATTACGATGAAACCTTCATCGAGAGCGAGACGCCGGGCGTCTTCAACGGCACCGATCTGGCCAGTCTGCCTTCGGCAACGGCTGCTACGACAATCGCGCCCTATGCAGCGAACTATGGCACTGAAACCGGGCGCAACACGCGCAAGTCCCTAAACGCCGTGTGGCAGTGGGCACCGAGCGATCAGCTGAATTTCGTGCTGGAAGGCAATTACATCAGCAGCCATGAGATGTCCGGGCGTGACCGCCTGCATCTTACGATCCGTAACGGAAACTACGACCTCTCCGACGTCAGTTACATCGATAATGGCGCCGACACCCAGACGGTGGATACGGTAACGGTGACACCGGCGACATCGACAAGTTCGATCGCTGGCGGCCCGCAGTCCTATGCCGGCAAGACCAACACCGACACCTGGAGCGGCAATTTCGAGACGCACTGGCATAACGACCATACACACATCGATTTTTCGGCGGGTTACCAACACTCCCGCTCTCTTTATTATGGCTTGCTCACCGAGTACCGATTCAATTCGATCGACAGTGCAACGATCGATTTCAATTCCGATTTGGTGCCCGGCGGGGGGCCCTACATGACCTTCAATGGCGTCGATATGAGCGACCCGAGCCAGTACTATCTTTACAACTTCCACGAAGAACGCAGCGTTTCGACGAGCCAGCAGTTCACCAGCCAGGTGGACCTGACCCAGGATGTCAGCGACGGCTTCTTCAAGACGTTCAAGATGGGTGCCCGCTATACCAACCGCCTGCTCCAGTACCGCTATGGTTATCGTGACAGCTACCCTGACAGCGATACCACGCTCGATCAGGACTGGCTGGGCATCGGCGTTACGACCACGACTCCAGATTACTCGGGGGCACCAACCTGGTATCACTACAGCGCCTCGGATCTCTGGAAGAACCTTGATTCGATCCATCAGTGGTTGCAGACCAATGCAACAACCGGCGACTGGACGACCTCGACGCCAAGCCTTGACCTCGGTTCTGGCTACAAGTCCCGTGAGCAGACCTTCGCCGTCTATGCGATGATGGACTATGGCTTCAAGCTGGGTTCGATTCCGGTGGACGGCAATTTTGGTGCCCGTGTCATCAATACCTGGGGTTATTCCAGCAGCGCCTCCTACAGCTATGACGACAGCTGGAACCAAACGATCTCAACGGCCAGCGGTAGCGGCAACTTCGTTGACGTTCTGCCCAGCGTCACGGCTATCGCCCACTTTACGCCCAAGCTGCAATTGCGCCTGGCTTATACGCAGAACGTGCAGCGCGTGGATTTCTATGCGCTCAGCCCGTTCCGGATCGTGCAGTCAGCCAATGACACCGTCTATGCGGGCAATCCTGATCTGAAGGCCTATACCGAAAAGAGCTACGATGCGTCGCTGGAATACTATTTCGGCAAGGGGGGCGCGCTCACGCTGGCCGGTTACCTGAAAAAGCCCAAGGGCTACATTTATTATAGTGTCGCCACCGAATATATCCCTGAACTGGGGACGAGTGGCGAAGTCTGGACCAACCGCAACGCAGGCGGCGGCACGTTCGAAGGGATCGAGGCCAGCGGCCAGACGTTCTTCGACTTCCTGCCGGGCATGCTCTCGCACTTCGGTGTCTCGGCGAACGCTACCTACCTGATCAAGGGTAACATCGATTACCCGGATGGCTCGGACAATAACGCCATCGGCATGTCGAAGTACACCTACAACCTGGCGCTGCTCTACGATACGCCGGTGTTCTCGGGCCGCGTCGCCTACAACTACCGCTCGCGCTATCGCACGGCGGTTCAGGCCGACTATCCCGAATACTCGCCTTACATGGATGCGACATCGCGCCTGGACGCGGCGCTCAACTATACGCCGTTCAAGTTCATCACCTTCTCGCTGGAGGCGACGAACCTGCTCAAAAACAATGCGCGCATGTGGTGGGGCAAGGATCGCCTGGTGCCTTACGGCATCCGCTATCAGGCCCGCACCATCCAGTTGGGTGCGCGCTTCCGCTTCTGACCCTTTCCGACCGGCCGGCGCGCAGCATCCTCCCTCCCGCTGCGTGTCGGCCAACCCGACTGAAAAGGCCGCGAACACCCCCGTGTTCGCGGCCTTCTTTTTTGCCTGCCGTGTGGAAGGGTATTGCCGGGATCAGTGCCCCGGCGCGACCTCGGTATTGAAGTTGGGCGTCGCCTCGCCTGCCAGATTGCGCAGGAAGAAGGTGAACTGGCGCCGCGCGACATAGTCGATCGGGCCGGTCGAGCGGCCCACCGAGTGCTCGGCGCCGGGCACATCGAGCAGTTCGAAGTCCTTGTTCGCCTTGATCAGCGCATTCACCACTTGCAGTGACGAGGACGGATCGACGTTGCTGTCCTGCTCACCGAAGATCATCAGCAGCTTGCCGGTCAGGCGCCAGGCGTTGTCGACGCCCGAGGCCGCCGAATAGCTGGCATCGACCGGCCAGCCGAGCCACTGCTCGTTCCAGCTGATCTTGTCCATGCGGTTGTCATAGCACCCGGCATAGGCGACGCCGACCTTGTAGAAATCGCCATGGAACAGGAGCGCGTTGAGCGTGCTCTGCCCGCCTGCGGAGGCGCCGTAGATGCCCACGCGGCTGATGTCGTAGGCCGGGTTCGCCTTGGCCATGGCCTTGTGCCAGAGGATGCGATCGGGGAAGCCGGAGTCCGCGAGGTTCTTCCATGCCACGTCCTGAAACGCCTTGGAGCGGTTGGCCGTGCCCATGCCGTCGATCTGCACGACGATGAAGCCAAGGTCGGCCTGCTCCTGCATGCCGATCACCTTGTCGCCGCCCGAATGATAGCCGAACGGCCAGAAGTCCTTGGGCACGAAGCTGTCGTGCGGCCCGGCGTAGATGTTCTCGATCACCGGATACTTCTTCGCCGGGTCATAGTCGCGCGGATAGATGGCGAGGCCCCATATGTCGGTCTTGCCGTCGCGGCCCTTGGCAACGAAGACCTGCGGCGCCTTGAACCCGGCAGCGTAGAGCGCGCTGGCATCGCCCTTGGTGATCGTGGCGATCAGCTTGCCGGTGGCGGCATCGTGAAGCTCGGACACGTTGGGCAGATCGACGCGCGAATAGTTGTCGACGAAATACCGCATGTCGGGTGAGAAGCTGACCGTATGATCCGCCTTGGCAGAGGTCAGTTCCACAAGGTGCGAGCCGTCGAAGTCGATGCGATAATAGTGCTTGAAATACGGGTCTTCGCCCGCGTTCATGCCGCTTGCCGCGAACCAGATCTGGCGCTTGGCATCATCGATATGCACGACGTCGCGCACCACCCAGTTGCCGGTGGTGATGCGGGTCTTCACTTTCCCGGTGGCGCCGTCGATCAGGTAGAGGTGGTTCCAGCCATCGCGCTCGGAGGCCCAGATCAGTTCCTTGCCGAGCCCGTTCACATCGTGGACGAAGCGGCGGTCGGCATAGACGAAGGTTTTCGCATCCTCGGTCACGGCAGCGTGGGCCGCGCCGGTTTCGCCATCGACGGCGATGACTTTCGCCTGCTGGAAGCCGCGCTTCACATAGTCGAACTCGGCGCTCTTGCCGTCGCTGCGCCAGCGCGGGGCGGAGAGCTGATAGGGATTGGGGAACAGCCCCGGGTCGATGTCGGTCTGCTTCTTCGCGGTTACATCGAATAGCACCGGCTGTTCCTGATCGACGGCATCGCCGGGCTTGGGATAGAGCTGGCTGCGCAGTTCGGGCTGGCGCTGGTCGTCGGGCGAGGAGAGCACACGCAGGACATGGCGTGCATAGCCGGGACGCACGCGATAGATCATCAGGTGGCGGCTGTCGGGCGACCAGGCGATGGTTTCGGGATCGTAGAAATTGCCGGGCGAACCGTCGGTGCTGAGCGTCGTCAATTCGGATGAGCCTGTCGCGCGCACGACGAGATTGTCGCCCTGCACGAAGGCTTCCCACTTGCCGTCGGGCGAGAGGCGAGGGTGGTTGTCCGCCGGGACCGAAAGATCGCGCACCACGTCGAACCCGCGCGGGCGACCGGGCCATGTCAGCTTGGCGCAGGTGTAGTCGGCAAGGTCGCAGCGGTAGGCGGTTTCGTTGACCTCGAACGTGATCGCATTCGCGCCATCATAGTCGAACGCCTCGAACGGCAGGCGCAGTGGGGCGATCGTTTCGCCCAGCGCCTTGCCGAGGGCTGCGGCAAGGCGGGCGTGATCGAAGGCGGGCGTCTTGGCGAGGGTCGCCACGTCCACCGTTTCGAACGCGAAGCCGCCCGCGACGGTCTTGCGATAGGAGAAGTGCGTACCGTCCGGGCTCCAGTGCGCGGGCCACGCCACCTCGCGCGTCAGGTATTCCCAGCTTTCGCGCAAGTGGACCGAGCGCTCGATGGCGGCGCGCCCGGTGGCATCGTTGGTGCTTTGTGCCAGCACGGGTTGGGTCAGCGAGGCGGCGGCCATGGCGAGCACGGCGCCGGTGGCGAGAAGCGGGATGCGAAGGGTCATGGGTCCGATCGGATGGCTACGGGAAAGATGAAAAATACCGTATACCAAATGACCGGGCGCGCAACCCTTGCGCAGTACTCAGTCCCGTACAAAAGCCAGTGCGCCGCCTGTCAGTCCCTCAGCCGTGGCTCGAATACGCAGCGGACCGCTTCCCGGCCCTGCCTGCACCACGGCCGCGCACAGGCCGTTGAAGGCACTGCGCATATCGGCATGGTCGGGCTCCAGACAGCGCGGGTCGCCGTTGCCGACGCCCAGCAGCGCGAGGTCGCCCTCCAGCGTGAAATGCACGCGGTTGCTGGCATCGGGCACTTCGCGTCCCTTGGCATCGAGGATCGCCGCGCGCACGAGGCCGACGTCGCCCGCCGCCAGCGCCTTGCGGTCGCAGGTGAGGGCGACGCGGGCCGGGGCGCCGGTGGTCTCGCGACGCTGGACCATGACCTGCCTGCCGCCGCTGAAGCCGCGCGCCTCGATATGGCCGGGCACATAGGCGACCTGCCATTCGAGGTGGCGGCCATGCTCCACGCGCTTGCGACCGAGGCTGCGCCCGTTGCACAGCAGTTCGACTTCCTCGCAATTGGCGTGAACCCAGACGGCGACATTCTGCCCTTCGCGCCCGCTCCAGTTCCAGTGCGGGAACAGGTGCAGCACCGGCTTGCCGCTCCACCAGGCGCGGTAATACCAGTAGTTGTCCTTGGGGAAGCCGCATAAGTCCATCTGGCCGAAGTTGCTGCTGTTCTCGGGCCAGCGCTCATAAGGCGTGGGCTCGCCGCGATAGTCGAAGCCCGTCCACACGAACCCGCCCGCCAGAAACGGGCGTGCATTGTAGAACGTCCACCAGTGCTCGGCGGTGGTGGCCCAGCGCGGGTATTCGCTGTCGTAGGCTGGAACGAGGCCGGCCTTGTCGTCGCGCGCATAGACGCCGCGTGCCATCACCGTGCTGCCGGTTTCGGTGCCGATCATCGGCTTGTCGGGATGGGTGGCGTGATAAGGATCGATGGCGTCGAGGAAGTAGTTGCAGCCCATCACGTCGAGCACGGGGGAGGCGCCTTCGCCGAACTTGCCGTTGAACGCCTCGGTAACGGGGCGGGTGCCGTCGAGTTCGTAGACGCGGCGCTTCATCGTGGTGGCAATGCGCAGGCCGGTGGCGGTGCCGCGATGGATCTCCTCGTTGCCGATGCTCCAGATGAACACGCAAGGGTGATTGCGTCCCTGCCGGATGACGCGTTCCAGCTGGCTCATGCCCTCGGCATTGCTCGACATCTGGCGCGTTTCGTCCATCACCAGAATGCCCATCTCATCGCAGGCGTCGAGGATCACGGGCGATGGCGAGTGGTGCGTGGAGCGATAGGCGTTGGCGCCCATCTCACGCAGCTTTTCCAGCCGCCAGCGGTGCAGGCTGTCCGGCACGGCAAAGCCGACGCCCGCATGGTCCTGATGGTTGCAGGTGCCCTTGATCTTGACGGAGCGTCCGTTGAGGAAGAAGCCCTTGTCGGCATCGAAGTGGATCGTGCGCAGGCCGAAGCGGCAGGTGTCGCGGTCGAGCAGCGCATCGCCATCGAGAATGTCCGACACCAGCGTGTAGAGATGCGGGGTGTCGAGATCCCACAGCTTCGCCTCGGCGATCGCGGCGGTCTGGCTGACGGTCCGGCTGCTCCATGCGGCGAGCTCGACAGGTTCGGACAGAACCTTTGCGGCGACTGTTCCATCAGGCGCCAGCGCGCGTGAGCGCAGGCGGATAGTGCGCGCCTCGCCCTGGTTGTCGATCTCGGTATCGAGGGTGAGCCGCGCTGCGGTGCCCTGAATGTCGCTGCGCACGCGGGCGCCCCACTGGCGGACATGGGCAGGCGCGGTCTTCACCAGCCGCACTGCGCGGTAGAGCCCCGCGCCTTCGTAGGACCATGCCTCGCCAAGGCTCACGTCGCAGCGGATGACCAGCACGTTGGTCTCGCCGGGGCGGGCGAAGTCGGTCACGTCGAGGCGGAACGGCGCATAGGCGCTTTCGTTGGTGCCGACGATAAAGCCGTTGAGAATGACGATGCAGTTCCGCGAGACGCCATCGAATTCCAGCGCGATGCGGCGACCGGCATCGCCGGCGGCAATCGGGATCTCGCAGCGATACCAGCCCACGCTGGTTGCGGGCCACAGACGGCCCAGCGGCTTGAAGCCCTGATAGGCGCCGGTCTTGTCTGCGTCAGAGCCCGCAGGACCGAACTGCTCGAAAGGCAGGTCGACAGCCCAGTCGTGCGGCAGGCGCACGGCTTGCCAGCCGCTCGCATCGAAATCCGCATTGGCGACGGGCGTGCCGACATCGCCGGACTTGCCGTAGGTGTCATGGCTGGCACCGAAGCTGAAGTCCTTCGCCGGGTCGGAAGCGTGGCCGAGGTGAAAGCGCCAGTCGCCGAGCGCTGTGACTTCGCGTGGTCCGGTGTCAGGTTTGCCCACTGCAGCAGCGCGGGCCATGGCGCCGGGGGCGAGGGCGGCCAATCCGGCAGCCCCGGTGGAGCCCAGCACAGTACGACGGGAAACGACGGTCATCGGCAGGGCCTCTCCAGGCGATTTGTTGAATCAAAAAAACGGTGTGTCCCCTGCACGATAGCAGGAGACACACCGTCAGGGCAGGGTTCAGAACTGGACCGAGGCGCCGATGAAGATCGAACGACCAAGCGCGTCGTAGACACCGGGGTAGGTGTTGCCGTTGCCGAAGCTGCTCAGCACGCCTTCGACGACCGCGGGCGGGTCCTTGTCGAACAGGTTGTTGACGCCCGCACGCAGGGTCAGCTTGTTGTCGAAGGTGATCGTACCGGCCAGATCGAAGTAGTTGTAGGCCTTGATCTTGTTGTCGTAGGCATTCGCAGCCCCGGTGTCCGAGAGCTTGACGGAGCCGAAGTAGCGCCATGCCAGCGAGAGCGAGGCCTTGTTCGGCCCTGCGAAGTTGAGCGTGGTGCGCAACTGGTGGCGCCACTTGGGCGAAGGTTCGCCGCAGGTATAGCCGTAAAGCCCCTTGCAGCTATACGTGCCCAGGCCCGGAAGCGGCTCGGTGGTCAGCGAAGTCAGGTACGAGCCAACCAGATCGAAGTCGAGCGAGCCCAGCTTGCCCAGCGGCAGGTTGTAGTTGCTGGTCACGTCGATGCCCGAGGTCATCAGGTAGCCGGTGTTGAGCGTGGTGGCCACGACATAGCCCTGATCGCCGAAGATCACGCCGCTGCGCGGATCGCGGTGGAACAGCCCGCAATAGTACGGATCGCCGGTGGTCGCGCACTGGTTGATGGTGAGCGAGGGGTCGATGGTCGAGATGTAGTCGTTGACCTTGATATGGTAGTAATCGACCGAGAGGCTGAAGCGGCGCAGGGCGCGCGGGGTCAGCACCAGACCGATGGTGTAGGTGTTGGCTTTCTCGGGCTTCACGTCGCGGTTGCCGCCGTACTGCTCGACACACAGGCCCGCCGGGCACTGGATGATCGAACCATATTGCGACGCGGTGACGCCGGTACGCTCGCATGCCTCCAGCGGAAGCGTCGGGTTGGTGCCCGCGCAAGGGTCCACGCCCGTCACGTTGCCAAGGCTGACGGCGCCGAACAGTTCCGAGATGTTGGGCGCGCGGATCGCGCGGTTGAAGCTGGCACGCAGGCGCAGGTCCGGCGTCGGCGCGTAGGACAGCTCGCCCTTGAAGGTCCAGGCCTCGAAGTGCGATTTGAAACCGGTGGACTGCTGCGAGTTGTCATACGACGAATAGCGCAGGCCGCCGTTCAGCGTCAGGTCGTGGATGAACGGCCGGTCCGAAACCAGCGGCACTTCGATTTCGCCGTAAGCCTCGTTGACCGCGATCACGCCGTCGGAATTGGTCGTACCGGCCTGCTGCGCGATCTCGTCGGCGGTGAACACCAGCGTCTCGCGGCGATGTTCGAGGCCGAGCGACAGGCCGATGCCGCGGTTCGCGAACGGCGACTGGATACCGTAGCTGGTCAGGTCCGCGCTGAGGTTGCCCGACCATACGGTCTGCGTGTTGCGGCTCTTCGTCGAACTGGGCGAGAAGATGTATTGCAGGTTGGTCGGGTCGATCGACGAGGACGAGAAGATGTCGAGCGGCAGGCAGCTCGGGTCGGTGCCGTCGACCACCGACCGGCAGGTCGGCACGCCGTTCACATTCACGACGTCGATGGCGCGCTGCGCCTTCACATTGTCGACGTTGTTGAGGTAGGTCTCGTTGTAATAGACTTCCGAGCGCAGGAAGTTGACGTCGTACCTGATGCCGGTCGCGATCTCGCCGCGAACGCCAGCGGAATAGCGATAGTCCTCGTGGCGCAGGTCATCGCGGCGCGGCGTGGTCAGGCGGTAGCCGATGAAGGCGTCCTCGGTCTGCGATGTGCCCGCAGCCGATCCGCACAGCGTCTGCGCCTGTCCGGCCCCGAGATAGGGGTTGTCGCAGTTGATCGAGAAGGTCGTGCCCTGGAAGAAGGCCGAAGGCGCCACCTGCGAGAAGGTGTGGTCGCGCATGTACATGAAGTCGCCATAGACTTCCGCTGCCGGGCTGATCTCGAAGTGGCCCATGGCGCCTGCGGTGTACCGCTTGTCCGAACGCTGGAAGTAGTTCGAAGGCGAATAGTTGTAGAGGTAGCTGGAATCGTAGGGCGCCCAGGTATGCGCGCCGTCCTTGGTGTTGTTGTAGGTCTTGCCCTGGTTCGGGCCGCTCAGTGGGGTGAACAGGCCCCACTGGTTGTTGCTGGAGCCGCCGCACAGCAGGCCCGTGCCCGCATCGTCGGTGGGATCGAGCGCACAGGCCGAAATGTCGCGGCTGTCCTGCGTGATCGGGTTGGTCTGGCGATAGCCGCCATAGACGGTGATGTTGCCGCGACCGTCCGCAAAGTTCTTGCCGAACGAGGCGTTGACGTCGAGCTTGCCGCCATCGACCACCGAGGAGGGCGCCGTCGCATAGCCCTGTCCCGCCACGATACCGCGCAGATAGCTGTTGTTGTTATTGTGCTGGAACAGGCTGTTCTGGAAATCCATGCGGAAGCCGTCGAGGTCTTTCTTCAGCACGAAGTTGACCACGCCCGATACCGCGTCCGAACCATAGACCGCCGAGGCGCCGCCGGTGACGACATCGATCCGGTCGATCAGCGAGGACGGCACGAAGTTGGTGTCCACGGCCTGTTGCGGCAGCATGCGGCGCCCGTCGATCAGCAGGAGCACGCGGCTTGAGCCCAGGTGGCGCAAGTTGACGTTCGAGGTGCCGTCCGACCCGTTCGAGACGTTCTCGTTCGCATCGGCGGTGAACTGCGGCATGCGGTTCAGCACGCTTTCCACGCTCGTCGCACCCTGCAGGCTGATCTCGTTGCTGCTGACGGTCGAGAGCGGGCTGTTGCTGGTCTGTTCGGGACGCTGGATGCGCGTACCGGTCACGACGATCGCGCTGGACGCGGGATCGCTGGCGGTGTCCGTCCCGGCACTGTCTGTCGTCTGCGCATGGGCAGCGCCACATGCAAGGCCAACAGCCATGGCGCCTGCGGCCGCCGAAAGTCGCATTATTGCATGAAGGTGTCGCATTGCATTTCCATTCCCGTCCCTGTGATCTGGCCTATGCAACATAAATGACATGGTATGTCAAATACCGTATACGGTATCTTGAGTGTTGCAGTTTCGCCGCTGTGAACGACGCACTTCCCGCAACGGTGTGAATCGTATACGAAACTGCGGTGATTGCGGTTTGCCGCTAAGACCTGTTTTTCTGGAGATTTCTAATGAGCATCGGCGGATCGAGCGCTGACCGCGAACTCGTCACCCTCTCGCCCCCGGCAGATCGCGCGTCGGCGATCTCCGTGACGGAGCGGAAAGATCGAATCGCACAGGCGCAGGCGCGCCTTGAAACATTGGGCGCCGATGCCCTGCTGGTGAATGCAGGCGCTTCGCTGCGCTACTTCACCGGCATTCCATGGGGCGCAAGCGAGCGTCTTGTGGCGATGCTGCTGCCGGTATCGGGCGATCCGATTCTGGTGTGCCCGCATTTCGAGCGCGGCTCGCTGGAAGCGGAACTCGCCTTCCCCATGGATATGCGGCTCTGGCAGGAGGATGAGGACCCTTACGTACTGGTGGCCGATGCGTTTGCAGGTTCCGTCATCGCGCTCGATCCCGCGCTGCACTTTCAGGGCTCGGAGCGCTTGCGCAGGGCCGCCCCCCACGCGACGCTGGTCGATGGCGCCCCGGTGATCGACGGGTGCCGCATGCGCAAGTCCGCGCAGGAACTGGCGCTGATGCAGCAGGCCAAGAACATGACGCTGGAAGTCCACCGCCGCACTGCCGCAATCCTGCGCCCCGGCATTTCGACCGCCGAAGTGCGCGCCTTCATCAACGATGCGCACAAGGCGATGGGGGCGTCGGGTTACAGCTTCTGCATCGTCCAGTTCGGGCGCGGCACGGCGTTTCCGCATGGCCTCCCCGGCGAGCAGTATCTGGCCGAGGACGATCTCGTGCTGGTCGACACCGGTTGCACGGTCGAGGGCTATCATTCCGATATCACCCGCACATATGCTTTCGGCAACGTCTCGGACGAGGTGCGCTCGATCTGGAACCTCGAAAAGGAGGCGCAGGCCGCCGCTTTCGAGGCCGCGCGTCCGGGGGAGCCGTGCGAGGCAGTCGATGCCGCCGCGCGCCGGGTGCTGGAGCGGGCAGGGCTGGGGCCGGACTACCGCCTGCCGGGCCTGCCGCACCGTACCGGTCATGGGATCGGGCTGTCGATCCACGAGCCCGCCTATCTGGTGCGCGGAGACCGGACGCCGCTCGACACCGGCATGTGCTTCTCGAACGAGCCGATGATCGTCGTCCCCGACCGCTTCGGGGTGCGTCTGGAAGATCACTTCTACATGACCGGGGACGGGCCGCGCTGGTTCACCCAGCCGCAGGCGGCGATCGACCGGATCGGGTGATCCCGATCTCCTGACCGGCAGACATGGGGCTGGCCGCGCGTAAATACCGTGTGGTTTTGCTTTGCCCGAAGGGCGCACGGGTGGCATGGGTCAGGCCATAACGCCGCCTGCGCCACGCGCGCAGGACGTGACGCCGGACGGGATGAAGTTTGCCATGAAGATCGATACTGCCGCCGCGCCTGCCAGCGCCGTTCCGCGCCCCTGGTACAAGCATCTCTATACCTGGGTGCTCGTCGCCATCGCACTGGGCGTGCTGGTCGGCCACTTCGCCCCGGCGACCGGAGAGGCCCTGAAGCCGCTGGGAGACATGTTCATCAAGGCGGTGAAGATGGTCATCCCGCCGGTGATCTTCCTGACCATCGTCACCGGCATCGCCGGGATGCGCGACCTCGCAACGGTGGGAAGAGTCGCCGGTAAAGCATTCATATACTTCCTGTTCTTCTCGTTTCTGGCCTTGCTGGTCGGCATGCTGGTGGCCAATGTTACCCGGCCCGGTCATGGCCTGAACATCGATCCGGCCAGCCTTGATGCCTCGAAGGTGGCGGACTATGCCACCAAGGCGCACGAGACTTCGTTCATCGGCTTCCTCAACGGCATGATTCCGGACACGTTCGTCTCCGGCCTGACCAGCGGGAACATCCTGCAGGTGCTGATGATCTCGATCCTGTTCGGCGTTGCGCTGGCGCTGATCGGTGAGCGCGGCGACAAGGTGCTGGGCCTGCTGGAAGACGTGTCCGCCGCGTTCTTCAAGCTCGTCTCGATCGTGATGAAGGCCGCGCCGGTGGGCGCTTTCGGGGCGATGGCGTTCACGATCGGCAAGTACGGCATCGGCAGCCTTGCCAACCTCGCCGAACTGGTGGCAACGGTCTATCTCACCTCGATCCTGTTCGTGCTGGTCATCCTGGGCGCGGTCGCGAGGATCTGCGGGTTCTCGATCCTGCGCCTGTTGGCGTACCTCAAGGGCGAACTGTTGCTGGTGCTGGGTACATCGTCTTCCGAAAGCGCGCTGCCTGCGCTGATCGAGAAGATGGAAGCCGCCGGGTGCCCAAAGGCGGTCGTCGGTCTGGTGGTGCCCACGGGATACAGCTTCAACCTCGATGGCACCAACATCTACATGACGCTGGCGGCGCTGTTCATCGCGCAGGCGTGCAATGTCGAGCTGAGCTTCGGCCAGCAACTGCTGCTGCTGGGCATCGCCATGCTGTCGTCCAAGGGCGCGGCGGGCGTGACCGGTGCGGGTTTCATCACGCTGGCGGCAACGCTCTCGATCGTGCCTTCGGTGCCGGTCGCGGGCATGGCGCTGATCCTGGGCGTGGACCGCTTCATGTCGGAGTGCCGCAGCCTGACCAACTTCGTCGGCAATGCGGTGGCGACGGTTGTGGTGTCGCGCTGGGAAGGTTCGCTCGATCTTGCGCGCCTGAACGAAACGCTGCGCGGCAAACGGGCTGTTACTACTGGAGCCTAATGCGAAAAAGGCGGCTCTCCAGAAGGAAAGCCGCCTTTCTTAACGTACTTTCGAGGTATCAGTATCCGGCGGCGAGACCCGCCGGACGGCGCATGTCGTTGGCACCTTGGATATCGCCGGTGGTCGGATCGACGAAGATCGCCTCGTCCGCGCCCCAGCCCGGAACCATCTGGAAGCTGTAGCCCATCGCTTCCAGTTCCTGCTGCGCGGCAGGGGTGAGATAGCCCGGCTGCATCATCACCTTGTCGGGCAGCCACTGGTGATGGATGCGCGGCGCATCGACCGCCTGCTTCATGTTCATTCCGAAATCGACGACGTTGAGGATGCTCTGGAGCGTCGTGGTGATGATCGTCGAGCCGCCGGGGCTGCCCGTGACCATCGCCACCTTGCCGTCCTTCAGGAGGATCGTCGGCGTCATCGAGGAGAGGGGGCGCTTGCCCGGCGCGACCGCGTTGGCCGATCCCTGCACCAGCCCGAAAGCGTTCGGCACGCCGGGCTTGGAGGTGAAATCGTCCATCTCGTTATTGAGGAAGAAGCCGGTGTCCCCGGCGATCTTGCCGACGCCGAACAGGTAGTTCAGCGTATAGGTCACGCTCACCGCGTTGCCCTTGGCGTCGAGCACCGAGAAGTGGGTGGTGTTGGTGCCTTCCTGCGCGCCGGGGATGCCCTTGATATCGGTCGAAGGGGTGGCCTTGTCGGGCTGGATACGGGTGCGGATCTCGGCGGCGTGTTCGGGCGAGATCAGCTTCTGCACCGGATTGTCGATGAAGGCGGGGTCGCCAAGGTCAGTGTTGCGATCGGCGAAGGCGTTGCGTTCGGCTTCGAGCATGTAATGCACCGCCTTGGGCGAGCCATAGCCCCAGTCCTGCAACGGATAGGGCTTCAGAACCTCAAGAATTTCGCACAGCGTGGTGCCGCCGGAGCTGGGTGGGGGCGGGGCGACGATGTGATAGCCGCGATAGTCGCACTCGACCGTCTTGTCCCACTTCACGGTATATTCGGCGAAGTCCTTCATCGTCAGCAGGCCGCCGTTGGCCTGACTGGCGGTGACGATCTTCTGCGCGATCGAGCCCTGATAATAGGCCTTGGTGCCGCCCTTGGCGATCAGCTTGAGGCTGGCGGCGAGCTGGGGCTGGATCAGGCGATCGCCCACCTGCCAGGGCTGGCCGTGGTTGGTGAAGGTCGGCGCGACATTGGCTTCCTTGTTGAAGTCGTCGATCCGGCCGTTCAGGATCTTCACGTCTCCCGCCTGCAGGATGTAGCCCTTTTCGGCCAGTGCAATGGCAGGCGCCATCACCTTGCCCAGCTTCATCGTGCCGTACTTCGCCAGTGCCTCGTTCAGCCCCATGACCGTGCCGGGAGTGCCGATGCCCAGCCAGGTGCCGGTGCTGCGGCCCTTGACGACGTTGCCGTCTGCGTCCTGAAAGATCGTGGCGGTGGCCTTGAGCGGCGCGCGCTCGCGGAAATCGAGGAACAGGTTGCGGCCATCGGCAAGATGTACGGTCATGAAGCCGCCGCCACCGATATTGCCGCAGCACGGATGGACCACGGCCTCGGCATAACCCACCGCGACCGCCGCATCGACCGCATTGCCGCCCTGCTTGAGGATCGAGAGGCCGACTTCGGTAGCATAGTGTTCGGCAGAGACGACCATCGCATGCTTGGCGATCACCGGCTGCGCCGAATGCCACGCTGCACCTGCATCGCCTGAACTCGCATCGAGCGCAGCGGCGGAAATGCCCTGTCCGGGCTTGGCGGCAGCGGCAGGTGCTGTCTGGGCGCTCTGGGCAAGGGCAGGGGTCAGCGAAGTCGTCGTCAGGGCAATCAGGGACAGGCCGGCGGCTAGTCGGTTCATGGGCGGTCCTCTTTGCGGGATGGGGGGGCGCTTTTCATGCGCCTGCAATCATTTGTTGGCAAGGCCGCATTGGCGACGGAAAGAGTGCGTTGCGCGACGAAACGCTTGCAATCGTGCGCGCAGCGGCGCAGATGATACACCGTATCATGATGGATATGCGTCGGTCGGGGCTGCTTTCGTACACACGCGGGCAATCCGGCGCATCCTATCGGGGGCGGCGTGGTGCGTCATTTCCAATGGTTCGGGAACATGCCTCGATGAAGAAACTGATGGTGCTTGTGGGATGCAGTCTGCTCGGTCTTGCCGGAGCGCAGGCCATGGCCAAGGCCGCGCCTCACCATGACGACAAGCCGAAGGCCGAACAGGGCAAGAGCGATCAGGACGATAGCGCGCCTGACAGCAACCCCGATGCGCTGTTCCAGCCCACCAGCAGCGAGAGCGACGGCACTGTAACGGTCGAGGGCAGCCGGATTGATTACAAGGCTATAGCTGGAACTCTTGTCGTTCATCCTCAGGATTGGGACGATGCGGCCTGGCGGACCAAGGCCCATTCGGGCGGCGATGACAGCAAGAGCGATGACCAGCCCGATCCCGAAGCGGCCATGTTCTACGCCGCCTACTTCAAGAAGGGCGCGCCTTCGGCAGATCGCCCGATCACGTTCGTGTTCAACGGCGGCCCCGGCTCGTCCTCGGTATGGCTGCACATCGGCGCCTTCGGCCCGCGCCGCGTGCTGACGCGCGATGACAGCCACACGCCTGCCGCGCCCTATCAGCTGGTCAACAACGACTACAGCCTGCTCGATGCCACCGATCTCGTCTTCGTCGATGCGCCGGGAACCGGGTTCGGGCGGATTGCCGGCAAGGACAAGGACAAGGCGTTCTACGGCGTCGATGCCGACGGGCACGCCTTCAGCAGCTTCATCCGTCAGTTCTTTTCCAAGTACGATCGCTGGAACAGTCCCAAGTTCCTGTTCGGCGAAAGCTACGGAACCCCGCGCTCGGCGGTGGTCGCCAACGATCTGGAAACCGGCAACGACACCGACATCAACGGCGTGATCCTGCTCTCGCAGATCCTGAACTTCGGTCTTTCGGCGGACAACCCCAGCGCCAATCCCGGCAGCGACGAGGCCTATGTCGATGCCCTGCCGACCTATGCGGCGACGGCGTGGTATCACAACCGTCTGCCCGGCACGCGTCCGGCGAACCTTCAGGAATATCTGAAGCAGGTCGAACATTTCGCGACGACCGATTACCTCCTGGCGCTCCAGCAGGGGGCAGAACTTTCGCCCGCCGACAAGCAGCGCGTGGCGGAGCAGATGTCGCAATATATCGGCATTCCAGCGAGTTACATCGTCAAGGCCGATCTGCGCCTCGAAGGCGGCCAGTTCACCAAGGAACTGCTGGCCGATCAGGGACTGCTGACCGGCCGCTTCGATACCCGCTTCACCGGGCCTGCGCTCGATCCGTTGTCCAAGGAAGCGGAGTACGATCCGCAGTCGGCGGCGATCAGTTCGGCCTATGTCAGCGCGTTCAACGATTACGTGCGCCGCGACATGCATTACGGGCAGGGGCAGGTCTACAAGCCGGAGATGAACATCGACGACTGGGACTTCTCGCACCAGCAGCCGGGGCAAGGCGGGGCGCCGAGCGGGGCGACCACCAACGTGATGCCCGACCTTGCTACGGCGATGAAGTACAACCCGCAGCTCAAGGTCATGCTGAACGGCGGTTACTTCGATCTGGCGACGCCGTTCTACGAAGGCTGGTACGAGATGCACCATCTGCCGATCCCGGCGAGCCTGCAGAACAACATCGAGTACAAGTATTACGAGTCCGGCCACATGGTCTACGCGCACGAAGCCTCGTTGAAGCAGCTGCACGACAACGTTGCGGCCTTCATCGCGAAGACCGATGCGATGAGCGTGCCGGCTGCGGGTTCGTCCGGCACCAGAACGAAGGGCTGATTACCGGGTTATGCCGTCGGGGTTGGGTGCATGCCCGATCTCGACGGCATAACGCATAAGGGGAGTTCGCCTCCCAAATCCAACAGTTCGATAATATTTCTTATGTTAAATGAGTTCCGGCAGCGCAGGGGTCAATCAAGAGACCGCGCGTAGAACCGGGTATCCACCGCCATTCGCGGAAACGCTGTGGGAAGATCGGCGCTGTCGATCTGTAGAAAGCCGTGCCGTTCGTAAAAGCGGTGTGCGGCAAGGAAACGGTCGGTCGTTCCCAGATAGATGCGGTGAAGGCGCTGCTTTTGCGCATGATCGATCAAGGCTGCAAGCAGTCCGTCGGCAACGCCGTGGCTGCGGCCACGATATGGCGCGGCCACGAACATTTTGCGCAGCGCGCCTTCGTCATGGCCGATATCCTTGATCGAGATGGTGCCGATGATCCGGCGCTCTGTGTCCAGCGTGACCTCGGCGACGAAAAACGCACCCTTTCCGGCAAGGTAGAAACCGGCGATGTCGGCAAGGTCGGGTTGATCCTCTCGCGTGATCGCAATGCCGAATTCTTCCTGCTGGATCGGCAGGATCACATCCACGATGCCCTGCTCATCTCCCTGATTATAGGGTCGTATCTGAATTTCAGCCATGAGCACGGCCTATTGTGCAATGCCGCGCAAGGCAAGCATGCGTATCTCATGCCCGCCTTGCGGGAATCGAAAGCCGGATTGCGTTCAAGTTGCGCGCGCAGGCATTACCATGTCGCTTAGCGAAAACTTATAGACGCCCATTCAGTGAACGTTCTAGTTAGTTTTTGATCCGAGTCGCGTATCAGCGATGGACCGTGCGCGTCGCGCGCCTGCCTGAAGCCCTTCAGGCACCATCGCCGTCCCCTTCCGGGGCCGCGCGCAGGGCAGGAACAGAAGAGAAAAAGGACCAGAGAAGTGACAGGCACATCAAGCGGGACAGGCTTATTGGCGAGAGGATGGCTCGTCCTTCTCGGCCTGGTGATAACATTGGCGGGCCTGTTCTTCGTGGTGGGCGGTGCCAAGCTCGTCCTGGAAGGCGGCAGCTGGTACTTCCTGCTCGCCGGTATCGCGCTGGTCGCCTCGGGCGCCCTGATCATCGCACGCCGCCCTGCTGGAGCTCTCGTGTTCCTCGCCACGTTCCTGGCGACCGTCCTGTGGGCGATCTGGGAAGTCGGCTTCACCTTCTGGCCGCTGATCTCGCGCCTGCTGGCGATGGGCGTGGGCGCGACGATCGTCGCGTTGTCCTGGCCGCTGCTGCAGCGTGCGCGCGGCGTTGCGCCATCATGGCGCCCGGCGCTGGGTATCGCGCTCGTGCTCGGTATCGGCAGCGTTGCCGGGTTTGCGGGCATGTTCAAGCCGCATGATCCCGTCTCGTTCTCGGGCACGCCCGATGCGCTGATCCCGGCGGTCGCAGGCGCACAGCAGAACTGGTCGAACTACGGCAACGGCTACAAGAACGACCGCTTTGCCGCGCTCGATGAAATCAACCGCTCGAACGTCCAGAACCTGAAGGTCGCCTGGACCTACCACACCGGCGATGTCGCAATCAGCGACGGCAACGGTGCGGAAGATCAGGACACCCCGCTGCAGATCGGCGATACCGTCTACATCTGCACGCCGCACAACGACGTGATCGCTCTGGATGCCGACACCGGCAAGCAGAAGTGGAAGGCGATGATCAACGCGCAGGCCAAGGTCTGGCAGCGTTGCCGCGGCGTCGCCTATTTCGACGTCCACGCCCCGCTCCAGCAGCCGAACCTGCCGGGCTCGACTCCGGTGATCCCGGCTGCCCTGCCCGCAGGCGCGCCGTGTGAGCGCCGCATCCTCATCAACACCATCGACGCGCGCCTGATCGCCATCGATGCCGATACCGGCAAGTTCTGCCCCGGCTTCGGCACCAACGGCCAGGTCGATTTGAAGGCAGGCCTCGGCGCCGCGCCCGATCCGCAGTACCAGCTGACCTCGGCTCCGACGATGGCCGGGACCACCGTGGTCGTCGGCGGCCGCGTGGCCGACAACGTCCAGACCGACATGCCGGGCGGCGTTCTGCGCGGCTTCGACGTGATCACCGGCAAGCTGCGCTGGGCCTTCGATCCGGGCAACCCGACCGACCGCAACGCACCGGCTGCCGGCAAGACCTATGCCCGTTCGACCCCCAACAACTGGGCCGGTTCGACCTGGGACCCGGCTTCCAACACCGTGTTCATCCCGATGGGCAGCCCCTCGGTCGACATCTACGGCGTGCCGCGCACCGCGCTTGAGCACAAGTACGGCGCCTCGATGCTGGCGCTCGATGCCACCACCGGCAACGAGAAGTGGCACTTCCAGACCGTTCACAACGACCTGTGGGACTTCGACATCCCGATGGCCCCGTCGCTCATCGACTTCCCGGTGAACGGCAAGAAGGTTCCGGCGCTGGTCTTCGCGACCAAGGCGGGCCAGATCTACGTGCTCGACCGCGCCACCGGCAAGCCGCTGACCAAGGTCGTCGAGACCCCGGTCCACGCTGCCAACATTCCGGGCGAGCCCTATTCGCTCACCCAGCCCAAGTCTGTCGGCATGCCGCAGATCGGTGCGCAGAAGCTGACCGAAGCCGACATGTGGGGTGCCACCCCGTTCGACCAGCTGCTGTGCCGCATCGCCTTCAAGGGCATGCGCTATGACGGCCTCTACACCGCGCCGGGCACTGACCTCTCGCTGAGCTTCCCCGGCTCGCTGGGCGGCATGAACTGGGGCGGCGTTTCGGTCGATCCCAATACCCAGACGCTTTACGTCAACGACATGCGTCTGGGCCTGTGGTCGCAGATGATCCGCCAGAAGGTCGATCCCAACGCCAAGGCCAGCAGCGGCGGCGAGGCGATCAACACCGGCATGGGCGCCGTCCCGATGAAGGGCACGCCTTACGCAGTGAACAAGAACCGCTTCCTCTCGGCTCTGGGCATTCCCTGCCAGGCACCGCCGTATGGAACGCTGACCGCCGTCGACCTCAAGACCCGCCAGATCAAGTGGCAGGTTCCGGTCGGCACCGTGGAAGACACCGGCCCGATGGGCCTGAAGGTTGGCCTCCCATCCCGATCGGCATGCCGACGCTGGGCGGTACGCTGACCACGCAGGGCGGCCTCGTGTTCATCGCGGGCACCCAGGACTTCTACCTGCGCGCCTTCGATTCCGCGACCGGCAAGGTGCTGTGGAAGGGCCGCCTGCCCGTCGGCAGTCAGGGTGGTCCGATGACGTTCCGCTCGCCCAAGACCGGCAAGCAGTTCATCGTCGTCACCGCCGGCGGTGCCCGCCAGTCGCCCACGCGCGGCGACTACGTGATCGCATATACCCTGCCTTGATGCCTGAGATATCCGGCAGCCAGACGTGAGGGTCTGGCCCGGATTTCCCAACCGCCGCCCGGATGCAGACTCTGCTTCCGGGCGGTAAATGGATATAAAAACAATGAAGACTTTGGGAATGACACCTTTCGCCCTGCTCGCCGGTCTGTCGGCGCTGGGGCTGGCGGCTCCGGCCTATGCCGACGATGCCGCCGTGAGCGACGATCAGGCCAGCGAACCTGCCCCCACCCGAACCGAAGCACGGCGTGAGGACGAGCCCGGTGAACGCAAGATCGGCTCTCCGTCACAGGATCAGCGTGGCGCGGCACTGGCTGGGCCTTCGCCGGGTGCGGCATCGCAGCCGCTTCCCGCCACCACCGATCACGAACGCCAGACGCTGACCGGAGACTGGTGGGGCCTTCGCTCCAGACTGGTGGATGACGGCATCACCTTCCGTGCAGACTATGTTTCGGAAACGCTGGGTGTAGTTCAGGGCGGCCTGCGCAAGGGCACGGCCTATGCCCAGCAGCTGCGCGGCGGCGTCGATCTCGACATGGACAAGATCGTGGGCTGGAAGGGCGGCAAGCTGCACTTTACGGTCAACGACCGCAAGGGCGTGGGCACGTCCAGCGATTACGTGGGCAACCGCCTGCCGATTCAGGAAGTCTATGGCGGCCTCTATACCAAGCTGACCGAACTGACCGTCGAGCAGGACTTCGACGGGGGCAAGCTGAACGTGCGCGCGGGCTACTTCGCGATGGGCAACGACATGGGCGGCATCGCGGCGGGCTGCAACTTCGTGAACGCGGCGTTCTGCGCCCATCCGCTGTCGATGTCGGGCAATACCGGGTGGTACAACTACCCGAACGCGCGCTGGGGCATCGCCTTCCGTGCCAAGCTGCGCAACGATCTGACGCTGCGCGTGGGTGTCGATCAGGTCAATCCGCAGCTCAGCGTCGAGCACAATGCCTTCCGCATCTTTGCGGGCGGTACGACGGGCGTGCTGCTGCCGGTCGAGCTTGAGTACACCCCCGGCCACAATCCAGGCGACCACTGGCTGCCGGGCAGCTACAAGCTGGGCTTCATCTACGACACCTCAAACGTCGCGAAGACGGGGCGTTCGGGCAAGGTCGGTAGCCGTCAGGGCTATTACCTGTTGGTCAACCAGCAGGTGCTGCGCGAGCGCGGCAACAAGCGCAGCCTTGGCGTGATCGCGGCCTATACGCTGAACCCGCGTGCTTCCGCGCAGATCACGCGCTGGTACACGCTGGGCCTGATCCAGACCGGCACCTTCAAGGGCCGCGATCAGGACACGTTCAACGTCGGCGTCGTCAAGGCGGTAGTGAACCCGCGCCTGCGTGAGGCCTATGCCGATACGAACGATCTTGCGGGCGGAATGGACTCGCTGCCGCAGGGCGAAACGGCCTTCGAGGTCAGCTATGGCATCCAGGTCAACCACTGGATGATCCTGCGCCCCGACGTGCAGTATATCGCCGATCCCGGCGCGTTCAGCTATGCCAACCGCAAGGATGCGATTGCGGCAGGCGCGCAGGTCAAGATCCAGTTCTGACGGGAGCTTTTCAGGCCGGAGGATTTTTCCGGGCGTCGCCATCGTGCGATCGCCCGGAACTTCACATCGACATTACGCGGCGCAGTACCGCCGCACCGCATCCTCGGCGGTCTGGCGATGGCGGGCATGGCGCGCCTCGCGCTTGGTGCCCTGCTCGAACAGGAACGAGAAGCTCGCGTCGTTGGCGACGTTGAAGACTGCAAAGCTGCTGATCAGCCAGTGCAGGTCCACCGGGTCGAGCCCGGTGCGAAACACGCCTTGCCCGACGCCGCGCGCGATCAGGGCGGAGAGCACGTCGATGATCGGGCGGTTGTGTTCGCGAATGCCCTCGATCTGGGTCAGGAACCGGGCGCGCTGAATATTTTCCACCGCCACGAGCCGCGCGAAACCGGGGTTCTGCGCCTGATAGTCGATAGTCCCGCGCACAACATGCAGCAGCGCTTCCATAGGCTCCATGTCCTCAAGACCCGCCTCGCTTTCCACCCGGCGGATACCGGCGTAGGATGATGCGAGAACCGCCTGATAGAGCCCCTCCTTGCTGCCGAAGTAGTAGTAGATCATCCGCTTGGAGGTATGCGTCGCCTCGGCGATCTCGTCGACGCGGGCGCCGTTCAGGCCTTTTTCGGCGAAGATTTCCCGCGCGACGGAGAGGATCTCCTCACGGGTACGCTCGGCATCGTGGCCGCGACGCTGCGGCGTGGCGGTTTCTCGGATCATTTCGTCCTGTCCCATATGCCTTCGCGTTTGCACCCCGTCGCGTGCAGAAACAAGCGGTAAGCGGCGCCGGAAACAAAAATATACGAAACGGTGCGTTCAGAGCAAAGTGCAGATCGACGAAGATGTAATCTCGGCGATTTCGGGAACATTGTCCCGCCTTCCTGCGTCCTCGCTTCATCGCAGCGCAAGGCTGGCCCTGCCACTGGGGGCGACCATGCTGCAACGCTCATGGGAAAATGAGCCGACAGCGAAGGACAGGGAACCGCACCGCTTGCCGTACGAGACGATCCGCCAACGCCCCGCCCTTACCCGCAAGCGCCTGACGAGGGCAAGCGCCGTCGCGGGCCTTGCGCTCACCGCCGCGCTGGCGGTGAGTTCCAGCGCCGCCGCTGCCGACCCTGCGCCGTTCGAGCTGGACGGCCCGCGCATCGACATCGAGGTGACGCGCGGCAAGCAGACGCTGCCGATCGCGCAAGTGCCCAGCCTGTCCGAAGGGGACAAGCTGGTGATCCGCTCCGCCGTAGGGCCGGATCAGGGCGCGCACTTCATTCTCGTCTCGGCCTTCCTGCGCGGCGCGACCAACCCGCCGCCCAAGGATTGGGTGCAGTTCACCGAGACCTGGCAGAAGAAGGACAAGAAGCACACGCTCGATGTCACTGTGCCCAAGGGCGCGCGGCAGATGGTGCTGCTGATGGTGCCCGATACCGGCGGCGCCGAAGGCGTGCTGCGCGATTCCGTGCGCGGCAAGCCGGGCGAGTTCGTGCGCGTCGGGCAGGAGCTGAACCAGGCCTCGCTCGACCATTCGCGGCTCGAAGCGTTCATGGCGGCGATCCGCGCGCAGGGCGATTACCAGCCCGAAGCCTTGCAGAAAATCGCCCCGGTGCTGGCCTCCAGCCTGTCGATCAAGCTCAATGCCGATTGCCTTTCCAAGGTCGCGCAGGAGCAGGCCTCGTGCCTGCTGCAAAGCCCCGATACGCTGGTGCTGAGCGACGTGCATTCCAGTTCGCTCGCCGATACGCTGACCGACACGCCCACCGATCTGGCCCTGCAACTGAGCGCCACGCCCGAAGGCGGCGCCGGGTATTACAGCGCCTATATCGGCGTGGCGCGCGATCTGGTGCGCATGCTCGGCGCGTTCTCGAACCCCTCGTTCGGGTATCTGCCCGCCCTGACCCAGCGCGACGGCAGCACGCTGTCGCTGCTGCTCAATGCCGCGCCCTCGTTCAACAAGCCCAAGTCGGTGATGGTGGCCGGGATGCCCGCCGTCGAGGCCGATGTGCCGCCGCAACTGCGTTCGACCGCGAAGGGGCCGATCTGCGTGGCGACCGGTGACGCCGTGCTGCCCGTGGAGGGCGCGCCGCTGGTGTTCTCCACCCGCTTTGCGCACAATGTGTCGCTGCGCGTCACCGGTCCCGATAGCAAGATCATCGAGATCCCGGTCGAGGCGCGCGCCAATCGCGGCGGCTATGTGCTTCCCGCCGGTGCCCTTCCCACAGGTGAAACCGGCACCTTGCGCGGGCACCTGCACGGGCGTTGGGGCTTCGAGAGCTTCGATGGCCCGGACTTCCAGCTTCAGCGTCCCGGCACCGGTGCATGGAAGGTCGTGGCCGATACCAGCGATCTGGTGGTCGGGCGCGACAACACGGTCGAGATCAGCGGCGGCGCGGCAGGCTGCGTGTCAGACGTGACGATGCAGCGCGGCAACGGCGCACCGCAGCCGGTGAAGTGGACCGCTTCGGCCGCCGACGGCCTCTCCGTCACCGTGCCGCTGACGGGTGCTGCACCGGGGCCGGTGCATCTCTCGGTGCGCTATCGTGGTGATGACAACCCAAGCGATCTGCCGCTGACGGCGCGCGCCGAAAGCAGCCGGATCGATACGATCACCGCCTATGGCAACGACGGGCATATCCTGATGACCGGCCAGCGGCTCGAACAGGTGAAGGACGTGGCGCTGGGCAGCCTGACCTTCACGCCGGACGGCCTTACTCGCAATGACAATCTCGATCGGCTTTCGCTGACCGCGCAGGGCGGAGCCCACGTTCCGGCGGCAGGCACCAGCATCGATGCGCAAGTTCACCTGACCGGCGGTCGCAGCCAGACGATATCGGTCAAGGTCGCCGCCCCGCGTCCGCAGGCAACCATCATCGGCCGCACGATCCGTCCCGCCCCGCAGCCTGCCGGAACGCTGCCGCTGGAGATCACCGGCGATGATATCCTGCCCGATGCCGCCTCGCTGGTGTTCTCGCTGCAGGCGCCCGAGGGGATGGCCTTCACCTCCGCCGATACGCTGGAGATCGCGGGCACTTCGGATGATGTGCTGGCCCGCCTGTCGATGGGCAAGGGCCTCACCATGGCCAGTGCGCAAGTGCTGGTGGGCACGCTGGCGCCCGACGATCTTCCCCCCTCCACTTTCGGGCCGTTACGCTTCCGGGTGGTGCAGGCGGGCATCGCCGGGGACTGGCAGCCGCTGGCAACGCTCGCCCGGCTGCCGCGCATCGTTTCGGCTACATGCGATGCCAAGGCGGCGAAGCCTGCCTGCACGATCACCGGGCAGTCGCTCTATCTCGTCGATGCGGTCAGCACCGATGCCGCCTTCGCCTCGGCCTCGGCAGTTCCTGTCGGGTACACGGGCACCGCGCTGCAAAGCGGCATTCCTGCCGATGGCGTGCTGCACTTGCGTCTGCGGGATGCCCCCAAGGCCCAGGTGAGCGTCAAGGTCGATACGGCCAAGCCCTGACAGACCGCGCCTGCCGCCCATCGCTGCGCAAATGCTGCGGTGCGAGAGGGCGCAGGCGCACTTGCACTGGCCCTCCATGAACTTGCAGTTTGCGCAAGTTGCGAAGGGCAAAACACTCCCTGCCTTGCTTGACCCGGCCCCCGGCAGACCTATAGCTGCCACCAACACCGGTTATAGCCGGACCGAACAGACAGATGCGTAACGAGGGCTGAGAACACCATGGACGATACACTGCGGCGCGCGGCTCTCGATTATCACCTCTATCCGCGCCCCGGTAAGTTGACCATCGAGCCGACCAAACGCATGGTCAACCAGCGCGATCTGGCGCTGGCCTATTCGCCGGGCGTCGCTGCCCCCTGCATGGAAATCGCCGAAGATCCGGCCAAGGCGCTGGACTACACCGCGCGCGGCAATCTCGTCGCGGTGATCTCTAACGGCACCGCCGTGCTCGGCCTCGGCGCGATCGGCGCCCTCGCCTCGAAGCCGGTGATGGAAGGCAAGGCGGTCCTCTTCAAGAAGTTCGCCGATATCGACGTGTTCGATATCGAGGTGGACACCACCGACCCCGAAAAGTTCATCGAGGCGGTCGCCCTGCTCGAACCCACGTTCGGCGGCATCAACCTCGAAGACATCAAGGCGCCCGAGTGCTTCCATATCGAGGCCGCGCTGAAAGAGCGGATGAACATTCCGGTCTTCCATGACGACCAGCACGGCACCGCCATCGTGGTCGCCGCTGCCGTCAAGAACGCGCTGGTCCTTCAGGGCAAGTCGCTGACCGAGGCGAAGCTCGTGACCTCGGGCGCGGGCGCTGCGGCGCTGGCCTGTGTCGACCTGCTGGTCTCCATGGGCCTGCCGGTCGAGAACGTGACGCTGACCGACAAGGACGGCGTGATCCATTCGGGCCGCGAGGGCATGCTGCCGAACATGGCGCGCTATGCCCGTCAGACCGATGCGCGCACCCTGCCCGAAGTGCTGCCCGGCGCGAACGTGTTCCTCGGCCTCTCGGCCCCCGGCGTGCTCAAGCCCGAATGGCTGCCCTCGATGGCGGACCGTCCGCTGATCTTCGCGCTCGCCAACCCGGAGCCGGAAATCCGCCCCGAAGTCGCGCGCGAGGTGCGCCCCGACGCGATCATCGCCACCGGGCGTTCGGACTATCCGAACCAGGTCAACAACGTCCTGTGCTTCCCCTACATCTTCCGCGGCGCGCTCGATGTCGGCGCGACCGCGATCAACGAGGCGATGAAGGCCGCCGCCGCCGAGGCCATCGCCGGTCTCGCGCGCCTGCCCGCCCACGCCAGCGTCGCGCAGGCCTATGGCGGCCGCAAGCTGGTGTTCGGCCCCGAATACATCATCCCGACCCCGTTCGATCCGCGCCTGATCGGCGAGATCGCCACTGCCGTCGCCAAGGCCGCCATCGAGAGCGGCGTCGCCACCAAGACCATCGATCTCGACGAATACAAGCGCACGCTGGCGCGTCAGAACACCCGTTCGGGCCAGCTGATGCTGCCGGTGTTCGAGGCCGCCCGCCGCACCGGTCGCAAGATCGCCTACGGTGAAGGCGAGGACGAGCGCGTGCTGCGCGCCATTCAGGACGCGCTCGACGAAGGCATCGTGCGCCCCACCATCGTCGCGCGGCGCCGTGTTCTGGAAAAGAAGCTCCCCGGCCTCGGCCTCTCGTTCGAACTCGACAAGGATGTCGAGGTGATCGACCCAGAGACCGACAAGGAGGTCATGGCCGATCTCGTCGAGGCCTATCGCGCCGTCGCCACCCGCAAGGGCGTGCCCGGTGACGAGATCCTGCGCCACGTCTACCGCCGCCCCACCGTCACCGCCGCGCTGCTGCTGCGCACGGGCCGGGTCGAGGCGGCCATCGTCGGCGGACGGTCCGAATACTGGAAGCAGATCGAGCATGTCCTGCGCGTCATCGGTCGTCGTCCGGACGTCAGCCGCGCCTACGCGCTGTCGGGCCTGATCCTCGATGCCGGTGCGCTGTTCATCACCGACACGCACATGGTGCCCGATCCCACGCCCGAGCAGGTCGCGGAAATGACGCTGCTGAGCGCGACGCAGCTCAAGCACTTCGGCCTGACGCCGCGCGTGGCGCTGGTCTCGCACTCGAACTTCGGCTCCTCGCACAGCCCGAGCGCGCGCAAGATGCGTGCGGCACTGGAGATTATCCGCAAGGCCGCGCCGGAACTGAAGGTCGATGGCGAAATGCACGCCGACGTGGCGCTCAGCCAGGCCCTGCGCGATCGCATGGTCCCCGACGGGCGCTTCGAAGGCCCGGCGAACCTGCTGGTGATGCCCACGCTCGATGCGGCGAACATCACGCTGACCGCGCTCTCGGCTTCGTCCAGCTCGCCCACGGTCGGCCCGATCCTGATGGGGCTGGCGCAGCCGATCCATGTCCTGCAGCCCGGCGTCACCGCGCGCGGCATCCTCAACCTCACGGCCATCGCGGCAGCGGAGCTTGACCGCCCGACCCCTGCCCTGCCGGGCTGACCTCAGCCGCAATAGATACGAAACAGCAAAGGCCCCGGTTCGATTTTCCCGAACCGGGGCCTTTGTCTTGTCAGATTGCGGTTCGGGGCGTTCAAGGCGCCTTTAGCCCCCTTCTACCCTACCTTTACCCTGCCTTTAGCCCGGCTTTGCCCATTTCGACAAACACCGCCGCAAAGTATTTATCTGCCAATGGTTTAGCGAGATTTTCTGAACTTCAGCACGAACTGGTCGGTCTCGCCGCGGATCGAAGGATCGAACACCGTTTTGGTATGATCATCGTTCGGATTGGTCAGGACAGTCGATTCCCCGGCGAGCTTGAACCCTGCCGCCGTGACTTCGCGGATCACCGCCGCCTTGTCGATACGATGCTTGGTGGACGTACCCGAAAGCCCTGAACCCGGTGTGTCGGCATGGTCGATGATCATGTAGATGCCGCCGGGCTTCAGGGCCTTGAAAACCGCCGCGTTGAAGGCGTTCAGGGCCGCTTCTCCGCCGTTGTTGTTGATGTCGTGATAGTTCTGGACGGTCCAGAACAGGTCGACGGGATGTGCGACGCTCGGCAGGTCGGTGGACTGCACCTCTGCCGTCACGTTCGCCATCTTGCGCGCCTCCAGCGCGGGAAGCGCCTTGGCCGCATACTTGGCGCCCCACGCAGGCCAGATCGCAAAGACATGCCCCTTCGGCCCGACGACATTGGTGAAGATCCGCGTCCAGTAGCCGGAGCCCGGCAGGAAATCGATCACGCTCTGTCCGGGCTTTACACCCGCAAAATCAAGCACCTGCTCTGTCTTGCGGCGGGCATCGTCGCCCTGCTGGTCCGCGCGCGAAGGCGATGCCAGCGCGGCTTTTACAGCCGCCTCGCCGGGAGAGGCGAGAGAGGGAGAGGCCAGACCGGCGGCAGCAATCACGGCAACAGGGAGGACGAGCGACCGAAACAGGGAAGACATCGAAGATCCTTCGCAAAAATGGCTCCGCGCAGAATGCCGCCTCTGCGCGCCATATCAAGCCTTCATGTCGCCCCCCTCCTCCTGGCTAGGCGAGAGACGTGGCGCGCGCGGGCAACTCAGGCTCCGGCGGCGCCAGATCAGGGAGTGCCGGATCGACCGTTACCGGCTCGTCGCTGCGGACCAGAGCCACGGCTTCGGCGCGGGTTTCGACGGCCGGTGGCGAACCGCGCAGCGGCAAGCCCGCCGTTTCCCGCACTGTCAGCATAGTCACCAGACCGATCGCCGCCGCGCCCATCAGATAGTAGGCGGGAACCAAAGGATCGCCGGTCTTCTCGACCAGCCAGGCCGTAACGAGCGGCGTCGTTCCGCCGAACAGCGATGTCGAAACGTTGAAGGCGATCGACAGGGCGCTATAGCGGACCGGCGTATAGAACAGCGCAGGCAGCGTTGCCGGCATCGAACTGGTAAAGCACACCAAGGCGATGCCAAGCAGCATAAGTCCCAGAAAAATAAGGGCATCACTGCCGGTGCCGATCAACAACAGGCATGGCACAGACAGCAGGATCAGCGCGGCGCAGGCCCCCATGATCATCGGTCTGCGGCCAAGCCGGTCGCTGAACATGCCGCCCACGATGTTCAGCGGCATCATCACCACCATCACCAGAATGATCAGCAGGAGCCCCTTGCTCTGCGCATAGCCCATCGTGACGGTGAGATAATTGGGCATGTACGTCAGCAACATGTAATCGGTGACGTTGAAGACCAGCACCAGCCCCATGCATTTTGCAAGCTGAGGCCCGTGCAGCCGGAACAGGTCGCCAAGGCGGGGGCGGTCGCTTTCGCGGGCGTCGACTTCGGCCGAATAGGCCTGAAAGGCGGGCGTTTCCTCCAGTTTCAGGCGCATATAGAGGCCCAGCAGGCCGAGCGGCCCTGCGATCAGGAAAGGAATGCGCCAGCCCCAGGCCAGCATCTCACTGTCGCTGAGGGCGAACTGCAGGGCGGTGACGGTCCCTGCCCCGGCGATGTAGCCGCCCAGCGTGCCGAATTCCAGCCAGCTGCCCACCATGCCGCGTCGGCGGTCGGTCGAATACTCGGCCAGAAACGTGGCCGCGCCGCCGTATTCGCCGCCGGTTGAGAACCCCTGGACCAGACGCGCTATCAGCAGCAGGACCGGCGCAGCGATCCCGATTTGCGCATAGCCCGGAATAAAGCCGATGGCGAATGTGCCCAGCGCCATCATGATCATGGTCAGGGCAAGGATTTTGTGGCGCCCGTAGCGATCGCCGAGCGGTCCGAACACGAGCCCGCCCAATGGTCTGACCACGAACGCTGCGGTGAACGTCGCCAGCGTCGCGATCAGCTGAACGGTGGGACTTCCGGCCGGGAAGAAGACGTGGCCCAGTGTGATGGCAATATAGCCGTAGACGCCAAAATCGAACCATTCCATGGCATTACCGAGCGCTGCGGCGGCCACGGCCCGGTTGAGCGTATTGCGATTGACGAGCGTGACGTCATCGAGGGTAAGCTCGTCGCTGGCCTTGAACCAGCCAAATTGGGCGCTGAGCGCCTGTCCTGCGGACATCTATGTCTCCGGTTCCGCCGAAAGCCCGCACGAATGGCGCGGTGCACATGGCGAATAAGGGCTGCGTGGCAGCCTGGAAGGAAAGCGACGCCGATATGCGGCATCAAGCGAATGCGGGTGCCTTACCGCAAACGGATGCATTTTGGGACTGCCATGGACGAAACGTGGCGTTGGCGCGATAAGCCGAACAATGGCGACAGATTGGGACCGTCGAAAAATTAGAAAATATTATGTTATTTCAATAAATTAGTAATAACGTCATCATGGATGTCAGATCGCTTCGGTTTTCGCGGCCAGTTTGATTGCCTGATATGCACCCTCACGCTCCGCTTCCGGCAGGGAGAGAATATGGGCACTGGCCTGACGGAACGTCAGAAGTGTGACGCCATTGACGTGGATTGGAGTTGTACGGCCATTGAAAAGGCGGCGCAGCAAGCGCCGCTGGGGGCGCTCGAGGGAAATGTCTTCGTCCATCGTCGGCTGATAGGGCGCGCATCGGACACTCTGCAAGCGGCATCTTGGCGGGATTGGCCCGGTTCCGCAGCCAAGCGAATTTGTTTGACCAAAATCGCCTCAAGATGATCGCGAAAAATATTTTTGTTATTATGAGCGACCGTATCAGATTGATCGAAAAAGACATTGTTGCGGATGATTGCTTTTGGATAACGCTATCATTGCAATTTTTGGCGCCGATCTAGTCTGACAAGATTGACAGTCCTTCACTCAATGGTATGACCACTTTGCCGGCGAGACACACCCGCACGGCACCTCGGAAAGGCGGGAAAACCCGCCTCCGACGAAAAGGGGGAGGATGTATATGCTTTCACGTGGCGTGACGTATCGCGGTCTGGTTTTCACGATGCTGGCCGGCACTATGCTGAGTTCAACAGCGGCCTTGGCGCAATCCACTTCCGGTGCTGCGAGCGACGCAGAGGCGTCGGCACCCGTTTCCGATACATCTTCGGAAGCGACGGCAACAGGCAAGGACGAGATCGTCGTCACCAGTTTTCGGCAAGCCTACGCAAATGCCATCGCTTCCAAGCGCAAGGAAGTGAGCATCACCGACGGTATTTCGTCGGATGGTCTTGGCCGCTTCCCCGATCTCAACGTTGGCGAGGCTTTGCAACGCGTTCCCGGTGTTCAGATCAACCGCGAGGCGGAAGGCCGCAACGCGACGATCAACCTGCGCGGCCTGCCCGGTGAATATGCGCGCCTGACGATGAACGGCGTGGCGTTTGCAGAGCCGATCCTGTCGGAAGCCGCGCCGCTCGGCGCCTTCAATGCCGACATTTTCAGCGCGATCGTCGTCGACAAATCGCCGCTGGCCAACGCGCAGAGCGGCGGTCTTTCGGGTAATGTCGACTTGCAGATCGCTCCGGCACTGGGGCGCAAGGACGGTGGTTTCGCCAAGCTGGCCTATGAGTACAATGAACTGGGCAGCACCGGCGGCCCCGAAGCGACGGTTGGCTACAACCATCACTTCAGTGACAATTTCGCGGTCTTCGGCGTGTTTGCCTACAAACGCGAGAGTTTCCGCCGCGATTCCATCCTGTTCAACAGCTACACCCCGATGTCCGCTGCGCAGGCACAAGCCAATTCGGATCTGGTGGGCGCCTATTATGCGCCGTCGGCAGCATGCCCGTCCTGCACCGGGACGACGTCGACCGCCGGAGTGCTCTACAACTCGCAGATCCGCCAATATTCGCGCCTGAACAAGGGGAACCTGTTCTCGGCGGCGGGCGGCGCGGAATACCAGATCGACGATAACGCCAAGATCGGCGTGACCGGCTTCCTGACCGATCGCAAACAGCCCAAGACCATCCAGTACATCATGGTCAACTCGCTGAACGATGCGAGTTCGCTGACCGCGCTGAGCGCACCGGTCGCCCTGTCCGACGGGCGCTATGTGGTCAACGACTTCGACTATTCGAACCCCACCGCTGTCTCCTCCACCCGCCTTTATGGCCAGCATCAGAAGACCTGGGGCATCGATGCCACGGGCGAATGGAAGAACGACGACTGGCGGGTGAGCGCGGTCGGCACGCTTTCGCAGGCGTCAAACAGCTCGACCGAAACCGAGGTCGATTTCGAGACGATGCAGCAGGCGGGCGGGAACGGCCTGAGCGGCACCATGCATACCGGCGGCGGCAATCTCGATGACTTCTCCTACACGATCAATCCGGACCCGGCGAACACCGTAGCCGGAATCTCTACCGGCGTGTGGGGCGGCGTCGCCGATCCGACGTATTACTACAACTCGGCGACGACATCGGCGCAGACCAACCGCATGCAGTTCACCGGCACGCAGAGCTATGCCACCAACAAGCTGGCCGCCGCGCAGGTCGATCTTGAGCGCACATTCCACGGCGGCGCCCTCACCGGAATCCAGGTCGGCGGGCGTTATGAGCACAACCTGTTCATTTCACAGGGCTTCCGCACCAGCGCCTATGGCTTGCAAATCCAGAACCTGACCGGCGACGTGCTGGGCCAGAGCCCGACATCCAGCGATTTCTTCGGTGGTAACGGCGGCAGCCCGACCAGCAACTGGTACGTGACGGATATCAGCAAGTTCCTGTCCGAGGTTACCCCCGTCACGGCCTATCCGGGCGGCGAACTGTCGCCGCTGGGTTATAACATCCGGTATAACGACAACAGCTACTCTCTCTATAACTTCAGCAACGAGAACAACATCGCTGCCGTCTATGGGCAGCTGAAGTACGAATTCGAGATCGGTGGCATCACCATTCGCGGCAATGGCGGCCTGCGTTTCGAGCATACCGATAACATCATCAATGCGCTCAACCGCGTGACGTTGACGAACTCCATCGGCTCACCCAGTGACTTCGCGAACACGACGTACAAGCAGAGCTACAACAAGCTGTTGCCCTCGTTCATCGCGATCGCCGACATTTCCGACAAGCTGATGATGCGTGCAGCAGCGTATCGGACGTATGTGCGCCCGCAGCCGCGCGCCTTTACGCCGGTCACGGTCGTCAGCGCGCCCTCGAACGGGGTCTATTCGGTGACGCTCGGCAATCCCGATCTCAAGCCCTATAACTCGACCTCGCTCGATCTCTCGCTGGAATGGTACAACCGCCCCAACGGGATCATCTCGCTGGCCGCATTCCAGAAGCGGATCACCGGCCTGATCGCGCAGATCACCGACCCCGAACAACTGTGCCCCTCGGACGCCAGCGCGCTGGGGCTGGGTACGCTGACGATCAACGGCGACCGTTGCGAAAGCAGCCTCACCTACACGCAGGGCGGCGTCACCCAGCCCTATCTGGTCTCGGCTTCGGGCTACATGAACCAGTCCAACCCGATCACTGTGCGCGGTCTGGAGTTCAACTTCCAGCAGACGCTCGACTTCCTGCCGGGTGTGCTCAAGAACCTGGGAGGCGGTTTCAACTACGCCTACACCACCATCAGCGGCAAGACCGCGACCGGCGCGAAGGCAACGTTGCCGGGCGTTTCGAAGCATAACCTGAACGTCATCGCCTATTACGAAACGCCCAAGTACGGCGTGCGTCTGGTCTACAACCTGCGCAGCAAGTACGATCTGGCTTCGGCCGGAACGTTCACGGGCGCCGCACGTCAGGTCCGTGCGCGCGGGCAGCTGGACGCCTCGGCCTCGTACAACATCACCGACTTCCTGTCGGTTTCGGTCGATGCCTACAACCTGACCAACGCGATCCGTTACGAATACGAGAACCAGCCCGATCTGCCGCGCCGCTACGACTATGACGGTCGTACCTTTACGCTGACGCTGCGCGGCACGTTCTAAGGTGTTGCACGGGCGTCGCGGGGCTTGAGCCTGCGGCGCCCGCATCGCATACCGTACTGCAAGTATAGTGAAAAACAGTCATGAAGGGGGAGACGATGGGGAACCGCAAACGCCTGATGCTGGGCGCAGCGATTGCGATGGTTCTTCCGTCCGGAGAGGTGATGGCCGCGGGTGGCGCCGCACCGTCGGCATCGCTGGTCTCTTATGTGGACCCTCGCGTGGGCTTGGGTAACGACAACGAAGGCGATACGGTCCCCGGCCCTTCCCTGCCCGCAGGCTCGATCCATCCCAGCCCGGAAACGCTGACCGGCAGCAACGCGGGGTATGATATCACCGCGCCAATCAGTGGTTTTGCGCAACTGCACACGCAAGGCTCGGGCGGGCGAACGACTTACGGCACGTTCCTGATCTCGCCGCAGACCGGCTGTCCGACTTTCGATGAACCGGACCATCTCTCTGCGAAATCGCACGAAGAGTTCGCCGCAGACCACTATGCGGTCACGCTGGACCGTTATGGGGTGCGGGCGGAGGTGACGCCGGGGCACTATGCCGCGCTCTATCGTTTCACCTATCCCGCGGGCAAGCCCGGTACACTCGTGTTCGATATCACGCGAAAGATCGGTGGGGCACTGGCGAGCGACGGCGCCGATGTGACGCTGGATCCGCAAAGCGGCCGCCTGGTTGGGCGGGTGCGCAGCAAGACCTACTGGTCTCCGGCCAATGTCGATATCTGGTTCGTCGCGCAACTCGATCGCAAGCCGACCTCTTGGGGGGTGCGCAGCGGCAGCAAGGTCATGCCCGATGCGACGCGAGCGCAGGTGGCCGCCGATACCAAACTGGCCGCGTGGTGGCAGTTCGACACCGATCGTCCGGTCGAACTCAAAGTGGCAGTCTCCTTCACCAGCGCCGAGCGAGCCGGTGAACTGCTCGATGCCGAACTGAGCGGCAAGCACTTCGCCGATGTGGAAACAGGCGCACGGGCCGTGTGGGAGACGGAACTCTCTCTCGCGACCATCGAAGGTGTCGGCGCTGCGGACAAGCGCCGGTTCTATACCGCGCTCTACCACTCGGTGATCCAGCCTCGCGATCGGACGCTGGATCAGCCGATTGCCGACCGCACCACACCGCATTGGGACGACTACTACACCCTTTGGGATACCTACCGGACCGCTTTTCCGTTGATGTCTCTGCTGCGCCCCAGTGTGTACGCGGGCAACATCGCCTCGATCGTCGCCACGTACCGGCGATACGGCGTGGCACACACCGCCTTCATTTCCGGGCGTAATTATCACGTCGGTCAGGGCGGCGATGAAGTTGACAATGTGCTGGGCGAAGGGCTGATCCGCCATGTGTCGGGCGTTGACTGGAATGCGGTGGCCGAAGTCGCGCTACACGATGCTTTCGAAGAGCGGCGACCGCGCTACCTGATAGATGGCTGGTTCGCAGTCGGGGATCGCAGTCCGGAGACTGACAACCCGCGCGCGCGTTCGGGATCGTCGACGATCGCCTATGCTCTCAACGATTTCTACGCGGCGAAGCTGGCCGAGGCGACCGGGCAGAAGGATGCCGGCGTCACCCTGCTCACGCGCTCGGGCAACTGGCGCAAGGTGTGGGACAAGGATGCGACCAGTGACGGCTACACCGGCTTTGTCACGCCGCGCTATTCGGACGGTCGCTTCCAGCCTGTCGATCCCAAGCTGGGCTGGGACGGCAAGACCTATGAGAATGTCGGCTTCTATGAAGGCACCGGCTGGATCTATTCCTACGACATGCTTCACGATGTGCCCGGCATGGTTGCGGCCATGGGTGGGCGGGTAAAGTTCATCGAACGACTGCGCCACGCGCTCGACAGTGGCCTGATCGACATCACCAACGAACCCAGTTTCGCAACGCCATGGCTGTTCAGCGAAGTGGGCCGCCCAGACCTTTCCAGCTATTGGGCAAACCGCATCTTCGCGCGCTTTACCGCCAATGCCTATCCGGGTGACGAGGATAACGGTGCGATGAGTTCGCACTATGTCTTTAACCGCCTGGGCCTGTTTCCCCGCCTCACGACAGACACCTTCTATCTCCATGCGCCGCATCAGCCGAAGTCTATGTTGCGACTGGAGAACGGCAGGACATTCTCGATCCTTGCGCCCAACTGGAAACCCGACCGCATTTACATCACCTCCGCCAAGCTCAACGGCAAACCGCTCGATACGGCTTTCGTGCGGCAGGGTGACATCATGGCAGGTGGCACGCTGGAATTGCAGCTGGCGTCCCGCCCGAATGGATGGGGGCAGACGCAGCCTGATGGCGGGGAGGGACAGCGCTGATGCTACGTCACATCATCCCGCTGAGCCTTGCTGCGTTGGCGCTGGCAGGCGCTGCGGGTAATCTGCTGGCATCACCACCGACGCGAACCCCAGCAGCCAGCGATCCCTATGCGGCCCATGCCCGCAATCCGCTGCTTCCGGGCTATTTCGCCGATCCCTCGATCGTGCACTACAAGGGTGAGTGGTTCATCTTTGCGACGATGGACCCGTGGGGCGGCGAGAAACTGGGACTGTGGCGCTCTCGCGACTTTCGCAACTGGACCTTTTCGACGCCGAACTGGCCGACCAAGGCCGCTGCGCACAGTTCGACCTCGGGTTCCGCCAACGTCTGGGCGCCTTCCGTCGTGCGGGGACGCGATGGCAGGTTCTGGATGTATGTCTCGGTCGGCAACGAGGTGTGGGTCGGTACGGCCACGCATCCCGTCGGCCCATGGAAAGACGCCAATCATGGCAAGCCGCTGATCGCCCGCAACTTCCGCCCCGGCTTCCACATGATCGACGCCGAAGCCTTCATCGACGACGACGGGGCGGCCTACCTCTATTGGGGATCGGGGCTCAACTGGGTCAACGGGCACTGCTTCGTCGTGAAGCTGAAGCCCGATATGGTCACGCTCGACGGAGAAGTGCGCGATGTGACGCCGCCGCACTACTTCGAAGGTCCGTTCATGCTCAAGCGCGACGGGCACTATTTCCTGATGTCCTCCTATGGCAACACGACCAAGGACACTTATCAGGTCCGCTATGCCGTGGGCGATACGCCGTTCGGCCCCTTCCGCGAGCCCGATGACAACCCCCTGCTGGCGACAGACGCGGCGGCGCAGATCATCAGCCCCGGCCATCACGCGGTATTTCGCGTGAACGGGCAGGACTATATTCTTTATCACCGCCAGGCGCTGCCCTTCCCCCGTGCGGGAGACGAGGTGCTGCGGCAGGTCGCGGTGGACAGGCTTGATGTGTCGGGAGAACGACTCCTCCCGGTTCGACCGACACATCAAGGCCCGGATATTCCGGGCACCGCTGCGCATCGTCAGGCAGGACGACGGGTGGCGTTGAGCGCCTCCGCTGCAAGCGATGTGCTGCACAATGCCGAAAAGGCGGGAGACGATAACTACGCCACCGGATGGCAGGCGCCACCGGGTACGGCGACCTCCTGGCTTCAGGCGGACCTTGGAGCAACCGGCCCCATACCTGCCAGTTCCCTGCGCCCCGCAGACCTCCTGCATCCGTTGCGCTTCACTATCGAAACCTCGCGCGACGCAAGCTCATGGGAACGGCGCGGGCAACCGATCTTGGCCCAGAGCTCACCCGTCCGCCTGCCAGCGCTTGGCGGCAAGGCGCGTTACGTGCGGCTTGTGTTCGAAGGCACGCCCGATATTCTCGAATGGACTTTCCCATGAAACGCGCCGCCCTTCTTCTTGCGCTGATCGCGGGTACGGCGCTCGCCTCGGAACCGGTGCCGCCGATCCAGCCCCAGATCGATCCGCAGCGCCCGGATTGGGAGAACCCTGCCGTCTTCGCCATCGGCAAGCTGCCGGCACGCGCCACGGGTTTTCCTTTCGAAACGGCGGCCAAGGCGATCGATGGGGATATGGCATTCTCCGCACGCTATTTGTCGCTCGACGGGTTGTGGAAGTTCGCCTTCTCCCCTTCGGTCGATGGCGTTCCGAAGGACTTCTTCCGGCGAGACTACGATGTCTCGCGCTGGAAGGAGATCAAGGTTCCCGCAGACTGGCAGGCCGAAGGGTACGATCAGGCCCGCTACAACAACATCACCTATCCCTTCCCCGCCAACCGTCCGCTGATTCCGCATGCGACCAATCCCGTGGGATCGTATCGCCGCGACTTCACGCTGGCGGCAATGCCCGGCGAGGACACCATCCTGCACATCGGCGCGGCGGGCTCTGCCTACTATGTCTGGGTCAACGGGCAGAAGGTGGGGTACAGCGAGGACAGCAAGCTGCCGTCCGAGTTCGACATCACCCGTTTCGTCAAGCCGGGCCGCAACAGCGTGTCCATCCAGGTCTACCGCTGGTCAGACGGTAGCTACATGGAGGATCAGGACTTCTGGCGCGTCTCCGGCATAGAACGCTCGGTCTATCTCATCACCGCGCCGCGCGCGCGGGTGGATGACTTCTTTGCCAAGACTGGGCTGGCCAATAATTACCGGGACGGCACGCTGGATCTGAGCCTTCACGGGACAGCCGCCGCTGACGGGCTGACGGTTCGTGCTACGCTGAAGGATGGCAGCGCCACTCTCCTGACCCGCACGACGAGCCTTCGCGGGCAATCTGCCCGGATTACGGCTTCGCTCCCCAACGCGCGCGCCTGGACCGCCGAAACGCCGAACCTCTACACGCTGCTGATCGAACTCGTCGATGCCAAGGGGCATGTCGTGCAGGCAACGGCCCAGCGCATCGGTTTTCGCACCGTGGCGATTCAGAACGGGCTGGTCACGGTCAACGGACGTCCGATCACCATTCGCGGCGTCAACCGGCACGAGCACGATCCCGAGATGTTCCATGTGATCTCGGAGCAATCGATGCGCCGCGATCTGGAACTGATGAAGCTCAACAACATCAACGCCGTGCGCACATCGCATTATCCCAATGACGAACGGCTCTATGCGCTTGCCGATGAGCTTGGCCTCTATGTCATGGACGAGGCCAATATCGAAAGCCACGCCTACATGGGCGCGGCCAAGGGGCATCCGGGAGAAGAGGCGCGTTACCTGCTGGGTTACGATCCGGCCTGGGAGGCTGCGCATATCTCGCGCGTCACCAACATGGTCGCGCGTGACCGGAACCACCCTTCGATCATCTTCTGGTCGCTCGGCAACGAGAGCGGCGTCGGCCCGACGTTCGAGAAGGCCGCAGCCGCAGCACGGGCGATGGACCCGACCCGGCTGATCTCGTTCCTGGGGTGGAGTGCGACCTCCGATCACCGGGTGCCGTCCTATTCCGACATCTTCGCGCCGATGTATCACAGCATCGCGCAGATGCTCGACTATGCGCAGCACACCGAGTTCAAGCAGCCCCTGATCCAGTGCGAATATGCCCATATGCAGGGCAATTCCGGCGGTGGCTTTGCCGATGACTGGCAGGCGATCTACGCCCATCCCGATCGCCTGCAGGGCGGCTTTATCTGGGACTGGGTCGAACAGTCGATGTATCGCTATACCAAGGACGGCCAGCGATACTGGGGCGATGGCGGGGAATATGGCCCCAATCCCGGCGGCGACATCGAGTTCGGCGACGGGCTGCTCCAGTCCGACCGCACGCCCAACCCGCAGTTGTACGAGGTCCGCAAGGTCTACTCGCCCGTGCAGTTTTCCGCGGTCGATGCCCAAGCGGGGCACTTCCGCGTGACCAACCGCAACGATTTCCGCGACCTGTCAGGCTATCGCGTCCGCTGGGAGTTAACGGCGGACGGCGTGCCGATTGCCCAGGGCATCGCGCCTGCCTTGCATACCGCCCCGCGCACGACGCAGGACTTCACGCTGTCGCTGCCTGCTGTCAAACGCAAGCCCGGAACCGAATATCTCGTCACCTTGCGTGCCTACGATGCGACGCACGACATGCCCTATGCCCCTGCCGACCATGCCATCGGCTGGGACCAGTTCGCCTATGGAACGGTGATCCCGGCCCCTGCGGCTCGCATAGGCGGGCAAGTCGCGGTAAACGATGGCCCGGACAGCATTACCCTCAGCACGCATGCCGCGACGCTGGTGATCGATCGGCATAGCGGGCTTCTCACCCGCTACACGACGCAGGACGGCGAGCTTCTCTCCGGGGGCAATCCCAATTTCTTCCGGATGCCGACCGACAACGATCTGGGCACCGGCACGGCGGACATCGCCGCGCCATGGGCGACGATGTCGCAACAGCGCACGGTCGAAAAGGTCGAGATTCAGCGCGACCCGGCCGGAGCCAGGAGCATTGTCGTGCGCTATGGACTGGGCGCTGGCGCCGCCGTGTTCGACAGCCGCTATACCATGCGCGGCGATGGCTCGGTGGCGGTCGAAGGGCATTTCATGCCCCTGCGCAAGGACCTGCCCGAACCCATGCGCATCGGGCTGGAATTCTCGTTCCCGATGCGGCTTACGCAGCTGGAATGGTACGGGCGCGGGCCTTGGGAAAACTATGCCGACCGCAAGACGGGCGCGATTGTCGGCCTTTGGAAGGCGGCCCTTGCCGATCAGTATCATGACTTCATCCGCCCGCAGGATACCGGGACGAAATCCGATGTGCGCTGGCTGGCGCTTTCCGGCGGAAAGGCACCGGGCCTCTCCGTGACCGGCGACACTCCGCTGACGATGAACGCGCTGGCCTTTCCTTATGAAGACCTGCGTCGACGCCCGCCCGGAACCGCAAAGAGCACGGACATCGTGCCCCACGATCACGGCACCTTGCTGATCGATGCCGTTCAGGCAGGGCTTGGCGGGGACACCACATGGAACACCGAGGGGCGCCCCCTGCCGGACTACCGCGTCCAGCCCGTCGAGCGCCGTTTCAGCTTCGTTCTGAGGCCCGTTGCGGCGCGCTGATTGCATCGGCACGCCGCTTGGCTTGCATCACGCCTTGCGCAGTCTCGCCGCAACCGCCTCGCCGTGCGCGAAGGCCGCTGCCTGAACCACCACATCGGGTTCGGGGCGAATGCCGGTATAGAGTACGAATTGCTCGATGGCCTGAAGCACGATCACTTCGGCGCCCGAGATGATCCGTTTGCCCGCCTCCTGCGCGGCAAGGATGAACGGCGTCGCTGCGGGCTGCGCCACCACATCGAAGGCGAGTTCGCATGCGGCGATCTGATCGGGCGAGAAGGCCAGAGCATCGGCCTGCCCGCCTTCCATGCCCAGCGGCGTCACGTTGATCAGGACGGCGGCGCCCTCTTCCGGCATGTCGGCCAGCCAGTCGTAGCCGTATTGCGCAGCCAGTGCCGGACCGCTTTCGGGATTGCGGGCGACGATGGTGCCTCTGGTGAAGCCGGTATCGCGCAGCGCGGCGACCACGGCCTTGGCCATGCCGCCGCTGCCGCGCAGCAGGAACGGCAGGGCCGGATCGACACGGTTGTTTTCCAGAAGATCGCGTACCGCGCTGTAATCGGTGTTGAACCCGGTCAGCGCGCCATCGTCGTTGACGATCGTGTTAACGCTGTCGATCGCGGTGGCAGAGGGATCGAGCCCGTCGAGCATCGGGATCACCGCTTCCTTGAACGGCATCGAGATCGCGCAGCCGCGAATGCCCAGGGCGCGGATACCGCCGACCGCCGCGCCAAGATCGGTGGTGCTGAACGACTTGTAGAGATAGTCCAGCCCGTAATGATCGTAGAGCCAGTTGTGCAGGCGCGAACCTGCATTGCCCGGCCGTGCCGACAGCGACATGCACACCCGCGTGTCGCGGCCGATGGTGGTACGTTCCATATGTCTTCAGTCTCCGGGTGCGGGGGATAGAGGAAAGGCGGGGGTGCCGGAGGAGGCGCTTGCGGGCGCGATGGCAGAAGCAGGCGACACGCTCGACCCGCGTGCGATCAGCCGCCCCGGCAGGACGACCTTGCGCGGCGGCACCTCCGGATGGTCGAGCCGGTCGAGCAGCATCGTCATGGCGGTGCGTCCGATCTCGTCGACAGGCTGCTCGATCACCGTCAGGCCGCCCCCGACGAACTCCATCCACGCGTTGTTGTCGAAGCCCGCCAGCGCCATGTCTGCCGGAACATCGAGCCCCGCCTCGCGCAGGCAACGAAGCACATTCAGCAGCATCACGCCGTTACTGGCGACAATCGCATCGGGACGGTCAGGCCGGGCGAGAAGCGCGGTGATCACCGCTTCGGCACCATCTGCGTTATGCGGTATGGCCAGCGCCTCGGCAGGCAGGCCCAGTCGCTGTGCAGCGCGCAGAAACCCTTCGCGACGCTCGACACCGGTACTGCTGTCCGCACCGAACAGGCCTGCGATCCGCAGGTTGCCCTGCGCGTGGAGGTGCTCGACCAGCATTTCGGCCATGCGCGCATTGTCGAGGACCACGCAGTCGAAAGTGCCTTCGGGCACGGTGCGGTCGATCAGGACCACGGGATAATCCAGATTCAAACGTTCCGCCGTGGCGACACGCTGGCGCGATGGCGCAAGGATCACGCCGGTCACGCGTTCCTCATGCAGGTGCTCAAGATACGTCGCTTCGCGGGCGGGGTCTTCGTCAGTATTGCACAGGATCACCCGCAGGCCACGGGCTGCGGCCAGCGACTCGACCGCGCGCGAGACAGCGGTGAAGAACGGGTTGCGGATATCGGCGACCACCAGACCGATGGTGTTGGTATGGCGCGAGCGCAAACGCCGCGCGGCGAGATTTGGCCGATAGCCGGTTGCTTTCACCGCAGCCAGAACCCGGTCTGCCATGGCGGGGTCGACGGGCTTGCCCGCCAGCACACGCGAAACGGTTGCCGGTGAAACCCCGGCAACGGCTGCCACATCCTTGATTCCTGTCGCCATCTGGAAATCGTTCTCTTGTCCAATCGGCAATAGCCCTCTCTTGCCGCCACTTATGACCACTTTTGGTACGGATTAACAACCCCACTTGACTTTTTCCGTGAGAAAACGTTTTCTCGCATCAAGAGCAAATGGAGAGGAACTACGATGCTCGCAGACGCCGCCCCCGCGTCCCGCGCCACTGATCTCGTTCGGATCGATGCGACTGCAACCGACAAGGCCGATGCCATTCGGCAGGTCGGGCAACTGCTGGTCGCTGCCGGATGCGCGCAGCCCGGATACGAAGAAAGCATGGTCCGTCGCGAAGCCGTGGCGAACACGTTCCTCGGCGCGGGCCTCGCGATCCCGCACGGCCTTGGTGAAGACAAGCACATGGTGCGCCGCGACGGCGTGGCCATTCTCCAGCTGCGTGACGGGGTGGAATGGAACCCCGGCCAGCGCGCGCATATCGTGGTGGGCATCGCCGCCAATTCGGACAGCCACCTGTCGATCCTACGCCGTCTGACCCGCCTGATTCAGGACGAGCCACGCCTTCAGGCGCTTGTCCAGACCGAGGATGCGGCAGACTTTGCCCGCGCACTCGGTAAGGATTCCTCCCCGGACACGACCGCTGCACCGCTGGGCGATTATGCCCATGTCGTGACCTGGACGGTCGACTACCCTGCGGGGCTTCACGCCCGCCCCGCCTCCGCCTGGGTCGAGGCGGCTCGCGCTGGTGCCACGCCGCTGCGCGTGCGCCACGGAGACGAAGCCGCCGATCCCCGCAATCTCGTCGCACTGCTGCAACTGGGCCTGCGTCAGGGAGACGAGGTTTCGATCTCTTCCGAAGGCGCAGGTGCGGAAGTCACGCTGGCCGCGTTTCTGGCTGCCGTCCGCCGCCTGACATCCCGCGAAAAGGAAGACGCGGCCCGCGCCGCGCAGAAGCGTGAAGCACCCGTGCGCGCATGGGTACCTGTCGGCAAGCCGCGCCTGATCGCCGGTGTCGCGGCCAGCCCCGGCCTTGCCATTGGCCCGATCCACGTCCTGACGTCCGCCGAACTCAACATACCGGACCACCCTGTCGATCTCGCATCCGGCGGCGCCCTGCTCAACGATGCACTGGTGCGCACCCGCGCGCAGATGACCGCGCTGATCGATGACACCACCCGCCGCCTCGGCGCTTCTGAAGCGGCGATCTTCAAGGCGCAGGCGGACCTGCTCGACGATACCGATCTGATCACCCTCACCTGCCAGAACATGGTCGAAGGGCATGGCGTCGCCTGGTCCTGGCATCAGGCGGTGGGACGTATTGCAGCGCGCCTGTCGGCACTCGGCAATCCGGTGCTGGCCGCCCGCGCTGCCGATCTGGAAGACGTCGCGCGCCGGGTGCTGGCCGAAATCGATCCTTCGCTGACGGCCGGAACCCTCGCCGATCTTCCCGAAGTGCCGTGCATTCTCGTGGCGGAAGACCTCTCGCCCTCGGATACCGCCACGCTCGACATCGCGCGGGTGGCGGGCATTGCGACGGCCCTTGGCGGCCCGACCTCGCACAGCGCCATCCTTGCCCGGACGCTCGGCCTGCCTTCAGTCGTTGCCGGGGCAGCGAATTGCTGGCGAGCGCGGCGGGCACTCTGGCGATCGTCGATGGGGACAGTGGCCGCGTGTGGCTCGATCCCGGCGAGGAGGATCTCGCCTCTGCGCATCGGTGGATCGCCGATCTTGCCGCCAAGCGTGCTGCAGAGGAGGAAGAGCGCAGCAAGCCCGCTATCACGCAGGACGGACACAAGGTCGAAATCGCCGCCAACGTCAACCGTCCCGATCAGGTGCCGATGGCACTGGCGCAGGGCGGCGAAGGCGTGGGCCTGATGCGTACCGAGTTCCTGTTTCTCGAACGCGGCGACAGCCCGAGCGAGGACGAACAGACCGCCACCTACCACGCGATGATCGAGGCACTGGCGCATGACGGCACCGACCGGGCGCTGATCGTGCGTGCGCTCGATATCGGCGGGGACAAGCAGGTTCCGCACCTCGATTTGCCGAAAGAAGAGAACCCGTTCCTCGGCGTACGCGGCGCCCGTCTGCTGCTGCGTCGGCCGGACCTGCTCGAACCGCAGCTTCGCGCGCTCTATCGGGCGGCGAAGCAGGGCGGCGAGCTGTCGATCATGTTCCCGATGATCACCTCCACGCACGAGTTGGTCGCGCTGCGCGCCAAGTGCGAGGCGATCCGCCAGGAACTGGACGCGCCCGAGGTGCCGATCGGCATCATGATCGAGGTGCCTGCCGCCGCCGTGCAGGCGCGCGCTCTGGCGGCGCATGCGGATTTCTTCTCGATCGGCACCAACGATCTGACCCAGTACACGCTGGCGATCGACCGCCAGAATCCCGAACTCGCCAGCGAGGCGGACAGCCTGCACCCTGCCGTGCTCGGCATGATCGCGATGACGGTGGAAGGTGCGCGCGCACATGGTCGCTGGGTCGGCGTATGCGGCGGGTTGGCCGGTGATCCCTTCGGTGCAGGCCTGCTGGTGGGCCTGGGTGTTGACGAACTCTCGATGACCCCGCGGGACATTCCCGCCGTGAAAGCCCGCCTTCGGGCCGCGAAGCACAGCGATCTGGTGGAACTCGCCCGGCGGGCTTTGGCAATGGCGGGGCCGGCAGATGTCCGTGCGCTGGATGCAGGAGCGAACTGATGCGCGTGCTTACCGTCACTTTCAATCCGGCCATCGACCAGACCGTCACGCTCGACCGGCTTGAGCCCGGCGAGGTCCATCGCGCCCATGCGGTGCGCCAGAACGCCGGTGGCAAGGGTGTCAACGTCGCCAGCTGCCTGGCCGACTGGGGCGTTGCCGTCAGCGCTTACGGCCTGCTGGGCAGCGACAATGCGGCGCCGTTCGATGCGCTGTTCGCGGCCAAGGGTATCGAGGATCGCTTCATCCGCATTCCCGGCGCCACCCGCGTCAACCTCAAGCTGGTGGACCCGCGCGGCACCACCGACATCAATCTGGATGGCATCGCGATCGACGCCGGGCGCGCCGAAATGGTCACCGCGACGATCTGCGATGCAGCACGCGAGGGTGACCTTGTCGTGCTGGCGGGCAGTCTTCCTCCGGGCTGCCCGCCTGATACCTATGCCCTGCTGATCGCGCGGCTGCGCTCGATCGGCTGCCGGGTGATCCTAGATGCCAGCGGACTGCCGTTGAAATGCGCGCTGGCGGCGGATGTGCTGCCCGATGTGGTGAAGCCCAACCGCGAGGAACTGGCGCAGGCACTGGGCTCCCCCCTGCCCGAGATGGACGATGTACTGCGTGCGGCCACCACCTTGCGTGCACGCGGAGTCGCGCTGGTGGCGATCTCGATGGGAGAGCAAGGCGCGCTGTTCGTCTCGGATCAGGGTGCGGTGACGGCGAAGCTTGCGGTGGGCGACCTCGCCAGCACTGTCGGCGCCGGTGATGCGATGGTCGCAGGAATTGCGGCTTCGCTGGCGGACGACGGGGCCGAACTTGAACAGATCGCACGCCTCGCCACGGCCTTTGCCGTGGGCAAGCTGGGGATGGCCGGGCCGAACCTTCCGGCGCTGGCCAGCGTGAAGGCGCTCGCCGCCGATGTTGCGATAAACCGAATTGATACGACCGCTGCAACGGCGGCGGGAGAGGTCTGATGAATACGATATTTGCCATCATCGAGGCAGGTGACGGTGCGGTGCAGGGCGTGCTGGCAGGCGAGGCCCTGCGTCGCGCGGCCAAGGCCGCAGGCCAGTCCATCGACATCGAGGTGCGCACCGAACAGGGCGTGCTCAATCCGCTGACGGATCGTGCGACGGCGAAGGGCGAACTGCTCCTTCTGGTGACGGACACGGCAAGGGACGGTGCCCTTGCCGCCCGTGCCGACCGCCGGGTGACGCTGGCCGAAGTGCTCGCCGCCCCGGACAGGGCGCTGGCGTTCGAGCGTCCAGCAGTCGTAGAGAGCGGCACCCCTCACATCGTCGCGATCACCTCGTGCCCAACCGGTATCGCGCATACCTTCATGGCCGCCGAAGGCCTGGCCGAAGGCGCGCGTCAGCTTGGCTATCCGATCCGTGTCGAGACGCAGGGGTCGGTCGGCGCAGGCACGCCGCTGACCGAGCGCGAGATCGCCGAGGCCGATGTCATCATCATTGCCGCCGATCGGGAGGTGGACCGCGCGCGCTTTGCCGGTAAACGCGTGTTCTCGTCGAGCACCAAGCCCGCGATTTCCGGCGGTGCCGCGCTGATCGAGCGCGCGCTGACCGAGGCCAAGCGGCAGGCTGCGGACAGCGCTGGCGGTTCCGAAGCGACGCCTGCCAAAGCCGAGCGCGTCGGGCCGTACAAGCACCTGATGACCGGCGTTTCCTTCATGCTGCCTTTCGTTGTGGCGGGCGGCCTGCTGATCGCGCTGGCTTTCGCGCTGGGCGGCATTGGCGCCAATGCCGATGCGGCCAGGGGCACCCTTGCCCATGCCCTGTTCCAGATCGGCGCACAGGGCGCCTTCGCGCTGATCGTGCCCGCGCTTGCAGGCTACATCGCCTATTCCATTGCTGATCGCCCCGGCATTGCGCCGGGCATGGTGGGCGGCATGATCGCCGCGCAACTGGGCGCGGGATTTCTGGGCGGCATCGCCGCAGGCTTTATCGCAGGTTACGGCGTCGAGGCGCTGAACAAGCTGATAAAGCTGCCGAAAAACCTGCAAGGCCTCAAACCCGTCCTCATCCTGCCGTTGCTCGGCACGCTGCTGACCGGGTTGCTGATGGTCTATGCCGTGGGCACGCCGGTTGCGGCGGCGCTGGCCTTCCTCACCGAATGGCTGTGTGCCATGCAGGGTTCCAGTGCGCTGGTCCTCGGCCTGATTCTGGGTGCGATGTCGGCCTTCGACATGGGCGGCCCGGTGAACAAGGCAGGCTATGCGTTCTCGGTCGGCCTGATCGCCAGCAACGTGTGCACACCGATGGCCGCGACGATGGCCGCAGGCATGACGCCGCCGCTCGCGGTCGCCCTCGCTACACGCCTGTTCCGCGATCGCTTCACGCTGGAGGAGCGCGAGGCTGGCGGTGCGGCTGCAGTTCTGGGGCTCGCCTTCATCACCGAAGGCGCGATCCCGTTCGCCGCGCGCGACCCGTTCCGGGTGATCCCCTCGCTGATGGCGGGTTCCGCATTGGCGGGTGCGGTCTCGATGGTGTCGGGCGTCGAGCTGAAAGTGCCGCACGGAGGCATCTTCGTGCTGCCGATCCCCGGCGCGGTCACGCATCTTGGCGCCTATGCCATTGCGATCGTTGCAGGAACCCTGCTCAGCGCAGTGCTGGTCGGGCTGCTGAAGCGCCGCCCCGCCAACGCGAGCTGAAACACACACAAACCATATCAAGACGGCACAGAGAAGAACACAAGAGAGGATTGCCCATGCCGACTGCGACTTTGAAAGGCGCCTGCACCGCAGGCGTCGCCGCCCCTGCCTTGTCCGCCTGCCTCGCCCTGTCCATGGCCTTCGCACCGAGCCCCTCGATGGCGCGGTCGGATGACGATCCCGCGCCGACAGAGGAAAACAGAACGGACCCGGCGCCCAAGAAATCGGATTCCTTCCAGCCTCTGGCCGATCAGGGCATCCAGTTGACGCTGAGCTATACCGGCGAAGCCGCGGGCAATGTCTCCGGCGGGCTCAAGCGCGATGCCGCATTCGCCGGGCAGGTCTATGTCGGCGCCGATTTCGACATGGACCATATCGCCGGGATCAAGGGCGGCGCGCTCCACGTCGCCGTGACCGACCGGCATGGCGACAGCCTCTCCAGCCTTGCGCTGGGCAACAACACTTCGGTGCAGGAAATCTGGGGCACGCAGAACACGCATCTGGCGATCTTCACCTGGGAGCAGCATCTGGGCGGCGACCGGCTGATGATCGAAGCCGGGCGCAGTCAGGCGAACATCCATTTCCTCAATTCGCCGCTCTACTGCCAGTTTCAGGGCAATTCGGGCTGCGGAAATCCGACTTTCGTTTTCAAGAACAGCAACTTCACATACTTCCCGGCGTCCAGCTGGATGATCCGGGCCAAGGCAAAGCTGCTGCCCCATATCTACCTGCACGCAGGCGCCTACGAGGTGAACCCCGATCGCAAGCGCGCGAACGATCACGGCATCGGCCTAGGCGTGGGCAATGCCACCGGCGTCATCGTGCCGTGGGAACTGAGCTACGAGACTGGCGATGCCGTGCGCCTGCCCGCCCGCTATATTCTGGGCGGATGGGTCGACAAGGGCGACTACGCGGACCCCTTGCGCGATGCGAACGGTGGGATCGCTGCGCTGAGCGGACAGGCGGCGCAGACGCACAATGGTCGCAGCGGGCTCTATGTCCGCTTCGAGCAGCAGTTGACGCGCCCCGACCCTGCCAGCAAGCGCGGGCTCAGCGTCTATGGCGCGGCGATGACCAACCTGTCCGGCCGGGTCGAGGAAAGCCGCTTCTGGGATCTGGGCCTTGTCCAGACCGGCACTTTTGCCGGGCGCGATGAGGACAGCGTGGGCTTCATGGTGTCCGACCAGCGCTTCAGCGATCTGGCTATGACCCGCATGCGCGCGCTTGACCGCGCCGCCGGAGGCAGTGGACAGGCATGGCGCCATGAGGTGATGATGGAGCTGTCCTACAGCGCGCAGGTTGGCCCCGCCATGCGCCTATCGCCAAACATCCAGTACATCCACCACCCCGACCGTACCGGCGCGACCGACCGCTCGACCCCGACGAAGGACGCGCTGATCCTGGGCTTCAAGTTCACCGTGGATGCGCTGAAACTGGGCCGGTAATCGATCGCCGCCCTTCCCATCAGAATGCGGCGTCCACGCCGATACGGATCGAGCGGGGGCGGATCGGGGTTTCCTGCTCGCCCTCGGCCGCCGAGAACGGGTTGCCGTAGGCGAAAGTGTTGCCGCGCGAATCCAGCAGGTTCATCACATCGAGCGAGAGGCCCCAGCGCCCCAGACCGATGCGCGCACCTGCAGAAACGTCGAAGTAGTCGCCCTGCTCCAGCGCGAAAGGCTCGCTGACCGCCAGCTTGGAGCGGCCGACATGGCGTACCGTCCCATCGAGCGTCAGGGGGGCGCCGCGCAGCGTCGTCTTCCATTTGCCCGCAAGCCGCCAGCCCTCGTCCGCGATGTTGGGCAGGTCGCGGTCCGACAGCGCGCCGAAACCGGGTGCCGGATCGGTAAGGTCGCTGGAGTTAAGGTAGCCTGCGGCCTCCAGCGACAGCGCTCTTGTCGGCTGCCAGCGCAGCGTCGCGGCAAGGTTGAGCACGCGCCCGGCCCCGATGTTGGCGACATAAGGCAGGCCGTCGGTGTCGATGAGATCCGCCTGAATGTCGCGCCAGCGCGTGGCGGAGGCCGCAAGACTGCCCGAAAGGCGCGCGCCCGGCGTCATGCCGAAGCGCATGCCCAGTTCGAAGCTGTGCAACCGGTCCGAGGCGAAGCGCTGTGCCGTCTGCATCGCGGTATCGCCATCGAGCCCCGAACCGGTGACTTCCAGACCGCCGGGCCGATAGCCATCCTGAAACCGTCCATAGAACAGCAGGCCTTCCTGCGGCGTCCATGACAGGGCGGCGGTGGGCAGCAATCGCACCTGCTGGCGCTCCGGCCCGCCGCGCCGCTCGCTACGGATCGCGGCATAGGCGCTGGTCTGACGCACATAGCTGAGCCGACTGCCAAGCGTCAGGATCACATGGCGCAGCACCGGAACGCCCGCCTCGCCGAACACGGCACTGTCGAGCGTGGTGTTGAGGACGTCGGTGATGACCGGCGGATCGTCGAGCGGGCCGAGGCGACGCACCACATGGTCGCTGCTGTCCACCACGCCGATGCCGAGCAGCCAGCTGCCCTGACTGCCGAGCGAACCGCTTGCGCGCGTCTCGTGCGAGAACAGGTGCACGGTCTGGTTTTCGCGGAACACTTCCAGTGCGGCGCCATCGGCAAGGGCATCCTCGTCCGCCGTGGCGTCATAGACGGAATCGATATGCTGGCCGGAATAGCCCGTCGCCGAGACCAGTTTCACATCGCCCCACTGGTGTGTGAGAGTGAGGCCGATCAGGCGATAGTCGTTGTCGAAAGGCTGGGCGATGGCGGAACGGCGCGTGAGATCGGCCTCGTCCTTCAGCGTATATTGCCCGTCGCGCGAATGGATGTTCTGCCCGACCAGCGAGAGATCTACCGTCCAGTCGCTGCGCGGTTGCCAGCGCAGTTGCACGCGGGCACCGGCGCGAGTGTTGCGGTTGATGTTCTTCAGATCGCGTTCGAGATCGTCGATATAACCGCCCTCGATGCTGCCATAGGCAAGCGCGCGCAAGGCCAGGCTGCCCCGGACGATCGGCGCATTCACCACCAGCGCGCCGTCGGTTCCGGGCGAGCCGCTGCGGGTGAAGGTCGCCCCGGCGCTGGCATCGACTTCGCGATGTTCAAGATCGGGCGCGACCGGCTCAATCCGGATGATGCCGCCCAGTGTTCCGGCACCATAGAGTGTACCCTGCGGCCCTTCGAGCACCTCGACGCGGGAAATGTCGTAGAGCGGCAGGTCCGGGTCGGGCGCGGAATAGATCGTGCGGAAATCGCCGAGGTACTGTCCGATGGTGGACTGGCTGGCGCCGTTGAAGCTGCTGTCGGCAATCCCGCGAATGAAGATCTTGTTGCGACCGGGGCCAAGGTTGGTCGCAGTCAGCTGCGGCAGATGGCCGAGGATGAAGCCGGTGCCTCGCCCGCCCCCACGCGCAAGGTCGCTGCGGTCGGTCTCGATCACAGCGACGCTGGCGGGGTATTCGTCCAGCCCGAGGTTCTGCTTGGTGGCGGTGACGAGAATGTCGGGAGCGATCGTGATGGGGATCGGCGTGGCCGGTGTACGCGGGGCTTCGGGCGCGACTGGTGCGGCCCGACGCATGCGGATCAGTTGGACGGTCCGCGCATCGATGAAGCGCGCGGAGTAGCCGCTGCCTTTGAGCAGGCGGTCCAGCGCATTTCGCGGCGTATAGCGTCCGTGGAGGCCGCCGGTCCGGAGCTTGGCCAGCGCCGGATCGCTGGCGGCGATGGACAGGCCGGTCTGCTCGGCAAGGCTGACCAGCGCATTCGCCAGCGTTCCGGCCGGGATCGATACGTCAGCTTTTGTTTCGAGCGCTTTGGCCTGCGCGCCGGGCGCAATCAGGCCGGAAACGCTGCCTGCAAGGACACAGAACGCCGCCCAGTCATTTCGCGATCGTCCAGCCATCCGCAGTCGAAGTCACTTTCAGTCCCAGCAGCGATTCGAGGCGCTTCTGCAATGTCGCATCGTCGCCATCAAGCTGAATTACGCCGGTGAAGGGCTGCGCGGCGAGATCGGGCGCCAGTTCGATCGCCATGCCGCGCGAGCGGGTGATGTCGGCAGCAACCTCGATCAGTGGACGGTCGTGATAGACCAGCCTGCCGCGGGTCCAGCCTCCGATCTCCGCAGTGGCACGATGCCCGGTGACGATGCCGTCATCCTTCGCCGAAAGCGTGTCTCCCGCATCGAGCCGCACGCGGGTCTCGCCTGCCTCGTAGCGCACGGCGCCCTGTGCGACTTCGACCTGCATGGCCGTGCCCGAAGTGCGTACGTTGAACACCGTGCCGACGTCCTCCAGCGTGCGATCGCCGACGATCAGCGTGAAGGGATGCACCGGATCGTGATGGACCGTGAACTGCGCCTCGCCCGAAAGCAGGGCTGCCTGACGCGGATCGTCGCGGTTGAGGGCGATCTCGGTCGAGCCGTTGAGCATGATGCGGGTGCCGTCGCCAAGCGCGAAGGACCGGCTCTCGCCCGCTGCGGTACGGATGGTGTAGTCCCCGGTTGAGTGGCTCCGGAACGCCCAGCCACCGGCCAGCACCAGCGCCACCGAAGCTGCCAGTGCGGGCATGGCCCAGCGCCGACGCGGCGCGGTGACGAAAGGTTGCTCCTCGGCTGCCTGTTCTTCCGGCGCCTGCGCTTCATGCCCCCCTCGCGCGCGATCACCATGGCAGGTTCCAGCGCGAGGTCGGCATCGGCGACGGCTTCATAGGCAGGGTTGTGGCGCGGATCGGCCTCTAGCCACGCCGTGAATTCGTCCCAGGTTTCAGGCGCAGTTTCCGTCCCGGCCTCCTGCAGGCGCAAGTGCCAGCCAATGGCCTCGTCGTACATGCGATCCTCAACCTGCATGGCCGTACTCCCCTGCTGCCCGCTGCCCACGGTCTTCGTCCAGTCTGCCGCGAATGGCGAGTACCGCGCGATAGGCGGACTGGAGGTGCTTCTCCACCGCGCTCAGGCTGATACCCAAATCGCGGGCGATGATCTTCTGCGCCACGCCTTCGATGCGGTACTGACGGAAGATGTACGCCGTCCGCTCCGGCAATTGCGCCAGTTCGTGCTCCACCCTTGCGAGATGATCGCGCGCGAGCGCGGCGGCTTCGGGATCGGGCGCAAGGTCGGCGCGATCGGGCTCGGCCCCCGGTGGCGAGGCTGTGCGATGATCCAGCCAGCGCGCATCGCGGGCTTGCCTCCGCACCTCCACGCGTCGGCGGCTGTGTGCCATGTTGTTCGCCATCTGATAGAGATAGGCACGCGGTGAGCGCACCGGTCCAGTCTCCACCTTGCCCAGCGCGAGGAACATGTCCTGCAACAGGTCCTCGGCATCGCTCGCCGCCATGCCGCGCGCGAGCAGAAAGCGCCGCAGATCCGCACGCATTTCGAGGCTGAGTTGCTGGAGACCACCCATGGCGGCATTGCCGGAACCGTCAGAACCCATCGTGAGCCATGCATCAGTTTCATGATCCGCCCCTACCGGACGGATTTGCTTCCTTAGCCTGCCATCGACAGAAGTCAGCGACATTTCGTACAGGGGAAGGCCATAGCCTGTCCTGCCTCCTGTCGTTCCCTCAAGTTCATGTCTGCGGCGCCTTTTTCCGTGAAACACCATGTTTCCAGAGTTGAGACGCCGCAGGCTACCCGAACCCGCAATCGAAATCTTGCCGGTCAGTCCTTCTTGCCAATGGCAACGCCGATCAGGCTGCTCTGCCCCGGCTGGCCGGATATTCCATAAGCCCGCAAATTCATCTGCGGCGGGACCGTAGAAATCGCCGACGAGCTGCTTGGTCAGGGAGGTGGTATTTTAAAAAAAGCACTCCAAGCACTTTGTAACCGCACGAAAAATCTGACCGTCAGACAGCTGCCATACAGGATCGCGAGACTAAGGGGCCGCCTTGCAGCGATCTTTCCGCGCCTGACCCCGCGGCGAGCGCTGGCTTATGTCCTGAAGGTCTACCGGATGTCATATTCCCCAGAGCTGGCCACGCAATGACCCGCTACTCCGCCCAGATTATCGACGCCCTGTTTGATGCTGTCGAGAACGACGACGTGGTCGATCCCGTCGTCAGCCTGCCGGACACCATGCCGGTAAGCTATAACCGCCAACAGATGCAGGCCTGCCTGGATCTGTGCATTCAGTTCTGGACCGAGGGTACGCAACGGACAAGCCTGCTGTCGTTGACCGGTGCCTTAATTCGGACCGGTACGCTGACGCCCGAAGCGCGCCGCACGTTCAAGCTGATCCGTGCGCGCTACAAACACCTGCGTTTCGCGCTGGTGCTTTATGGTGCCCGCCACAAGGCCCCGCTGATGTTCCGCACCACGGTCGTGGTGATGGGGCTGCTGCAGGACGCCTTCAAGCTGGAGCGTCGGGCTGCCACGATCTGGTATGCGCTGCTGTTGCGGGTGCTTGCATCGTGGCCGGTGTGGATCGGCGTCAGGCGCGAGGTCGCCGACGTACCGCTGGACAGCGCCGAGGGCTTTCGTCGGTTCCGCAAGGAAGAGATAGACCGCCTGCGGCTATGGCTGGAAGCACCCGACCTCAACGCGCATCGCTTTCACGCGATGCGCAAGGTCGCCAGTCGGCTGGTCTCGTTCTACGATACCGCGCGGATTCTCGAACCCGACGAGGATGCCTATCGCCTTTCCCGCTATCTCAGCGCCATCAACGGGCTGATGGGCAGCCTGCACGATGTCCTCGTCGCCGAAGCGGCAGCAGGCCAGCGGGACTATGATAACGATCCCGTAGAATTGCCGGCGGACATCCGCCAACGCCTGACGGCGCTGGCGGAAGCCTATCCGGACTGAGGTTTCGCTTACAGGTCCACCTCGATGCTGGCCATGACCGTGCGCGGTGCGCCGAGGTAGGCGGTGTTCGCGCCCGGACTGCCGACGATGTTGCCGTCCGCGATCGACGAGTAATAGCGCTTGTCGCCCACGTTGATGACGTTCAGGCGCGCCACCTCGTCATGCCCGAACCAGTGCGCGGCGTAGCGCGCGCCAAGGTCCACCGTGGCGAAGGCCGGGGCATAGCTGTTGCCGATGTTGGTCGCTGCGCGGTTGCTTTCGTAATGCAGCGTGCCGGTAACCGCAAAGCCCTTGGCGAAGGCCGGGTGATAGTCTGCCGTCAGGTCCGATTTCCAGTGCGGCACACCCACCACGCGGCCGTCGTCGGTGCCCGGCACGATGGCATCGACCAGACGCGCATCGAGATAGGTCACGCCGCCCAGCAGGCTGAGTGCAGGCGTCACCTCGCCCTGCCCGAACAGCTCCGCGCCCCAGTTGCGCTGCGTGCCGACGACCGCGAAGATGTTCGTGGTCGCATCCGTCTGCGCCAGCGGACGGGTCATGCGGAAACCCGTCGCGGTGATGAGGAAACCGGGCAGCGGTGTATATTTCGCGCCGATCTCCACCTGCCGGTCGCGGTAGGGGCTGAGGATCTCGTTCGCGTTCGCGGTGCCGGAAGGTGCGGTCTCGCCTTGCTCGACGTTGCTGGCATATGTCGCATAGAGCGTTACATTGTTCAGCGGCTTGTAGAGCAGGCTGACGGTGGGGCTCAACACACCGCTTTCGCTGTCGTGGCTGGTACGCGTGCCCGCCGCATTATAGCTGCTGGATGTCAGGAACGAGGTGCTCATCACCGCCTGGAGTGAGATCTGGTCGGTGAAATGCACGGTGTCCGCCGTCACGATCGACTGCACGAACATCCTGCCGCTCTTGTAGCGCCCGCCGGTTGCCGGGGTCGCCTTCTCGGGCAGGATCGCAGGATCGGAGAGGTTCGAGGTGCCCAGCGTCACCGCGATCGAGTTGCGGTTGTTGTACTGACCCAGCACGAAACCGTTGGTGCCCAGCGACAGGTCGTTCTTGAGGCCCAGCAGCGTCACGCTGCCGGTCAGCGACGCGGTGTTGCTGACAATATTGAAGCGCGAGACGGCGGTGAAGTTCTTGGTGACGGTATAATCGCCACTGTTATCCGTCAGCGTGTTGGTGATGCCGTAAAGGCCACGGTCGGCATTCTGATACAGCCCGCCGATCTCGAACTTCCAGCCATTGCCGAAGTCGTGACGCAGCTTGGCAAGGCCGGTCGCGGTCTTGAGGTCGGTCCCCGCACCCGGCTGACCATAGCCCTTGCGCGTCGCGTCCATGGCGGCAGGCAGCAGCACGGACTGCGGGTTGAAGTAGACGATGCTGCCCGGAAGGCCATAGGCCTGCGTGCGGTAATAGCTGCCATCGAGTTCCAGCACGGTGCGGCTGTCGATGTGAACGTCGCTGTCAAGCGCGATCAGCGTGCGGTTGGCATGGCTGCCGTCCACCCAACTCTCGCCCTCACCGTGCAGCGCGTTGAACCGCACGCCCACGACATCGGAATGGTTCGAGGCGTCGACGGCACCGGTCCACAGGCCCTGCTGGTCGAAGCTGCCGATCACGCGCAGCATCGGTGCCGCCGTGGGGCGCTTGAGCTGGTAATCGAACACCCCGGCGGGCGACTGCGGGCCGTAGAGCGCGCCGGAAAGACCGTTGAGCACCTGGATGCCGCCCAGGTTTTCCGCTGCGATGGCGGTGGTGCCGATCACGTTGAGGCCATCGAGCCGGGTATCCTGCGCAATGCTGCTCTGGAACCCGCGCGATTGCGGACGCGAGACTTCCAGCCCCTGCTGGTCGCGGATCTGCACCGAAGGGAGATAGCGCAGCGTGTCGTTCACTGTCCGCGCCTGCATGTTGACGATCAGGCTTTCGGGAACCGTCGTGACCGAGGCGGGGGTATCGAGCACGTCCTTGTCGCCCAGCGGGCCGAGATCGGCCTTCGGTGCCGACCAGACGGGAATCGCGCCATAGGCGCCCTGCCCGGTTACGATGATTTCCGAACCGTGCGGCGTTGCCGAGCTTGCCTCATCCGACTGCGCGAATGCCAGCGAAGGCAGGGCGAGTATTCCTGCCAGCGTACCACCCAGAATGGCGGCTTTTCGGGACGTCAAATTCGGGATCATGGCAACTCTCGCTGTATATGTTCTGATATATTTCGAGGGCGCATAGAGCGTGTGTCTGCAATATGTAAATGGTTGCATATGCTACTTGCGGCATTTTTCGGCGGCCCGTCGCAGGAATGTCACGCCCTTTGCTTTCCCCTCCCATGGCCCCTCCCATGGCCTGATCCACGCCCGATCAGGACGCCCTATTCCCACGGTCCATCTCGACGCTGAGCGTGCGAGCGTCTAAGGGGGCGTTCCATGACCACCACGCTCACGATCCGCCGCCCCGACGACTGGCATGTTCACCTGCGCGACGGCGAAATGCTACGCGCGGTCGCCAACCATACCGCACGCCAGTTCGCCCGTGCGATCGTGATGCCGAACCTCTCACCGCCGGTCACGACAGTGGATGCAGCCGCCGCCTATCGCGACCGTATCCTCGCAGCGCTGCCGCAAGGTGCCGCCTTCACGCCGCTGATGACCTGCTATCTGACGGATAGCGCGGACGCCGCCGAAATCGCGCGCGGTTACGAAACCGGGGTGTTCGCCGCCTGCAAGCTTTACCCGGCGCACGCCACCACCAATTCCGCCCATGGCGTCACCGATATTCGCGCGCTGACGGACGTGCTGGAAACCATGCAGCGCATCGGCATGCCGCTGCTGATCCATGGCGAAGTCACCGATCGCGAAGTCGATATCTTCGACCGCGAGGCCGTGTTCATCGAGCGCATCCTGACGCCGCTTGTGCGTGACTATCCGGCACTGAAGATCGTTCTGGAGCACATCACTACCGCTGATGCCGTGGATTTCGTGAACGCCAGCGGCCCGCAGATCGCCGCCACCGTCACGCCGCAGCACGCGATCATCAACCGCAACGCGATCTTCGACGGCGGCATCCGTCCGCACGCCTACTGCCTGCCGGTCGCCAAGCGCGAGCAGCATCGCCTTGCCGTGCGCAAGGCCGTGGTCTCGGGCTCGCCCAAGTTCTTCCTGGGCACCGACAGCGCCCCGCATTCGATCGACCGCAAGGAATCGGCCTGCGGCTGCGCGGGCATCTTCAATGCCCCTTATGCGCTTGAAAGCTACGCGCAGGTGTTCGAGGACGAAGGTGTGCTGGACCGTCTGGAAGGCTTCGCCTCCGAGCACGGCCCGCGCTTCTACGGGCTGCCGTTGAACGAGGGCACTGTCACGCTGGAACGGGTCGATGTGGCCGTACCGGAAAAGATCGTCGAAGGGGGGATCGATCTTGTGCCGTTCCATGCCGGCGAGACGCTGCGCTGGCGCATGGTCGACTGATCCCCGAGGCCATCTGAGCAGCAAGCGCATGAAAAGTAACAGCGCGAGAGGGGAACCGGCGATGCCAGCCCTCTCGCAAAGCTAATCGCCCCTGCCGAAGAGTTTTTCCGGAATACGCCGGCAGGAGCGAAGCCTGACCACTCCCCGCAGATACGGGGAAACAGGTGCCCCTCGTTCGCACAGGATGCATTTGCACTCAAGGGAATAGACAGGGGCCTGCACATAAAGCGTGAAGCAGGTCGCTGAGCCAGTTCCGCTTTGGCTGGTTCAGGCCTATCCGGCGCGCATTGCCCGGCGAACCTCGTCGCTCACCGTGTAGACCGCCTGCCGCTGGGCGCCGCGATTGGCATGATCCACACGGTAACCCTGATAATGCCGTCGCACGAGCCCGGCGCGCACAAGCTGCGAGACGGCACGGCTGACATTCGTTCGCCCCGACAGTCGAATACGCTCGGCAACGCCTTCCTCGATGGCGCGAACCGCCGCCTCCGGATCACCGGGCATTTCCCCCTTTGCTTCCAGTTCGGCGCGAACCCGGCCCGAAATCGCCAATCGACGCGGATCGCGCTGGGCGACCGGGGCGAGCGCTTCGCACAGCCAGTCACGCACCGGGACATTGCGCTCACCGTCTCGGACCCACGGGCCTGCCGAACCAGTACGGGCCGCCGCTTGCACAATCAGGTTCAGCACCATGAAGCAATAGCGCGGACGCTCGCAGTCCCGGCTCAATCGTTCGAGAATGCCCGGCATGTCGAGCCGACGTTCCGCGGGAGAAATGCTTGTCCGGCCGGATCTGCCATGCGTGGCACTTTGCCGGGGATGCCCTTCTCCCGGAGCACCACTTTTCGGCGAGGGCGCCGGAACCATGGCCGAGGGCAGCGGCGAAAAGAGGTCAGGCTGGATCATGTTGCGGATTCAAGCACACTGCGAATCCCTTGTGAATCCCCAAAATCTGCCGAGTCGCACTGATTGACGCATTAACCAGCTGTGGCACTTAACCAACGCCTTCGGGGTAAAGTGCCATAGGTGTACCTCAAGGCCATAGAGCCCCGTCGAACGCAAGCGCCGATGCGCCGGCGTACGGAGCACGCGCAGGACGGTGGCTCTCGAGCATCGTAAAAGTTTTCCTCTGGTGGCAATGTTGCGGCTTTGGCTTCCGGCTCCATGAAGCACTCGCCACAAATTTCATTAACCTTTTATACCGGGATTTTGGTTAGGGTTTGATTGACTTTGGGGTCAGTCTTGATGCGTTGGGTCTTGTTCGTAATGTCGGTGCTGGCAACGGCGTTCGCGTGGCTTACGCCCGCGCAGGCGGGCATCGTGCGCCTGCGGCAGGACGTGTGCTATGCAACGGCGCCGCTCGATATGCAGGTGAACGCGGTTACCGTGTCCACGCTTCGGTACGACTGTTCCAAGGTGCCAGCGCACGACAGCTACGCCAACGGCTGGGTCTGGCTGAAGCTGCGCGATCCGCAGGCCTTGCGCGCGATGCCGCAAAACTGGCAACTGTTGCTGGATCAGACCCGCCATTCCCGCTTGACCGTCATGACTGTGCTGGATTCGGGCGAAACCACCAGCGAGACGATCCTGCCCGGCCAGACGGGCTCGCGCTGGATGCTGGGTGGCACGATGCGCATCGCCATGGCGCATCCGGGGCACAATATCAGCGCCCTCTACGTCGGTTACCAACGGCTCGACGATCTCTCGCTGATGCGCAAGATTTCCGCCGCCAGCCCGGCCTCCGCCTTGCGGCTGAACGGCTTGTGGCTGTGCCTGATGGGAATGTTCATCGGGGCCATCCTGTCCGCCTTTGCCTACAACCTGCTGATCTATCTCGGGCAACGCGCGGCGTTCCAGCGCTGGTATCTGGTGTGGTGCATATGTGCACTGGGATATGGCCTCATCTGGACCAACATGGCTGCATACGTCCTGCCCGATCTGGTCGGACCGCTAGCCGTGCGCATGGACTACCTGTTCGTCTCCGCCCTGATCGCCTGTGGCAACATGTTCTTCCTGACCGTGATCGAAGCAGGAATCCTGCCGCGCGGATTGATCCGCGCCGGGCGCTGGCTGGCGCTCATCAATTTTGCTTTGGGGGCCCTCACCGCGATCGGGGTAGCCCCGAACGCGCTGACGATGGACCGCTGGCTCAATATCGTCTTCGTGGCGAGTGCTGTGTGTCTTGGCGCAGGCGTGGTCATCGCCATCCGGCGCCGCAGTCGCGTGGTGTGGTTCTATCTGATCGGATGGACCCCGGTGCTGGCGGTGTTCATCCTGCGCGTGGCACGCAATTTTGGCATCGCGCTGCAGGACGACACGATCGACATGGGCACTTTCGTCGCTCTGGGCTTCGAGTGCGTGGCGCTTTCGCTGGCGATCGCCGACCGCTTCCGGCTGCTCGGGCGCGAGCGTGACCGCGCCGAGCATGAGCGGCATACCGCAGAAGTCGAACGCGAATCCTATCGCCGCGCAGCGCAGACCGATTTTCTCACCGGCCTTGGCAATCGGGCTGCCTTTCATGCCGAACTGCGCGCTCTGGGTGAAACCGCTAACGGTGCGCCCTTCACCCTGATGCTGATCGACGTCGATCACCTCAAAGAAGCGAACGACCGGCTTGGCCATGACGGCGGCGACATGCTGCTGGAGAATGTTGCCCGCGGCCTCATCTCTGCTGCCGGAAACGGAGCGCTTGTGGCACGGACCGGTGGCGATGAGTTTGCCATCCTCGTCCCCGGCGCCAGAGCCTGCGCCGATCTGGTCGAGCAGGCGCTCGAAGCCTTGCAGGGCACCGCACTGGTTCACAACGGCAGGGCCTGGACGCTGTCGCTGAGCATCGGTCGCGCCTGCTGCCCGACAGATGGCACCGACGGCGAACTGCTGGTCAAGAACGCCGACCTCGCGCTCTATGCCGCTAAGCAGCACGGGCGTCGCAGACTGGTTGGCTATCAGCCGGAATTGCGCGCCGCACTCGACCAGCGGCTGAGCTTCGGGCAGGAAGCCGCGCAGGGCATCGCGCGCGGCGAGTTCTCGCTGCACCTGCAGCCGATCATCGACATGGCCTCAGGCCTCATCACATCGCATGAGGCGCTGCTGCGCTGGCAGCATCCTGTGCACGGGATGATGACGCCTGCCACCTTCGGCGAGATGCTCGACGATCGCACGGTCGGCGTCGAAGTGCAGAAGCACGTCATCGACCTCGCAATGGCGGCCATGCGCGATCATCCCGAACGGATTGGACGGCTTTGCGTCAATCTCAATGCCGCACAACTCGATGGACCGCATGCGGCCAACCGGCTGCTGGCACGCCTGCGCGAGAACGGCATCGCCCCGCAGCGGCTCTGTGTGGAAGTGACCGAACAGGTCGTGCTGGACCAGGCGATGAGCCAGACCGTGGAGGCGCTCAAGGTGCTTCACGCTGCGGGCGTGCATCTGGCGTTGGACGATTTCGGCACCGGCTATGCCTCGCTGATCCACCTGAAGACGCTGCCCTTCGATGTGCTCAAGATCGACCGTTCGTTCACCTTCGGGCTGTTCGAGGACGATGGCCAGAGCGAGGCGATCGTGCGGGCGATCATTGGCCTCGGCAAGGCGCTGAACAAGCCGGTGGTGGCCGAAGGGATCGAAACCGAGGCCCAGCGCGCCCGCCTTTCCGAAATGGGCTGCGAGTACGGGCAGGGCTATCTCTTTGCCCGGCCCATGCCGATTGCCGAGATCATGCCCGCTGCCTGCGCCGCCTGAACCGCGCCATCGCGTCCGTTCCGCCTGATGGAGACACATCGGCGACTGCACAATCCGCACTTGCAATCGATGCCTATCCATGGCCTTGCGCGCACCATGACCGAGAGCCCCTCCCCCATCGTCATTGACCGCCCGGTGCGCCTGATCGACACGATCTTTCCCGGCGAGACCAACCACCACGGCACGCTGTTCGGTGGCGTCGCGCTGGCGCATATGGACAAGGTGGCCTTCTTTGCCGCCACCCGGCATGGCCGCGCGCCCTTCGTCACTGCGCGGTCTGAACGGATCGATTTCGAGGCGCCGGGCCGCATCGGCGATCTGATCGAGGTGACGGGCCGCGTCGTGCGTGTGGGCAACAGCTCGCTCGACGTCGAGGTGGAAGTCTTCGCCGAGGAGCCTCTCACTGCCGAGCGTCGCCGCTGCACGCGCGGGCTGTTCACGATGGTCGCCGTCAAAGGCCCCGATACCCGCCTGCCGCTGCCCCCGCTGGTCGAGGAGCCCGATGTCGAGGAAGCGCCCGACAACCTGCACATGGTCGAGATGGTGTTTCCGCAGTCGACCAATCACTACAACACGCTGTTCGGCGGCGAGGCGCTCAAGATGATGGGCAAGGCGGCGTTCGTCGCCTCCACCCGCGCCACGCGTCAGCCGATGATCATGGCCGCGTCCGACCGTATCGACTTTCGCGAACCGATCCGCGCGGGCGAGATGGTCGAGCTTGTCACCCGCATCCAGTCCGCCTCGGACAACGGCGCAGTGGTCATGGTCGAACTGTGGGCCGAGGAACTGCTGACCGGCGCGCGCCGCCATTCGGCCACCGCCCGCTTCACCATGGCGCGCTACGGATGATCGCATTTTGGGCATGATCTTGACGAATGTTCAGATAATGAACATATTGGGCTTGGAAGGATAATCCGATCATGGCCAGTCATGCCCGCCCCCATGCCGCTGCCCCCGCCCCTGTCGCCGATGCCGCTCCGGCAAAGGCGTTTTCGCGCAAGGATCTGACCGGCCCGGCGCTGCGCACCTTCTTCCGGATCGCTGAAGCCTGGGGCCTGAAGGAGGCGGAGCAGATGCGCCTGCTGGGGCTCGACAGTCGCTCGACCCTGCAATCGTGGAAGCGCGGCGCGGTCTCGGCTCTGTCGAAAGATGCGCTGGAGCGGATTTCCTACGTCATGGGCATCTACAAGGGGCTGCACGTCCTGCTGCCGCAGACCGCCGATGACTGGGTGCGCAAGCCCAACAGCGCCGCGCCGTTCGGCGGGCGTTCGGCGCTGGAGCGCATGCTTTCTGGGCAGGTCGCCGACCTTTACGTGGTGCGCCAGTATGTCGATGCGCAGCGGGGCTGAACCAAACGCGCAATGACCATACCCGAGGACATACCCGTCACGCCGGTCCGCTGGACGCCGTGCTATCGGATCATTCCCAGCCGTTTCCCGCCGATCTCGCTGTTCGAGGCCGTCACCGATCCGGCCGATCTCGAAGCGGTCTATGCCATCGAAGCGTTGACCAACGACCGCCTGCGCGAAGAGGCGGGCGACCTGTCGCAAGTGCCGCCCGAAGATCGCGTCTCCGGCCCCGGCTCGTCCGCGATCATGGCCGCCTTCACCCACATCAACCGGCAGGGCGATCGCTTTGCCGATGGCACCTATGGCGTATTCTATGCGGCCCGCTCAGTGGAGACCGCCATCGCCGAGACGCGCTTTCACCGCGCCGCGTTCCTCGCCGCCACTGCCGAACCCGCGCAGGAGATCGACATGCGCGTCTACGCCGTCGATCTTGCCGCCGGCCTGCACGATATCCGCGCGCTGGAGGAGCCACAGCCTTGGCTCTATGCGAAGGACGACTACGCCGCCTCGCAAGTGTTCGCGCGGGGGCTACGCGATGCAGGGGCCGACGGCATCGTCTATCGCTCGGTCCGCGACAACACCGGCGAATGCGCCGCCGTCTTCCGCCCCCGCTTGCTCACCGCCTGCCGGCAAGAGCGGCACTTGTGCTACGTCTGGGACGGGCAAAGCATCGCCACGATCTATGAAAAACGGGCGCTGGATTAGGAGCGGCGCGCTCTTCGTTTCAAGGCACGGTCGATAGCCTGTCCCAGAGGCGTGTCCGGCGTCTTCTTCCAACCGCCGATACGAGCGATATTCTGCCTCGCCGAGCTTTCCGTCAGATCCAGAGAGGCCTCGTCCCCGGACAAGGCCTGCGCCAACGCTTGGTTATTCTCATGCCGGACGCGGCGGCTATCCAGTGCCTTGCGCAACGGGATCGCCTTGCGCGCAGCCTGCCTGCTTTCGCCGAAAGTATTACGGCGGTCGAATTTCAGGCTCAGAGCCTTCTTTTCCTACGGAGATCGATGACGTTTTTCCGGCATGGCCTTCTGGTATCACGCCAATGCGAGCGGTTGAATAATTTCCTCACCCTTCCCGCACCCGTGCCTCGCGCAAGGTGACGGCAGGCGCCAGCGCGCGGCGGCGGGATTTGGGCACGGCGACCCGTTGCGAGAGGTAGATGCCGTTGTGGCCCGAACACAGGTAAGCAGTAAAGCAGGCCACCGTGATCGGCACGGCGTGGGCGGCACCGAACAGTTCGATGCCCATCAGCACGCAGGCCATTGGCGTATTGGCGGCGCCTGCAAAGACGGCGACGAAGCCGAGACCCGCGAACAGGTCCACCGGCGCGCCCATCGCCTGCCCCAGTGCATTGCCGAGCGCGGCGCCGATGAAGAACAGCGGCGTCACCTCGCCGCCCTTGTATCCGGCGCTCAGCGTCACGACAGTGAACAGCAGCTTCATCGCCCAGTCGAGCTGTCCCTGCGGGCCTGCGAAGAAGCTGGAGATGGAGAGCCCGCCCGGCGTTGCGCTCATGACGCCAAGGCCCAGATAGTCACGCGTCCCGAAAGCGAAGACGAGCGCGATCACGGCAAGGCCGCCAATGGCTGCGCGAAGCATCGAATTGGGGATGCCGCGCTTGAGGAACCCGCTGAGCACATGGTTCGCCTCGGCAAACAGCAGCCCGGCGAGGCCGAACGCCACGCCTGCCGCCACGCATTTGGCGAGCAGTAGCGGTTCCATCTCGAAACCACTGGAGATAACTGATGTAAGGATATGATAGGGCATGTGTTCAATGCCCCAAGCGCGGCAGATCCAGTCCCCCACCAGTGCGGCGAACAGGCAGGGGCCGAGCGCGGCATACTCGACGCGGCCCACCATCAGCACTTCGAGCGCGAAGACCGCGCCCGCGAGCGGCGTGCCGAACACTGCGCCGAACCCGGCAGCGACCCCGCCCATCAGCAGCAGGCGCGTGGCGGGCGCATCGAGCTTCAGCCAGCGGCACAGCGTGCCTGCCAGGCTTCCGCCCAGTTGCACCGCCGTCCCCTCGCGCCCCGCCGAGCCGCCCAGCAGGTGCGTGACGATCGTGCCGAGGAACACCAGCGGCGCCATGCGCAGGGGCACGCCGCCGCCCGGCTCGTGGATCTGCTCGACGATCAGGTTGTTGCCGCCCTCGGCGCGTCCGCCCCAGAAGCGATAGAGCCCGGCAACCAGCGCACCGCCCAGCGGCAGCAGATAGAGCAGCCAGGGATGCTCGAAGCGCAGGCGCGTTACAGCTTCGAGGCTCCACAGGAAGGCGGCGCACAAGGAGCCCACCGCTGCCGCCATCGGACCCAGCAACAGTGCCCAGCGCATGGCGCGCACGACATGGCGGCCATTGTCGGCCAGCGACAGCGCGGCATGCAGGGACTGGATCAGGTTGGCAAACGAAGCACGCACGATTCCTCCTTCTCGCCGGATGGCGACAGTCAGGAATCATCGTCCCTTGCAAGGGCGGTTCGGCACGGCTTTCCTTGTGAAAGCGCCAATGCCCGGCAGAAATCCATTACCGTTGCTGCGGCAATTGCCCGCGGCGGCGACACTGTCAACAAAAGAGCACAGAAATGCACGCAAAGGCATCTGTGCGGGTTTGCGACAATCAGTTACAGATGATCATCATGCGCCATTCGATTCCGACCTGCCTGCTGTCCTGCCTCGCGATCGCGTCGGCAATTCCCGTCATCGCCATGGCGCAGATCCCGGCTCCGGCCCCCGCTCAATCATCGGCAGGCGCGCCTGCAAGCGCTCTTCATCGCCCTGCTCCGGAAGCGACGCGCGTGCTCGATCAGGCCAGCGCGGAAAAGCTGCTGCGCAACACCGGCCTCACGCTCCAGTGGATCGACTGGAACACGCGCGGCAGTGCCGTCATCACCCGCGTCGGCACGCCGAAAGGCGACGAGTGGCGGCTGCGCGGCGCACAGGCGCAGGCGGGCGGGCCGGGGCGCCTGTTCCTCGACGGCACGATCACCGAGATCGGCAAGGACTACTTCACCTTCAAGGGCCTGATCTCGATCGACAGCACGCCCGACAAGGGGCGCCGCTGCACCAAGGACAAGACCTGGCGCTTCGCCATCACCCAGAACCGCCCCTATTACCGCCTGCGCGATTTCGAGTGGTGCGACGACCTGACGGACTACATCGATATTCACGTCTGATCGGGGACGTGAAGTCAGGCTCGCTTGGGGGAGCCGATCAGCCGCCGTCCCAGTCGGTCCGCTCACGCACGACCTCTACCCGGTCGCCCGCATCGCGCATCTCGTAGAGCTTGCCGCGCGCGTTCCTGAAAGGTCGATGGACCACCATCATCAGCGTGCCGTCGAAGCGGCGGAACAGCATGCCGTGGCCGCTGTCCTGCCGTACCAGCGGGGAAGCTGCTCCCACGGCCCCTCGATCTGCCCGGTTGTCGAGCGCGCAAGGCCCTGCACGTAGCCGTTCGGATCGTAGCTCGACCATAGCATCAGCAGCCTGCCGGTGCGGGTCTGGAACAGCTCCGGGCCATCGGTGACATAAACGCCGGGCTGCCCGGCATCGGGGCGCTTCACCCAGGGGCCGGACGAGGCATGGAACAGCACGCGCGAAGGCCCGGCAGAGGTCAGGCGGTCGCTCAGCGGCATCGCCTCGATGGTCCCATCGCCCACCTGCACCCACTCGTGCGCATAGACCAGCCATGGCTTGCCCTTGGGATCGACATAAAGCGTGCCGTCTAGCGTCATCGTGGACGGATCGACCAGCGGTGTGCCATCGTTTCGCAGCGAGAACGGGCCAGAGAGGCTGTCCGCCGAGGCGAGCAGCGTCGAGCGCCGCACCGGGTGCCGCTCCACGCCGCTGCCATCCCGCGTCACCGGCAAGGTCTTGGCATCGTTGTAGAACGTCGCGAAGAGATACCAGCGCCCCTTCCAGCGATGCACTTCGGGTGCCCAGGCGCCCTCGTTGGCCCAGCTATCCTTCGGCAGCGCAAAAACCACGCGCGGGCGGGTCCAGTGCGCCAGATCGCGACTGGTATAGACCATGATGCCGAGGCGCGGATCGCCGCTCATCTTCGCGATGTTGCTGGTGTAGAGGTAGTACGTCCCACTCGCCTTGTCGGCAACGATCCACGGATCGTGCAGCGGCATGTCGGGCAGGCGCAGCGGTGCGGCCTTAGCGCTGGACACGCGAGGAGGCGAGGCACCGGCGGCCAGCGAAGCGCCGAGGCCCGCCAATACCAGCGCGACCGGGGCCGACGCGATCAGCGCCCGCCTCATACGCAAGGCCCCTTCTCGCTGCCCTTTGTCAGCACCAGTGTCGCAATCGCGCGTGAGGGCACCGTCGTCCCCGCCATGCACGTCGCCTGATGCGTCGCATCGGTCACGACCATGCTCACGCGCCACCCCCTGGGCAGTTCCAGCTTTCGTGGCGAGAGCCCCGCGTTGACATGGACCATCACCAGCCGCCTGCCATCGGGTGAAAGCGCACCTGCCGTATCCATGTCGTCCACCGGGATCAGCCGGTCGCCGGGCCGGATATAGCGGCTGAACTGCGCCATCGCCCAGTATTTGCCCGTCACATGAATCTGGTGCGGCCCGCTGGCGGGAGAGGCCATGTCGGCCTTCACCAGCCCCCAGTTCGAGCTAGGCTTGCCGTTGCCGCCGCTGATATTTTCCACCGCCTGCCAGAATACCCACGCCGACGGCTCCAGCCGCTTGAGGTCGAGCACCACATGCTCGGCGAAGGCCAGCGGCGAGGCCATGCCGGTGTAAGTCTCGGGATCGCCCGAAAGCGGGGTGTCGTTCTCGCTCATCCACAGGCGGATGCCGCTGGCGGTGGCGATATCGCGCACGGCAGTCTGGTGGACGGTGCCATAGGAATGGACGTTGAGCTGGCCCACCTTGGCGCGAGCAGCCGGGCTCCAGCCCGCCCAGTCGCGCAGGAAGGTGTGCGAATTGGTCTCGTCGCTGGCGGCGATCACGGTCGAGAGGCCATGGCGGCGCAGCGCGGCATCGCTCGCCTCGATCATCATAGACTGGCGCTGCGGGCTCCAGTGTGCGCCCTCCTGCGTATTCGCCGCGTACCAGTAATCGGTGTTGGGCTCATTCACGGGCGAAAGCGTGCGGAACACGATGTGATGGCGCTTCTGCAATTCGTCGACCACGCGCGCGAGATACTCGGCGAAGGCGCCCTCCTTGCCCGGTTGCAGGTTGTCGTCGGTGGCCTTGTCGGCGCCGGAGACGCGGCCCGAAACGGTCATAAACCAAGGCGGCGAGTTGGAGAAGGCCTCGAAGATCGGCGCCTTCACCCGGTCGCGGATCGCATCGAGCCACCAGCGCTGGTTGGCATCGGCCTGCCAGTTCCACTGCGCCGGATCGTCCGGGTTCCACCAGTCGCGCCCGGTTGCGCCCTCGGGCTTCTTCCAGAACCCCGGCACCGCCGCGCCGGTGCGCAAATAGGGCTCGATATCCTGCGCATTGCCGCCGCCGATATTGTAGCGCGCGATGGTCCAGCCCAGACCATCCTTGCCATAGAACAGATCGGCCAACCGATTGCGCTCGGCATCGGGCCAGCCCCCGGTGACATTGGCGAACCACGCGAGCGCCGTCCCCCAGCCCTCGAAAGCGCCGCGGCGATTGCCCGCCTCCTTCGCCAGATCGGGGCGCAGGGTGATCGTGACCGGCGGATCGACCGGAAAGTGCTCGTCTGGTGAGGCGGGCGGCGATGCATCCTGTGCCAGCGCGGGCGTCACTATCGCCGTGCCCAGCAGCAGCGCTGCCAGTGTGCGCGTGATCGTGCGGGAGTTCGTTCGTGTCATCCTCCTGCCCCTCATGCGCCTGCAAGCCGGTAGAGCGCCGCGCCATGCGCTGCGATCTTGTGTTCCACACGTCCGCTGGCGGTGCCGACGTCGGCGCGCGCCCACAAGTCACGCTGGCGCACGGTGCCCGAAAGGCCGAGCATCGACAGCGAGATGCCGACAGTGCGAGCCTCGTCGGCGGGATTGAACAGCGCCAGATAGGTATCGCCGTTTTCCGCCCGCGCAGACCAGATCCGGGCGCTGTCATCGACGAAGTGCGGACGGTTGCCGGTCGAGCGCTGGTTGACCGCCAGCACTTCCGGGTTCGTCAGCAGCGCCAGCGTCGGCGCATCGAGATGGCGCAGATCGCCGCCCATGATCAGCGGGGAGCGGGCGATCGACCACAGCGTCATCAGCGTGCGCTGCTCGTCGGGCGTGAACAGAGTATCGCGCGCGCCCAGCGCCAGACGGCCCAGCGGCAGCATGTCGGCATCGGGCCAGGCGCCCTCTCCGTCCGGGCCGACGCCCATGTAAGGGTTCCAGTTCTCCAGCCGGGTGAACTGCGCTTCCAGCAACGGCCACTTGTCCCAGAAATCGTCGGAAATGCGCCACATGCGTGCGTGCTTGCGGGCATGATCCCCCCGGATCACCGGGGTTTCGCCGGGCGACATCGACAGGATCATGGGCCGTCCGGTTTTCGCAATTGCGCGGTCGATCGCCTCGATCTCGGCGGCATGGGCATCATAGGGGCGCGACAGGTCATCGACCTTGACGAAATCCACGCCCCACGAGGCGAGCAGCGCGAACACGCTGTCGTAATAGGCCTGCGCGCCGGGTTTTGTCATATCGACGCCGTACATGTCCGGGTTCCATGAGCAGGTGCTCGTCGTATCGGCGATGGCGCGCGCCGTGGTGGACGTGCCCAGCACCGGCAGGTCCTGCTCGACAGCCAGACGCGGGATGCCGCGCATCAGGTGGACGCCGAAGCGCAGGCCCAGCTTGTGCACCTTCCCGGCCAGAGGCGCAAAGCCGCGCCCGTCCGCCGCCGAAGGAAAGCGATTGGGGCAGGCAGCAGGCGGCCATGGCCATCCAGCGTCGGCACCGGCTTCGCCGCATATTCATAGCTGGAAGCGTGGGGTTCGTACCACTGGATATCGACAGTCAGGATATCGTAGCCGAACGGCAGCAGGCGCTGCGCCATGATGTCCGCCTGCTCCAGCGTCTGGGCCTCGGTGATCGTGGTGGCAA